>NZ_CP039250.1:4007500-4307500 GCF_004795895.1 Sphingopyxis sp. PAMC25046
GAATGGCGCCCTATATCCAGCTTATCTCGCTCGCGCTGATCCTGATGACGGTGCAGATACTCTTTGCCCCGGTCACCAATGCGCTCGGCAAACCGTCGATTTCGATGTTCACCGCGATGAGCGGCGCAATCCTCTTTCCGGTGTCGTTTCTCGTCGGCGCCGAATGGGGGCTGATCGGCATGGCGTGGGCGTGGCTGATCGCAGCCCCCCTGCTCCTTATCGTCACCGCGCGCCTGTCGGCGCCGCTGATCGGCATATCGCTGTGGGATGTCGCGCGCGCTATGCTGCCGGGGCTCGCGCCCGCGCTGGTGATGGCGATCGGGGTCGGCTTCGCGGGTCAGGCGCTCGAATCGCTTGGCCTCGCCGCGCCGGTGCAGCTCGCACTGCTCGTCGGTCTCGGCATGGCGCTATACGGCGCGCTCCTGTGGCTGCTCGAGCGCGAGGCGCTCGCCGAAGTGATTCGCCTGGTGCTTCGCCGCCAGCCGCCGGTCGCCGAGGCGCCGACTCAGGACGCGATATAGTCGCGCATCGCCGCGGCTTCGGCCTCGATCTTGTCGATGCGATATTTGACGAGATCACCGATCGACACGAAGCCGACCATCTTGCCGCCATGAACGACGGGCAGGTGACGGATGCGCTTTTGCGTCATCTGCGACAGCGCGCCGATCACCGCCATGTCCGAATCGCAGGTCACCGGCGATTTGGTCATCACTTCGTCGAGGCTACGGTCGAGCGCGTCGGGACCGTAGGAGGACAAGAGGCGAACGATGTCGCGTTCGGAAAAGATGCCGACCACCATATCGCCCTCGAGCACCGGAACCGCGCCGATTCGATTCTGCGCCAGCAGGTCGATCACGGCGCGGACCGCGTCGCCCGGCCGCGCCGAAATCACCGCCCCGGTCCGTTCACGAACAATCGCTCCGATCGTCATAGCTGCCGCTCCCATATTCTATTCTGTTGCCGGGCGAGCCTATCATGATTCGCATGTGGGACGAAACGTCCCACCTCCCGCGATGACGCTTGGCCGCGGCGGCGGCTTGGTCCATGGAGGCGCGCATGGTCAAACGCTCCCCGCTCGACAATCGCGACACGTCGAACGTCGCCTGGACACGCTATCGCCGGCTGATGAAGGGCATGACGCTCGTGTCGCTGCTCGCCGTCCTCGGCGCGCTCAGCTGGCTGCGCTTCACGATGGGCGAAGCGCTGACGATCCATATGATCATCGCGACCGCGGCCGGCGTCGGCCTGTCGGTGATGCTCGGCGCGGCGCTGATGGGGCTCGTCTTTCTGTCGAGCGGTAGCGGCCACGACGAATCGATCGAAGACCCTTTTGAAAATGACCCGGATTTGAAGCCATGACCGAAACGACGCCCGCCGATTGCCCGCGCGACCCGATCTTGCGCGTCGTCCCCCGCCCCGCGGACATCAATGCCAACGGGCATATCTTCGGCGGCTGGGTGCTGAGCCAGATGGACATCGCGGGCGGCATCGTCGCCGGACGCGTCGCACAGGGCGCGGTCGCGACGGTGGCGATCGAGACGATGGAGTTCATCGCGCCGATCCTGCTGCGCGACATCATCTCGGTCTATGCGCATCTCGAGCGGCGCGGGCGCACCTCGATGGGCATCAGAATCGAAGTGATCGCGACGCGCGACGGCGGGCGGACCGAGGAGCGCGTGACCGAGGGTCTCTTCACCTTCGTCGCGCTCGACGAAAATCACCGCCCGCGCGCGTTGCCCCCGGCCTAGAGGCCGGGCCCTAATCCTCCGCCTTTACCCGGTAGTGGAACGTCTTGCTGCCGTTCGCGGGCACCCGGACGACCCATGTGAGCAAGCCGTCGCGGCGCGGAAGCTTGCGGATGCGCGAATCGAGGCTGTCGCTGTCATCGACCTCAAAGCCGAGTTCGACGTCTGCGGGATGCGGATTCGCGTTGGTTGCGGTGATACGATAGTCGTGCCGGCCATTCTTCGGCGGCACATAATTTTCGACGTCGATTCGCACCTGGCTGCTCTCGCCGATGACGAGGTCGACTTTCTCGCCGACCGCATGGTCGCGCATCCGTCCCTCGCCGACCAGCATCTCGCGGCCGCCGACGGGTTCGAACACCGCCGCCTGTCCGCTCGGCAGCGGAACGCCCAACCCTTCGGCCTTCTTGTTCTGCATCCGCAGCAGGATTTCGGGCTCCATCGCCTTTCCCTCGTCGCCCGGATAGACGCGCAGGCGATAGATGGTGCGGAAGGGCACGCCGTCCTTGACGAGGAGCGCGACCTGTTTCTGTCCGTTCGCGGCGACGGTGACCGGGATGGGCACGCGATAGAGCTTGAGGTCGCCCAGATCTTCCTGGCTCGCGACGATCGCGACGGGCGTCGTCATCGCCGCGCGCTGCAGGCGCGATCCGGTGACGACGATGCTGTCCATGCTCGCTTCCATCGCCGGTGGCGGCGGCGCGGGTGGCGGCGGCGGTGGCGGCGGAGCGCCATAGCGTCCGCTGCCGGTCGGGAAGCAGTTAAGGCGGAGCGGCGGCGTGCGCGGCCGCTCGGCGAGTTCCTCGAAATCGCTGACCTTGTTCAGCGTGCCCGCGATCGCCGCAAGCCCGGCGTCGGCGAAACTCTCGCCATTGCTGTTGGCGACGGTCAGCCAGGCGAAGAGGTCGAGCGTCTTCCCATCCTCGCGCACGCGCGCGACATAATTGCTCGCCCAGTCGAAGCCCGTCGACAAATAGGTGAGCGTCACCGTGGCGCGCTGCGCCGCCGGGCTGCGCGTCGTCACCGACAGCGTCGGCTTCGCGGTCAGCCCCGCCGGCACGCCGTCGTAGAGAATCGATTCGGGAATGCCGGTGCAGCGCAGCGCTTCGTAGCCCGCGGACGTTTGCAGCACGACCGCCCCCGCCGGACCCGAGCGGATGATCGCTTCTTCCTCGGTGACCTTGCCCGTCGCGCCGTTGGTGCGGCGGATATGGACGCGGTTGCCGAGCGAGCCGTCGAGCAGGCTGGCGGGCGACAGCAGCGCCGCGTCGCGATTCTTCTGCACCACGCCGCCGGGCAGGCCGGTGACGATCGCCGACACCGCGATCATTCCCTCAGCGACGCCTTCGAAACGCACCGTCGCTTCGCCCGCGGGGAAGTCGATCGTCCGCGTTTCGGAAATCAGCGCGAAACCCTCGAGCCAGCCCGGCGAAATCTCTCCGCCCTCGTCGCGGCCGGGATCGCGGAAGACGCTGACCGACACTTTCTCGGGCGCTAGCGAGGTAACCGCCAGCTGCGCCGCCGCCGGGGATGCGGCGAGCATCGACAGCAGGAACGGCCAGCGGCGCATCATGCCCCGCGAATCAGGTGCGCGTTTCAAAGGTGGCGGTAATCGTCGCCTCGCCATTGGCGGGCACTTCGATCCGCCAGCGCGTGCCGTCGCTGTCGAGCCGTTCGCTTTTCCGACTTTCGGCGAGGATGCGTGTTTCGTCCCAATACCAGTCGAGTCCGCGCTGGATGAGGTCAAGCGTCACCGGTTGTGCGCGCGCGTTGGTCAGCTTGTACGACATGAACGAACGGGTGATGCGCGGAGAAATGCGCTCGCGCTTATCCACAGTCGCCTGCACCTTGACGTCGAACGCCTGTCCGGTCGCGAGGCCGAGTTCGCTTCCCATCGGCGTATGGCCGATGTTATTTTCGCCGATGAACTGCGGATCGCCGCGCATGTCGCGCTGATAAAAGCGCACCGTCCCCGCGGGCAGCGCGTCGCCGAGGCCGCCCCCCTTCGCGCTCGTGTTGAACTTGATCACGCTCGCCGCGCTGGCGGGTTCGGTCATCGTGTCGAACCCGCCGACGGTGAATTCATAGATTTTCTGCGCCGGCACCCCGCTGACGTCGAGGAAGCTCACCTGCTTGGTCTGCGCATTGGCGATCGTCGTCCGCTCGGCCAGCGGATAGAGATAATAATCGCCCAGCTGCTCGCGCGGCGCGGTTTCGGTGCCCGCGCGGCGGAGGTTGCCTGGCGGCTGCGGGCGCGGGCGATAGGCTGGCGAGACCGCGCCGCGGGTCGAGGGCGTCCCCGCGACGAGCAGCGTCTTCGCATTGTCGAAAGTCGTGCCGGTGTTGTTGGAGAGCGTCACCCAGCCCTGGACGTCGATCGTCCCGGCCTTTTCGTCATAGAGCGAGACATAATCGGCCGCCCAGCCGAGCCCGTTCGTGAGGTAGGAGAGCGTGGCGGGCCGCGTCCCCGCCCGGTCGCTGTCGACGGTGATCGACAAAGTCGGCTTGGCACGCAGATTCGGCGGAATCTTGTCGAAGATCACGCGCACCGGCAGGCCGTCGTCGCGCAATATCTCGATCCGCGGGCCGATCTGCAGCACGACGCCGCCGTTCACGGCAAGCACCTTGGCACGCTCGCGCGTTTCGGCACCGGTGGCGGGGTTGGTGCGCAGCAGCGTCACCGTCTCGCCCACCGCCTTTTGCATCAAGGCATTGGGCGAGAGCAAATCATAGTCGAAATTCTGCTCGACGATCGCGGTGTTCGCCGCGGCGAAGGACACCGTTTGCGGGCGGATCTGCGCCGAGACATCGGGAAATTCCTGTCGCGTCCGGCCGGCAGGGAAAGCGATCTGGCGGATATCCTGCACCAGCGACTGGCCGCCGTTATAGATGGTGACGGCAAGGTCACCCTGCGCATTGCCCCTTGTGGGCTCCTGCGCCGCCGCGGGGGCTGCCGTCAGGACGAACGCAACCCAAAGCATTGCCAACGCGCGCATAAAAAAGCCTCCCCGCGAATATCCCGCGGGGAGGCTATGTCATGCGAATCGGAAAAACCAGTGCGAAATCGTCGGCTTATTCGGCCGCTTCGACCCCGGTATCGCGCGGAGCCGCAGCCAGCGTCTTGCGCGTCCGGCGCGGCTTGGGCGCAGGCGCGGCTTCGGCGGTTTCGCTGCCTTCGGCGCTGCGCTCGGTCCGGCCGATCGCCGGCGGCAGAACCGCCGTGTCGATCCCGGCATTGTCCTTTCCGGCCCCCTTGTCGGCGCTGTCGTCCTGACGCGCGCGGCGGGCGGGACGACGCGACGGGCGCGGCGCGGGCTCCTGCTCGGCGGCTTCGTCGCGCGGTGCGGCGTCGTCGCGATCGCCGCGACTTTCGTCCTCGTCGCGATTGCGCGCCGCGCGTCCGCGCTGGCGGTTGCCGCGATTGTCGTCGTCGCGATCACCCCGCGCTTCGCGATTGCCGCGATTGTCGCGCTGGCCGCGGTCGCCCCGATCGTTGCGGTCACTCCGCTCGTCGCCGGTTTCGCCGTCTTCGCGGCCGGTGTCGGTGTCGGTGTCGCCGTCGGTATCATCATGGCCGTCGAAATCCTCGACGCCGCGAATCTCGCGGCCGCGATCGCTGCTGCGCTCCTGCCCGTTCGCCGCGGCTTTTTCTTCCTGCCGGGCGCGGAAGTCGCTCACCACACGGAAATAATGGTCGGCGAACTGCAGATAATATTCGGTCTGGACCCGGTCGCCCGCAAGCTGCGCGTCGCGCGCGAGGTTGCGATATTTCTCGATCATCTGGGCGCCGTTGCCGCGAGCCCGGCTGTCGATGCGGTTGGCCTGGTCGACCCCGCCGCGACCGCCCGATTGCGAACGGTTGTTATTGTTGCTGTTGTTGTTGCGGCCGCGACGGCGACCGCTCTGCCGGTTGTTCATGTTCAACTGAGACATCCTGTCGAATAAGCTAATAAGCTACGCCAACCCCTTTTGGCCGATCGCGCCAATTGCGCGTCGCGCCCGCGCCATGCGCGGTTCTTGCCCTTTACCGCTTGCGCCGGACCCAAGGCCCCGCACCAGCATCGTAAGTGGGAAACAGACCAGCCGGACCGATCAAGGTACCCGTGCCGGGTCTGTAAGCCGCCCCTACCGCGCTTTGCGGCGGAAACCAAGCGAATTCTGTGCGGGTGTCAGGGGCGGGTCAGCAAAAGCGCCCTGTCGCGGCCGCCCAGATCCTGTCTGCAGGCGACCTTGAATCCCGCGGCTTTGGCGAGCTCACCCACCGAGATATGTTGTGTGTGCCCGATTTCAAGGATCGCGACCCCGCCGGGCGCCAATATTCGCGGCAGATCGGGGATGATCCGGCGATAATCGTCGAGGCCGTCGGCGCCGGCGAACAGCGCGCCCGCGGGCTCGTGATCGGCGACATCTGGCATTAGCTTCTCGTTATCGGCGATATAGGGCGGGTTGCAGAGGATGAGGTCGAAGCGGCCCGTGACCTCCTCCGCCCAATTTCCCTGTTTCAGTTCGGCACGGTCGGCCAGCCCGAGCGCGATCGCATTGGCCCGCGCATAGCCGACCGCCGTTTCGCTGGCGTCGACGCCGAGGCCCTGCGCGTCGGGCCATTCGCTGAGCGCCGCTAAAAGCAGCGTGCCGGGCCCCGTGCCAAGGTCGAGAATATGTTTCGGCCATCCCTCCTTCCGCTCGTGTCGAGCGAAGTCGAGACACGCCTCGATCAGCGTCTCGCTGTCAGGGCGGGGGATCAGCACGCCGGGCCCGACTTTCAGCCGGATCGTCCAGAAATCGCGATAGCCGATGATATAGGCGACCGGCTCATGGTTCATGCGGCGGGCGAGCATTGCGTCGAAATCCGCCGACAGGGTGAAGCGCGACGGATCGAGCAGCAGCGCCTGCCGCTCGACGCCCAGTGCATGCGCCATCAGCAATTCGGCGTCGAGCCGCGGCGTATCCGAAGCCGCCGCGAGCCGCGCCGCCGCATCGCGCAGCGCGGCGGCGACGTCAGTCACCCAGCCCCGCCAGCCGCTGCGCCTGATCTTCGGCGATCAGCGCGTCGATCAATTCGTCCATCGCGCCCTCGATGATTTCGGGCAGGCGGTGGAGCGTCAGGTTGATGCGGTGGTCGGTCACGCGGCCCTGCGGGAAATTATAGGTGCGGATACGCTCGGACCGGTCGCCCGATCCGACCATCGATTTGCGCGCCGAGGCCTCGGCGCTGTGGATCTTCTCGCGCTCGAGGTCGTAAAGCCGCGCGCGCAGTACCTGCATCGCCTTGGCGCGATTCTTGTGCTGGCTGCGCTGGTCCTGCTGGATCACGACGAGGCCAGTCGGAATATGCGTGATGCGGATCGCCGAATCGGTCGTGTTGACATGCTGCCCGCCGGCGCCGCTCGCGCGGTAGATGTCGATCTTGAGGTCGCTGTCGTTGATCGCGACATCGACTTCCTTGGCCTCGGGCAGCACCGCCACGGTCGCGGCGCTCGTGTGGATGCGCCCCTGGCTTTCGGTCGCAGGGACGCGCTGGACGCGGTGGACGCCGCTTTCGAACTTGAGCTTCGCGAAGACGCCCTGCCCGCTCACCGACGCGACGACTTCCTTATAGCCGCCGACCTCGGCCTCGTTCGCCGAAATGACCTCGACCTTCCAGCCCTGCGTATCGGCGAAGCGGCTGTACATCCGCAGCAGATCGCCCGCGAACAGCGCCGCCTCGTCGCCGCCGGTGCCAGCGCGGATTTCGAGCATCGCGGCGCGTTCGTCGGCGACGTCCTTGGGGAGCAGCTTGATCGCGAGATCATGCTCAGCAGCAGGCAGCGCTTCCTCGATCGCGGCGATTTCCTCGGCCGCCATCGCCTTCATTTCGGGATCGGCGAGCATCTCGCCCAGCGAGACGAGTTCGCCGCGCAGCCGCGTCACTTCGCTTGCCGCCTTGGCGACGGGTTCGAGCTCGGCAAACTCCTTCGACGCCGCGACGAAGTCGGCGGGCGCCATATCGCCCGTCGCCATGCGCGCCTGCAACGCGGCGTGGCGTTCGATGATGGCGTCGATCTGTTTGGAGGAAACGGAGGTCATCAGGCGATCGAAAGGAAGAAGGCATCCACGCGGGCAGCAACTTCGCTGCCGTCGGTCTTGCTTCGAGTAAAGCGTTGGCCATCTCGCACACCAACCGAAATCAGCGCGCGCGCGGGTATCCTCGCCGCCTTGTCGAACCGCTTACGGGGCGACCCGGTCGCCACGATCTCCGAAGAAAAGCCCCCGGCCCGAAGAGCCGAGAGCGCCTTAGTTGCAAATGCAAGTTCCGCGTCGTCCTCAACAGCGATTACGGCATCAAGGCGCGTATCGATGACATCGCCGGCGAGCAGCATCGCCAGCCGCTCGATCCCCGCCGCCCAGCCGACCGCCGGGGTCGGCGGCCCGCCGAGATTCTCGATCAGCCCGTCATAGCGCCCGCCGCCGAGCACCGTGCCCTGAGCGCCGAGACGGTCGGTGACGAATTCGAACGCGGTGTGGCGATAATAGTCGAGCCCGCGCACCAGCCGCGCGTTGCGCTCCCACGCGACCCCCGCGGCATCGAGACCCGACGTCACGGCGCCGAAGAAATCCTGCGCCTCGCTCGTGAGGAACGCGTCGATATCGGGCGCGCTGTCGGCGATCGGGCGGTCCTTGGGATCCTTGCTGTCGAGGATGCGGAGCGGGTTCTTGTCGAGCCGCGCGAGGCTGTCTTCGGACAGATCGCCGCGATGCGCCTCGAAATGCTCGACCAGCGCCGCGCGCCACGCGTCGCGGCTTTCCGCATCGCCCAGCGTGTTGAGCGTGAGCGTCACACCCTCGGCGATCCCCAGCTCTTTCAAGAGCTGATCCGCGAATACCAGCAATTCAGCATCGGCGAGCGGGCTGTCGCTACCGAGCACTTCGGCGTCGAGCTGGTGAAACTGGCGATAGCGCCCCTTCTGCGGCCGCTCGTAACGGAACAGCGGGCCGTGCGTCGCGACCTTCAGCGGCGCGAACTGCTGCCAGCCGTTGGTGATATAGGCGCGCGCGATCCCCGCGGTGAATTCGGGACGCAAAGTGATCGATTCGCCGCCGCGATCCTCGAACGAGTACATTTCCTTCGACACGACGTCGGTCGTCTCTCCAAGCGAACGCGCAAACACCGCGGTCGGCTCGATCACCGGAACCTCGATCCGCTTGAAGCCATAGAGGCGGCGCACCCGTTCGAACGTCTCGACGACATAAGCGAAACGGTCGGCGAAATCGCCGAGCATGTCCTGCGTGCCGCGCACGGCCTGCGGGGTCGGGATCTTGGCGGATTTGTCCTTGCTCATGGCGGCGGCGTCTAATCGATTTTACATACTGCGCAAAGTCCCCTCTCCCCTTGCGGGAGAGGGATGCGCAGACTTGGCAGCTTGCTGCCTAATCGAAGCTGGGTGAGGGGTGCGAGCCATTGGCTCGCGCGGTCGCCGAGCGACCGCCACCCCTCATCCAACTCCGCCTAGACGCTCCGCGCCAAGGCTTCGTATCCTTCTCCCGCAAGGGGAGAAGGTTGTAGAAAAGTGCGAATCGCGGCAGAGAGCCGTCATGAAAAAAACACGCTTGGTCGCAACCACCCTCATCGCCGCTCCTCTCGTTTTGGCCGCCCCCATCCACGCGCAGGAAGCGGTCAGCCGCCCCCAGCCGGTCGTCCAGCCGCTGACCATTCCGCTGCCCGCCGACAAAGCCTATCCAGGGACGATGCAGCTCCGTGTCGATGCGACCGACGTGGCGCGCGGCATCTTTCACGTCCGGCAGACGATCCCGGTGGCGAAGGCTGGCAAATTCACCCTGCTCTATCCCGAATGGCTGCCCGGCAAGCATGCGCCGCGCGGCGCGATCGCCGAGATGGCGGGTTTCAAGGCGAGCGCGGGCGGCAAGCCGCTCGCCTGGACGCGCCAACCGACCGACGTCTATGCCTTTGATGTCGATGTGCCCGCGGGCACCAAGAGCATAGAGGTCGCCTTCGACTTCCTGTCGCCGACGCGCACGAGCGAAGGCCGCGTCGTCGTCACCCCGGCGATGATGAACCTGCAATGGGAAGAGGTCAGCCTATATCCCGCCGGCTATTTCACGCGGAATATTCCGGTGCAGCTCGAGGTGACGCTGCCCGAAGGGTGGACCGGCGCATCGGCGCTCGACGGGCTCAAGGTCTCCGGCAACCGCTACAGCTTTGCCGCCACCAATTACGAGACCCTCGTCGATAGCCCGATGTTCGCGGGGCGTCATTTCCGCAAATGGGATCTCGGCAACAAGGTGACGCTGAACGTCGTCGCCGACGAGGCAAAATATCTGGAGGCGAGCCCCGACCATATCGCGCGCCACGCGGCGCTGGTCTCCGAAGCCGTCGCGCTGTTCGGCGTCCGCCATTTCGACCGCTATGAATTTCTGCTGGCGCTCAGCGACGAACTCGGCGGGATCGGTCTCGAACATCATCGTTCGAGCGAGAACAGCCGCAACCCCGACTATTTCACCAAATGGAACGATAACGACAGCGAGCGCGGGCTGCTCCCGCACGAGCTGACGCACAGCTGGAACGGCAAATATCGCCGGCCCGACAAGCTCTGGACCCCCGATTACCGCACCCCGATGCAAGGCAATCTGCTGTGGGTCTACGAAGGTCAGACGAGCTTCTGGGATCTCGTCCTCGCCGCGCGGTCGGGGATGCAGTCGAAGGAGACGGTGCTCGCCGAATGGGCGACCAACGCCGGCTATTACAGCGTGCAGCCAGGGCGCGAGTGGCGCGCGGTCGAGGATACAACGCTCGACCCGGTGATCGCGGCGCGCAAACCCAAGCCCTTTTCGAGCTGGTCGCGGAGCGAGGATTATTACAACGAGGGGTCGCTGATGTGGCTCGAGGCCGACATGCTGATCCGCGGCGCGACGAACAACGCCAAGAGCCTCGATGATTTCGCGCGCGCCTTTTTCGGGGGACGCGAAGGCGACTGGGGGCAGCAGGTCTATGATTTCGACGATGTCGTCGCCGCGCTGAATGCGGTTCATCCCTATGACTGGGCAGGTTTCCTGCGCCAACGGATGCAGACGAGCGGGCGCCCGGCACCCACCGGCGGGATCGAGCGCGCGGGCTATCGCCTCGTCTGGCGCAACACGCCGAACGTCTTCGACCGCGACCGCATGGCGCAGGCGAAGAACGCCGACCTGACCCATTCGCTGGGGATGACGGTCGACAAGGACGGCGTCGCGACCGGCATCCTGTGGAACGGCCCCGCCTTCAAGGCCGACATCGTCAATGGCACCAAGATCGTCGCGGTCGACGGGCTCGCCTATAGCCGCGAGCGGATCGAAGCCGCGGTGCAGGCGGCGACCGACGGCAAGACGCCGGTGCGGCTGCTCGTCGAGCGCGGCGGGCGCTATCGGAATGTCGAGATCGCCTATCACGGCGGGCTCCGCTGGCCGCACCTCGAAAAAACCGGCAGTGGCCCCGACTGGTTCGATCGGCTATTGGCGCCGCGGCGGGCGCTCTAGACCCGCCACAGCCGTTCTTTTCGAGCGCAGGGAAGACACCGGTCGTCGCCGCGCGGCATCGGGCATCTCGACTTCGCGCGATCTGAAGGGCTAAGGGGCGCCCGAATCAAAAAACAAAGGACTGACTTCTCCCATGCGCATCGATCTGATTCCCGCCGGCGACAACCCGCCCGACAGCCTGAACGTCCTGATCGAAGTGCCGATCGGCGGCGAGCCGGTGAAATATGAATTCGACAAGGCGTCGGGGGCGCTGTTCGTCGATCGTTTTCTCCACACCCCGATGCGCTATCCCGCCAATTACGGCTTTGTCCCGCACACGCTGGGCGAGGATGGCGATCCTTTGGACGCATTGGTCGTCGCGCGTTCGCCGATCGTCGCAGGCGCGGTGGTCAAATGCCGCCCCATCGGCGTGCTTAACATGGTCGACGATGCCGGCGGCGACGAGAAGCTGCTGTGCGTTCCCGTCAACAAGACCTTTCCCTATTACGACAAGGTCGCAACCTACAAGGACATGCCCGAGATCGTACTCCAGCAGATCGAGCATTTCTTCACCCACTATAAGGACCTCGAACCCGGCAAATGGGCGAAGCTCAACGGCTGGGGCGATGTCGACGAGGCGAAGCGCATCATCGTCGAATGTATCGAACGCGCGAAGAAGGTGGGCTTCTGAACGAGGTCGCCGTTCAGTCGCGCTTTCGCGGCGCGCGTTTGGGCGGCGACGGCAGCGACGCGCCTTCGGGAAATGACCGAAGACGCAGGTCGCGTTGCGGAAAGGGAATCTCGATCCCCGCCTCTTTGAACTTGTCCCAGATGCGCAGATAGACGTCGCCCTGGATATTGCCGAGTCCGCCTTCGGGGTCGGATATCCAGATGCGCAGTTCATGATCGACGCTGCTGTCGCCGAAAGCGGTAATCCAGCAGACCGGCGCAGGGCTGTCCAGCACGCGGGGCGCTTCTTCCGCCGCTTCGATCATCAAACGCTGAGCAAGCCGCAGGTCGCTGTCATAGCTGACCCCCACCTTCATCCGCACCCGAACCTCGCGGCTCGAATAGCTCCAGTTTTCGACCCGCTCGGTCATCAGCAATTCGTTCGGGACGAGATGTTCCTTGCCGTCACGCGTGATCACCGAAACTGCGCGCACGCCGATCTTGTTCACCCGGCCGACCGCATCGGCGACGACGATCACGTCGCCGGGCTTGATCGACCGGTCCATCAACAGGATGATCCCGGCGATCAGATTGCCGAAGGTTTTCTGCAGACCGAAGCCGACCGCGAGCCCGAGCGCCCCCGAGAAGACGGCAAAGGCCGTAAGGTCGATGCCAAGCAGGTCGATGCCGATGAAAAAGGCCGCGACGACGATCGCAACGCCGGCAAGCTTTTCGACGAGCAACTGTTGCGTGGGGTCGAGGTCGCCGCCCCCGCGCACGACCCGGCGCACGATGCGGTTGCCGAGTCGGACGAGCAGGAACAGGGCGAGCCCAGTCAGCGCTACATTGACAATGGTGAGGAGCGAGAAACTTCGAGCGCCGACCTCGAAACCCGTGGCCGCGAGGCGCCCGCGCATCATCGCCAGCCCGCCCACCGCGTGCGAGAGGATCGCGCCCAAAGCGATCGAGGCGAAGAGGAGCGCCGGAATCGCGCCAAGGCCAGCGCCGATGACGAGATGCCGGACCGAGGCGGCCGCTGCGATCGCCGCCGCCGCCCCGAGAAGCAGCCGCGCATAAGGATCCCAAGGCCAGGCTGCCCAACCGATGATAATGACGAGCAGCGCCCCGATCCAGAAGGTCAGTGACGGGATGCGCTCGGTCAACGGGCCGCGCACGCTGACCTCGTGACCGTGCAGCCAGTCGGCGGCACGCGCGCCGAGCCGCCGGCGCGCTATCCAGCCGGTCACGGCGGCAACAGCGACCAAGGCGGCGGCGATGGCAAGCTCGGCAAGTTCGGCGTCCGCCAGATGCGGCAGGCCCAGTCTTACGAGCAGTTCGTCCATCATCCGGCCATCGCGGCAAAGCCGCGTTCGAGGTCCGCGATCAGGTCGGCCGGATCCTCGAGCCCGATCGACAGACGGACGAGCGGGTCGGGGTCCGTCCAGCGGGTGGCCGTACGAATCATCTGCGGATCGCTCGGCACGACGAGGCTTTCGTAGCCGCCCCAACTGAAACCGATGCCGAAATGGGCGAGCGAATCGATGAAGCGCGTCCGCGCCGCCTCGTCGGCGCCCTTCAGCGTGAAGCCGAACAGACCGCTGGCGCCTGAAAAGTCGCGCGACCAGATCGCATGGCCGGGATCGTCCGTCAGCGCGGGGTGCAGCACGCGGCCGACCTCGGCGCGGCCCGCCAGCCAGTTTGCGACGGCAAGGCCATTTTCGCCCTGCCGCTGCATCCGCACCTCGAGCGTCCGGAGGCCGCGCAGGACAGCCGCGCAATCGTCGGGCGAAACCGACTGGCCAAGCTGGTAGGCGGCGCTGCGCAGCTTCGGCCACACGGTGCGAGTCGCCGTCAGCGAGCCCATCATCACATCGCTGTGCCCGCCGACATATTTGGTGAGGCTCATCATCGCGACATCGACGCCGTGTGCGAGCGCAGGGAAAAGCAAGGGCGTCGCCCAGGTGTTGTCGAGCATCGTCAGCACGCCGCGGGCGCGCGCGATTCGCGTGATCGCCGGAATATCCTGCACCTCGAAGGTGAGGCTGCCCGGCGATTCGAGGAAGATCAGCCGGGTTTCGGGCCGGATGAGGTCGGCGATTCCCGCCCCGACAAGCGGGTCGTAATAGCTCGTCTCGACGCCGAGCCGTGCGAGCATGCTGTTGCAGAAGGCGCGCGTCGGTTCATAGGCGCTGTCGACCATCAGCAGATGATCGCCCGGCGAGAGCAGCGCGAGCAGCCCCGCCGAATTGGCGGCGACCCCCGAGGGATAGAGCAAAGTGCCTTCGGCGCCCGCTTCCATCCCGGTCAACGCATCGGCGAGCGCCCACACGGTCGGCGTCCCGCGCCGGCCGTAATAAAGCTTGTCGTGCGTCGCGTGGCCGCGCGCCTTTAGGTCGGCGATATTGTCGTAAAGGATCGTCGAGGCGCGCCAGACCGGCGGATTGACGATCCCGCCGCCGAGCCGCGGATCGCCGATCCACTCGGGTCGCCGTCCGCCCTGCACAAGTTTGGTCGCAGGGCGAAGGCTGTCATCGTCGCTGTTGCTCATCGCCGCCTTGTTAGCGGAGCACCGGCCAAAATCCACCCTGACGCGAGGAGGATATTCAACCTGCTTGCCTTCAGGCGCCGCCCGTCGCCTTCGGCGTCGCGGGGTCGGCGCCCCATTCGAGCCAGCTGCCGTCATAGACTGCAACATCATCCTTGCCGAGCAGGTGCGCGCCGAAGGCGACGACGGTGGCGGTCATGCCGCTGCCGCAGGTGGTGACAAGCGGCTTGTCGAGATCGACTCCGGCGGCGTCGAACGCCGCTTTCAGATCGTCGCCGCGCTTCCACGTGCCATCGGCATTGAACAGTTCGCCGTGCGGAAGGCTGCGCGAGTTCGGGATGTGGCCCGGCGCGAGGCCAGGGCGCGGGTCGCGTTCCTCGCCGGTAAAGCGCGCCGCCGGGCGCGCGTCGACGACCTGCTCGGCACCGCTGTCGACGTTCGCGATCATCTGGTCCTTGGTGCGCACCGCCTTCGCGTCGCGCCATACGGTGAAGTGGCGGTGGCGCAGCGTCTGCTTGCCCATTTCGAGCGCGCGACCTTCGGCCTTCCACTTGGCGAGACCGCCGTCGAGGAGCGCGACGTCGTGCGCACCGAACAGCTTCAGGAGCCACCAAGCGCGCGCCGCGCTCTTCAGCGGACTGTCGTCGTAAAGTACGATGCGGCTGCCGTCGCCCAGCCCGAGCGACTGCATGCGGCTGGCGAATTTTTCGGCCGACGGGGCCATGTTTTCGACCGCGTTCGACGCGTCGGTCAGCTCCGCCAGGTCCATGAATACCGCGCCCGGAATGTGGCCCGCTTCGTATTCGGCACGGGCATCGCGATCGGCCCCCAGAAATTTCGTCGCATCGACGACCCGCAGGTCCGATGCCCCCAGTTCGCGTTCCAGCCAGTCGGTTGAGACCAAGGCGTCCATGTCATGCTCCTGTTACGACCGGTCGGGAACCTTGTTTGCCTGTCCCTCGCCCGGCCATCCTGCTGTGGCTTCTTTCCGGGGATAGTCAGCCTATGCCCCCACCCCTGCTTTTTCAAGCTGGTCCGTCCTGCCGCAGTCGATGGTGCACCGCAACAGAAAAGCAATGCCGTCCTGAAGCGGACTATTGGCTGCGCCGGATCGCGGTCGCGCGCGCGCCGGGTCGGTCGACGGCATAAGACGCCCGGTCGAGCGGCAGCGGCGCCAGCTTCTCGCTGCCGCTCGCGCCCTGTTCACGGCCGATGACAAAGCTGCCCGCATTCTGACCGAACGCCTCGCCTTCGCCGTCCCAATGATAGGTGACGTCGAACGCTATGACGGGAACGACCATCGGCTTGCCGCCGATCATCAGCGGCTCGATCGCGGCGCGCGGCAGCATCACTTCGGTCGACAATTCCTCGCCCGCGCCGACCGCCAGCGCGATGTCGTCGCGCAGCACGCTGCCCCCCGCGCCGTCGAAGAAGCGGCTGAGAACCGGCTCGGTCATCGCCGAGCCCTGATTGAGCGCGATGCGGACCATCAGGCCGGTGGCCGGCACCGTCCCCTGGTTCATCAGGTTGAGCGCGAAGCCGACCGCTACATGATCGGGTGCGAAACGGATGCTGCGGATCTCGAGCGCCATGCCCACGACGGCACGCCTCTCACCCGCGGCGCGCGTAACGAGCGGATGGGCCGACGCCGCCTCGGGTCGCGATGCGGGTGCGGGTGGCGGCGCCGGCGCCGGACGCGGAACCGGCGGAACCCCAGGCCTGGGCAGCGGCGCGGCGGCGCGGGCTGCCGGACGCGGGGCCTCGTCGACCTCGTCGACCGCCGGACCGGCTAGCGCAGTGCGGCGGCGCCAATACCAGAACGCGGCCCCCGCCGCCGCCAGCACGGCGAGCGCCCAGGCCCAAATCGGCGTGCCGGAGGGCGTGTCGGCCGGGGGGAGCGCAGCGACCGGCGTTTCGTCAGCGGTTGCCGGTGCCGCGTTCACGGTTGCGGGCGGCGGCGTGGCCGTATCGAGGGGAGGCGATGGCAAGTTATCGGTCGTCGTAGGCTCCACCGCTTCGGGCTGAGCCGGACGCGGCCGCGCGGTTTCGGGGGTATCGCGCCGCGCGGGAACGGGAGCAGGGGTCACGGTGGCAGGCTGCGTCGGCGTCACGCGCGGCGGTGCAACGGGCTGCGGCGACGTCGGGGCGGGAGTGGGTGTCGGCTGACCCCGCCGCTCGCCCGGCGCCACCGGCGGCAAGCCATTGTCCGACGGCCCCTGTACGCCGGGCGTACGGCCGTCGTCGGTAGGCGGCGGCAGGCGGAAATCGATCGGGGGGGACGACGTCGTCGTATCCTGCGCGGCCACAGGACCGCCCGCAGCCAGCGTTGCCGCCGCCAGCGCAAACGCCGCCGCCTGTTGTCGCCCGAAGTTACGCACCGTCATCTTGTCCGCGATCCCACGCTACCCATATGTCGCCCGCGCCGCTGAATTGGCGCTGAACCTTGCAGCGGTCGATTCCCGGGTACGGGCCCGGATGACATCGGCCGCGCTGCGCACTAGAGCCTTTCCATGACCGATTCCACCCCTACCCCGCTCGCACCGAAACATCTCGGCCAGTCCAGCGAACTTCCTGCCTCGCCCGAGACCGCGGTGCTCGACTATGTACCCAATCCGCGCGCCGGAGAGCTTTATCTCGTCCGCTTCGCCGCGCCCGAGTTCACGTCGCTCTGCCCGGTGACCGGCCAGCCAGATTTCGCGCACCTCGTCATCGATTACGCCCCAGGCGAAACGATCGTCGAATCGAAGAGCCTCAAGCTTTTCCTCGGCAGTTTCCGCAACCATGCGGGCTTTCACGAGGATTGCACCGTCGGCATCGGCCGCCGCCTGTTCGACGAGATGCAACCCCAATGGCTACGCATCGGCGGTTACTGGTATCCGCGCGGCGGTATTCCGATCGACGTCTTCTGGCAGTCGGATCCCCCGCCCGAAGGGCTGTGGCTGCCCGACCAGGGCGTTGCGCCCTATCGCGGGCGGGGATGAAGATTCATCTTTCCGTCACAATATATTGACACTAGTGTCAACGATATGAGCGCAACCGCCCTCCCCCACGATCATGACATCAAGGTCGGCCCCGATGCGATCGACTTCATGGGGCATGTGAACAATGCCCATTATCTGAGCTGGGTACAGGAAGCGGTGCTCGCGCACTGGCGCCATATCGCCCCGCCCGAAGCGGTCGCGGCGCATCTGTGGGTCGCGCTGAAGCACGAAATCACCTATCGCCGTCCCGCCTTCCTCGACGATCAGGTCATCGCTACCGTGATCCTTGAGAAGGTTCAGGGCGCGCGCGCCTTTTACGAGACGATCATCAAGCGCGGCGAGGATGTACTGGCCGAAGTCAAGTCTAGCTGGTGCTGCATCGACGCCGAAACGCTCCGCCCCGCGCGCCTCGCGAGCGAAGTCGTGGCTCGTTTTTTCGCCGGCGAAAAAAACTAGCACCCGCCCCGCTGCTCGGGGACGGGCGCTGCCCGGCGACGAATTTTACGGGCTGACCGGGTCGTCGTTGTCGTCATCGACGACCAGCCAGATACCGCCGGCAACGATGGCGAGGCCCAGCACAATCGCGATCCAGCTTGCGCCTTCGAGATTATTTTCACCGCTAACGGCAGAACTTGCGCGAGCGCCATCAATCGCGGGCGCGGCCGAAGCAAACACCGGTGAAACCACCATCGAAGCCGCCGCAATAGCGATCACGCCCTTTTTCAATCTTTTCATCTTTACACTCCTCTAGCTGCGTTGAAACGCAGCGGGGAAGCGATTGTTCCATTGGCGAAAAGAGGGGTTTGCGATCGGCTGCGCTAAGCGAGCGTGAAGCGGATGGGCAGGCGCTTCAGCCCGCCGACGAACACCGATTCGACGCGCGCCGGCTCGCCCGCGAGTTCGATGCTCGCGAGCCGCGGCAGCAGTTCCTCCATCAATATCCGCATTTCCATGCGCGCGAGGTGCTGGCCGAGGCAGACGTGCGCGCCGAAGCCGAAAGCGATCTGCTGATTCTTTTCCCGATCGGGGTCGAAGGCGAAGGGATCGCCGAACACATCCTCGTCGCGGTTGGCCGATACATAGTTCAGCATCAACCAGTCGCCCGCGCGGATCGTCTGGCCACCGATTTCGACGTCTTCGCGCGCGCTGCGCATGAAATGCTGGACCGGCGTCGTCCAGCGAATCGCTTCCTCGATCAGCCCCGCCTTGTCGCTTTCGGCATCGCGGAAACGGCCGAACAGCGCGGGGTTCTTCGCCAGTTCCATGATCGCGCCCGCAGTCGAGGCGCTCGTCGTGTCGTGGCCCGCGGTCGCGATGATCATATAATAGCCGGCAAGCTCACGGTCGGGGATCGGCTCGCCGCCGACCATGGCATTGGCGATCACCGTCGCGATGTCCTCGCGCGGGCTGGCGCGGCGGTCGGCGGTGAGCGCGCCGAAATATTGCTCGAAATCGGCGATCACATAATTGAGCATCGCGATCGCCTGCTCGGCGCTCGTGATCGCCTCGCGGCTGCGGTTCAGCTCGGGATCGGTCGACCCGAACAATTGCTGCGTCAGCATCAGCATCCGCGGCTCGTCCTCGGGCGGCACCCCCAATATGTCCATGATCACACGGAGCGGATAATGCGCCGCGACGTCGCGCGCGAAATCGCATTCACCGTCCATCGCGAGCATGTGTTCGACCGCGCTCCGCGCGTGGTGACGTATGCGGTCTTCGACGATCTTCAGATTCTTGGGCATGAACCAGCTCTGGGTAAGCAGCCGGTATTTCATATGATCGGGGGCATCCATCTGCACCAGCGAGCGGATAAGGTGCCCATCATTGTTCGGCGTAGCGGCGCGCGCGATCGCCTCGCCGTCGCGGTTGGTAAGCACCGTGGGGCGGATACCGTTGGCGAAGCGCTGCGGATCGCGGCTGATCGCCATGATGTCGGCGTGGCGCGTCACCAGCCAGAAGGGATCGAGCTCGGGATTCTCGGCAACCGCAAGCGGCGCGTTCGCCCGCGCCCAGGCGAGCTGTTCGTGCAGCGGGTCCCAATTGCCATAGGCGACGGGATCGACGACGGCGGCGGCTACCTCTCCAGGCAATATAGGTTTTGTCATGCAACCAAGCTGCCGTGAATCGCGTCGTCTGTCGATAGGCTATGACCGCCGGTCGAAGCGGCGCCCGCAAGATGGCCCTGCAGGCGTAGCATGGCAGAAAATTACCGGGGATCGCATCATGAAAACAACTGCACGTCATTTCCTTTTCAGCGCCGTTTCGTCGCTGAGCCTCGCCGCCTGCGCCACGCAGCCCGGAGTTGCGCCGGCGTCACCCGTCGCAGCGGCGCCTGCGCTGGCCGGCGCCCCGCTCGATGCAAGCATCCCGAGCCAGCTGCCACGGATCGCGCGACCGCTGCATTATGACATCAGCGTCACCCCGGACGCCCAAGCGCTGACCTTCACCGGCGAGGCGGGCATCGACATCGAACTATACGAGCCCTCAGCGACGCTGACGTTGAACGCGCTCGACCTCGACTTCGCGAGCGCCAGTCTCATAGGTGCGGACGGCAAGGCTATCGCGCTGACCGCAGCGACCGATGCCGCCGCGCAGACGGTAATCTTCACCGCCCCCGCGCCTCTCGCGCCGGGCAAATATCGCCTTGCTATCCGCTACACCGGCACGATCAATACGCAGGCGAACGGGCTTTTCGCGCTCGACTATCCCGACAAGCTCAGCGGCAAGGAGGTGCGCGGGCTGTTCACCCAGTTCGAGGCGCCCGACGCCCGACGCTTCGTGCCCAGCTTCGACGAGCCGAGCTACAAGGCGACCTTCACCCTCTCGGCGACCGTTCCCGCGGGCGACCTTGCGGTCAGCAACATGCCCGTGACGAGCGAAACGCCTGTCGACGGCGGCAAGAAGAAGGTGACCTTCCATATCTCGCCCAAAATGTCGTCCTACCTGCTCTTCTTCGCGACCGGCAATTTCGAGCGGCTCGCGGCGAAGAGCGACAGCGGCGCCGATGTCGGCATCGTGTCGCCCAAGGGATCGGGCGAGCAGGCGCGCTTCGCGCTAGACAGCCTCGGCCCCCTGCTCGGCTATTACAGCGATTATTTCGGCCAGCCCTATCCGCTGCCCAAGCTCGACAATGTCGCGGGGCCGGGCCAGTCGCAATTTTTCGGCGCGATGGAAAATTGGGGCGCGATCTTCACCTTCGAGCGCATCCTGCTCGACGATCCGAAGATCACGAGCGATGCGACGCGCCAGCAGATCTATTCGACGCAGGCGCACGAGGTCGCACACCAATGGTTCGGCGATCTCGTCACCATGGCGTGGTGGGACGACCTCTGGCTCAACGAAGGCTTCGCGAGCTGGATGGAAACCAAGGCGAGTGACCATTTCCACCCCGACTGGCAGCCTTTGCTCGACCGCGTCGATGGTCGCGAGCGCGCGATGGGGCTCGACGCTTTCGCGACGACGCACCCGATCGTCCAGACGATCCGCACGGTCGAGGATACCAACCAGGCGTTCGATGCGATCACCTACCAGAAGGGCGAAGCGGTCATCACGATGCTCGAATCCTACGCTGGCGAGGATGTGTGGCGCGAGGGGCTGCGCAACTACATGGAAAAGCATAAATATGCGAATACGCGCACCGACGATCTGTGGGGCGCGGTCGAAGCGGCGGGCGCCAAGGGGCTGACGGCGATCGCGCATGATTTCACGAACCAGCCGGGCATTCCGCTGCTCCGCGTCGGCGGCGTGACCTGCGCGGGCGGCAACACGACCGTCGCGCTGACACAGAGTGAATTTTCCCGCGATCGCAAGCAGGGCATCGACGCCGAAAACCGCCGCTGGCAGGTGCCCGTCCTCGCGCGCGCCGGCGATGGTGCGGTCGCGCGGCAGGTGGTCGCGGGCGGGACGGGGACGTTGACCCTGCCCGGCTGCGGCCCGGTGCTGATCAACGCGGGCCAGGCTGGCTATTACCGCACTCTCTATTCGTCCGCTGCGCTGACTGCGCTTCGCACCGATTATGCAAAGCTGGCCCCAATCGACCAATTGGGGCTGCTCGGCGACAATTTCGCGCTCGCCTATGCCGGATACCAGCCGATGGGCGCGGCGCTCAACCTGTTGGCGGCGGTGCCCAAGGATGCCAACCAGAAGCTGCTCGGCGACGCCGCCGGGCGTTATGCGGCGCTCTACAAGCTGTTCGACGACCAGCCGGCGGTGCAGGAGCAGATCGCAGCGCGCGGCACCGCGGCGCTCGCCCCGGCGATGGGGCGGCTCGGCTTCGACGCCCGCGCCGACGAGCCCGCGCTCGACAGCATCCTGCGTTCGGAAACGCTCGGGGCGCTCGGGACGTTGGGCGATGCGGAGGTGCTCGCCGAAGCACGGCGCCGCTTCGCGCTGCTGGACAGCGATCCCGCCGCGCTCGACGGTCCGTTGAAATCGCGTTGGCTTGGCATCGTCGCGGCGAATGCGGGCAAGGCCGAATGGGACAAGCTGCGTGCCATGGCCAAGGCATCGAAATCGGCGGTCGAGCGCAGCACTTTCTATACATTGCTCGGGTCGGCGAAAGACGAAGCGCTTGCCAAGCGCGCACTCGCGCTCGCGCTAACCGACGAACCCGGCAAGACCGTCAGCGCCGCGATCATCGGCGCGGTCGCCGCCAACCATGCCGAACTGGCGGTCGATTTCGCGCAGGCCAATCAGGCCGCGGTCGACCGGCTCATCGACGCCTCGGCACGCGCCCGCTTCCTCGCAGGGCTCGCGGCTTCGTCGAACGATCCCGCGATGATCGCGAAGCTCGAGCGAATCGCGGCACCGCTGGCCGCCGATGTGCGCAAACCCTATGACAAGACGCTGGCGAGCCTGAAGGAACGCAGCGCCAGCCGCCCGCGCATCAAGCGCGAAGTCGAAAGCTGGCTGAAGGAAAAATAGGGCCATCCTTCTCCCGTCATCCCCGCCCTCGCGGGGTGACGAAGATTCTTATTCGGCGCGTTGCGGCACCCCGGCCGGCATCGCGCTTTCCCATTCGGCGCGCGCCTTGCGGATCATCACCTTCAACGCATCGGCGTGACACTGCCACGCCGTAGCCGTTTCGGGGGTCCACGCCGTGCCCGCCGCAACGGCCAGCACGTCGACCGTCAGGTCGATGAAGGCATCATATTCGGCGATTGGCAGCGGCCCATAGGCGCGATGGGTGAAGACGAGTTCGGCGACGAGCGGCCAGACCCAGCCCTCGCCCTTCGCCAACCCGAGCATCATCGCCAATGTCTCGTCGGTCATCCGCCGCGACGAGGCGTCGACGATCATGAAGCTCGCGCGGCGATCGGGAAAGGCGGCGAAGAAACGGTCGAACAGCGCGTGGCGGATGGCGACCCCAGCGTCGGCGACGGCGACGAGGCTCGCCTCCATCGCCGCGGCGTCGGTCACTTGAACAGACTGCCCAAAATGCCGCGCATCAACTGGCCGCCGAACTTGCCCGCAACCTGTCGGCCAAGGCTCGTCGCCGCCGATCGTGCCGCCGACTGCATCATCTTTTCGGCCATCGAGGGTTTCGCCGCCTCGCGCGCGGCCGCCTTTTCGAGCCGGACACGCTCGCGCTCCTCGGCCGCCTTGCGTTTCGCCTCTTCCTTCGCGGCGATCGCAGCCTGCTTGTCGGCTTCGGCCTGCGCCTTTGCCTCGATCGCTGCCGCCTGCGCCTGCTCGGCCTTGGCGGCAAGCAGTTCCTCGGCGCTTTCGCGGTCGACGGCGGTGTCATATTTGCCCTCGACCGGCGAGATCGACTGGATGATCGCGCGCTCCTTGGGCTCCAAGGGGCCGGCGCGCGAGCAAGGCGGTTTGATCAGCGTGCGCTCGACCGGCGATGGGGCGCCGTCGGCCATCAGCAGCGAGACGAGCGCCTCGCCCACCTTGAGTTCGGTGATCTCGCGCGCGACATCGACCTTGGGGTTGGGGCGGAAGGTTTCGGCGGCGGCCTTCACCGCCTTCTGGTCGCGCGGGGTGAAGGCGCGGAGCGCGTGCTGGACGCGGTTGCCGAGCTGGCCCGCGACCTCTTCGGGCACGTCGATCGGATTTTGCGTCACGAAATAGACGCCGACGCCCTTCGAGCGGATGAGGCGCACGACCTGCTCGATCTTTTCGGTCAGCGCGGGCGGCGCGTCGTCGAACAGCAGATGCGCCTCGTCGAAGAAGAAGACGAGCTTCGGCTTGTCGGGATCGCCGACTTCAGGAAGCGTCTCGAACATCTCTGACAAGAGCCAGAGCAGGAAGGTCGCGTAGAGCTTGGGGCTCGCCATCAATTTGTCGGCGGCGAGGATGTTGACATAGCCGCGGCCGTTTTCGTCCGAGCGGATCATGTCCTGAATATCGAGCGCAGGCTCGCCGAAGAAATGGTCGCCGCCCTGGCTTTCGAGCGTGAGCAATTGCCGCTGGATCGTGCCGACGGTTGCCTTCGACACATTGCCATATCTGGTCGTAAGTTCGTCGGCATTCTCGGCACACCAGGCAAGCATCGCCTGCAGGTCACCGAGGTCGAGTAGCAACAGATTCTGTTCGTCGGCGACCCGGAACGCGATTGCGAGAACGCCTTCCTGCACTTCGTTGAGGCCCATCAGCCGCGCGAGCAACAGCGGCCCCATTTCGGAGATGGTCGTGCGGATCGGGTGCCCCTGCTCGCCGAACAGGTCCCAGAAGATAACCGGATTGTCGCGATAGGCCCATGTCGTATCGCCGATTTCGGCGGCGCGCTTCGAAAAAGGCTCATGCACCTTGGCCGTCGGGCTGCCCGCCATCGCCATGCCGGCGAGGTCGCCCTTCACATCGGCGACGAACACCGGGACGCCGACCGCCGAAAAGCCCTCGGCCAGCCCCTGCAAGGTCACCGTCTTGCCGGTGCCGGTTGCGCCGGCGATCAGCCCGTGGCGGTTTGCGCGTTTGAGCACCAGCGACTGCCGCGGCCCGTCAGCCGCCCCGCCGCCGCCAAGCCCGATATAGATTTCGCTCGCCGTGCTGCCGTCGCTCACCCGCTATCCTCCGTTCGAAAATCTTTACCGAGGTCTAGAGCGGGGGGCGGGGACAGGCAATCGGCAATGCTGGTGGCCGGAATCGACCGGAAGCGGGCATTCCCATTACCGTCATCCCGGGCTTGACCCGGGGCCTGCCTTGCCTTTTCGCCTTCGTCAGGAAGAAAAGGCGGGTCCCGGGTCAAGCCCCGGATGACGGAAGTGGAGGAGAGCTATGGCAGCTCACCACCCCAAAGCCGCCAAAGAAAAAGCCCCGCCGGATCGCTCCGGCGGGGCTCATTTCTGTCGGCTCAAGCCGCGAGGAAGCTTATTCCTCGCCTTCGCCTTCGGGACGTTCTTCGACCATCACGTCGTCCGACGTGAAGTCCTCGCCCTGCACCTTGCCGAGCGGATCGTCACCCATCGCGGCTTCGGGGCCCTGCGCCAGTTCGGCTTCATGCTCTTCGGCGGCGGTCGCCGGCGCGATCAGATGCTCCTGGTTCGCGGCGCGCATGGCGGCGCGCAGCGCGGCATCCTTCGACGAGGCGGTGACGCGGACGCGGTTCATGGCCGCGCCAGTGCCCGCCGGGATGAGGCGACCGACGATGACATTTTCCTTGAGGCCCTGCAGCGAGTCGATCTTGCCCTGCACCGATGCTTCGGTGAGGACGCGGGTCGTCTCCTGGAAGGATGCGGCCGAAACGAAGCTGCGGGTTTGCAGCGACGCCTTGGTGATGCCGAGGAGGACCGGACGGCCTTCCGCGGGAACGCCATTCTTCGGCAGCTTGGCGTTATATTCCATCATCTCCAGATAATCGAGCTGTTCGCCCGGCAGCAGCGTGGTGTCGCCGCCCGACGTGATCTCGACCTTCTGCAGCATCTGGCGAACGATCACCTCGATGTGCTTGTCGTTGATCTTCACACCCTGCAGTCGATAGACTTCCTGGATTTCTGCTACCAGATATTCTGCCAGCGCCTCGACGCCCATCACATCAAGGATGTCGTGCGGGTTCGGCGAGCCCGAAATCAGCGCATCGCCGCGCTTGACCTGGTCGCCTTCCTGCACTTCCAGCACCTTCGACTTGGGAATGAGGTATTCGATCGGATCACCTTCTTCCGGAACGATCGCGATCTTGCGCTTCGCCTTGTAATCCTTGACGAATTCAATGCGGCCGCTGATCTTCGCGATAACGCTGTTGTCCTTCGGAATGCGTGCTTCGAACAGCTCGGCAACGCGCGGCAGACCGCCGGTGATGTCGCGCGTCTTCGACGCTTCGCGGCTGACACGCGCCAGAACGTCGCCGGCCTGCACTTCCTGACCGTCTTCGACCGACAGCATCGTGCCGACCGCGAGCAGGTAGCGGGCCGCTTCGCCCGACTCGTCGTCGAGCAGGGTCAGGCGCGGCTGCAGGTCTTCCTTCTTGGCGCGGCCCGCCGAGCGATATTCGATCACGACGCGCTGGGCGATGCCCGTCGCTTCGTCGACCTGTTCGACCAGCGTCTTGCCGTCGGCCAGATCCTGATACTTCACGACGCCCTGCTTTTCGGTGATCAGCGGCATGGTGAACGGATCCCATTCGGCAATCCGGTCGCCCTTCTTCACCTTCTCGCCGTCCTTGTGCATGATCTGCGCACCATAGGGCAGCTTGTGCGTCGCGCGCTCGCGGCCTTCGCTGTCGATGATCGCGATTTCGCCCGAACGCGACAGCGCCAGACGGCGGCCGCGCTGGTCGACGATCGTCGCCATGTCGCGATATTCGATCGTGCCGTCCGAAATCGCTTCGGCGTTCGACTGCTCGTTGACCTGCGCCGCACCACCGATGTGGAAGGTACGCATCGTCAGCTGCGTGCCGGGTTCACCGATCGACTGCGCGGCGATGACGCCGACAGCTTCACCGATGTTCACCGGCGTACCGCGCGCGAGGTCGCGGCCATAGCATTTGCCGCAAACGCCGAGCGTCGCTTCGCAGACCAGCGGCGAGCGGATCTTGACCGACTGGACTTCGGCGTCCTCGATCCGCTGCGTCGTCGCTTCGTCGAGCAACGTGCCCACCGGAGCGATGATGTTGCCGTCCTTGTCGGCGACGTCTTCGAGCGTGGTGCGGCCGAGGATGCGTTCGCCCAGCGAGGCGATCGTCGAACCGCCCTGGATGATCGCGCGCATTTCCATGCCGCGTTCGGTGCCGCAATCTTCCTCGATCACGACGCAGTCCTGCGACACGTCGACCAGACGGCGGGTCAGGTAGCCCGAGTTCGCCGTCTTGAGCGCCGTATCGGCGAGACCCTTACGCGCACCGTGCGTCGAGTTGAAATACTCGAGAACGGTCAGGCCTTCCTTGAAGTTCGAGATGATCGGCGTTTCGATGATCTCGCCCGACGGCTTGGCCATCAGGCCGCGCATGCCGGCAAGCTGCTTCATCTGTGCCTGCGAACCACGGGCACCCGAGTGCGCCATCATGTAGATGGAGTTGATCGGGGCCAGACGGCCGTCGTCGAGCTTCGGCGTCGCACGGATTTCGTCCATCATTGCGTTCGCGACCTTGTCGCCGCACTGCGACCACGCATCGATCGCCTTGTTGTACTTTTCCTGCTGCGTGATCAGGCCGTCCTGATACTGCTGCTCGAAATCCTTCACCAGCGCGCGGGTTTCGTCGACCATGCCTTCCTTCGACGCCGGGATGATCATATCATCCTTGCCGAAGGAGATGCCGGCCTTGAACGCGTTGCGGAAGCCCAGCGCCATGATGGCGTCGGCGAACAGCACGGTCTCTTTCTGGCCGGTGTGGCGATAGACCTGGTCGATCACGTCGCCGATTTCCTTCTTGGTCAGAAGGCGGTTGACGACGTCGAAGGGCACGGTGTGCGACTTCGGCAGGCATTCGCCGATCAGCATGCGGCCCGGAGTGGTCTCGAAGCGCTTGAGATACTCGTTGCCCTGCTCGTCGGTCTGCGGAACGCGGCTGACCACCTTGGTGTGCAGCGTCACCGCGCCGGTGAACAGCGCCTGGTGCACTTCGGCCATGTCGGCGAGCAGCATGCCCTCGCCCGGTTCGCCTTCGCGCTCCAGCGAGAGATAATAGAGACCGAGGACCATATCCTGCGACGGAACGATGATCGGCTTGCCGTTCGCGGGGCTGAGGATGTTGTTGGTCGACATCATCAGCACACGCGCTTCGAGCTGCGCTTCCAGCGAGAGCGGCACGTGGACCGCCATCTGATCCCCGTCAAAGTCCGCGTTGAACGCAGCGCAGACCAGCGGGTGAAGCTGGATCGCCTTGCCCTCGATCAGCACGGGCTCGAACGCCTGGATGCCGAGGCGGTGAAGCGTCGGGGCGCGGTTCAGCAGGACCGGGTGCTCGCGAATGACTTCGTCGAGGATGTCCCAGACTTCCTTGCGTTCCTTTTCGACCCACTTCTTCGCCTGCTTCAGGGTCATCGACAGACCCTTGGCGTCGAGGCGCGCGTAGATGAACGGCTTGAACAGTTCGAGCGCCATCTTCTTCGGCAGGCCGCACTGGTGCAGCTTGAGTTCGGGGCCGGTCACGATGACCGAGCGGCCCGAATAGTCGACGCGCTTGCCGAGCAGGTTCTGACGGAAGCGGCCCTGTTTGCCCTTGAGCATGTCCGAGAGCGACTTGAGCGGACGCTTGTTCGCACCCGTGATCGTGCGGCCGCGGCGGCCGTTGTCGAACAATGCGTCGACGGCTTCCTGCAGCATGCGCTTTTCGTTGCGGACGATGATGTCCGGCGCGCGCAGTTCCATCAGGCGCTTCAGACGGTTGTTGCGGTTGATCACGCGGCGATACAGGTCATTGAGATCCGACGTCGCGAAGCGGCCGCCATCGAGCGGCACCAGCGGGCGCAGTTCGGGCGGGATCACGGGGACGACTTCGAGGATCATCCACTCGGGACGGTTGCCCGAATCGATGAAGCTTTCGACGACCTTGAGGCGCTTGATGATCTTCTTGGGCTTGAGCTCCGACTTGGTGGTCGCAAGTTCTTCCATCAGGTCGACGCGTTCCTGCTCGAGATCGAGATTTTCGAGGAGCACGCGGATCGCCTCGGCGCCGATGCCGGCCGAGAAAGCGTCTTCGCCATATTCGTCCTGCGCGTCGAGCAGTTCGTCTTCGGTCAGAAGCTGGAACTTTTCGAGCGGGGTCAGGCCGGGCTCAAGGACGATATAGGCTTCGAAATACAGCACGCGCTCGAGCTGCTTCAGCTGCATGTCGAGCAGCAGGCCGATGCGCGACGGCAGCGACTTCAGGAACCAGATGTGCGCGACGGGCGCGGCGAGCTCGATATGGCCCATGCGCTCGCGGCGGACCTTGGTCACCGTGACTTCGACACCGCACTTCTCGCAGACGATGCCCTTGTATTTCATGCGCTTATACTTGCCGCACAGGCATTCATAATCCTTGATCGGGCCAAAGATGCGCGCGCAGAACAGGCCGTCACGCTCGGGCTTGAACGTGCGGTAGTTGATCGTTTCGGGCTTCTTGATCTCGCCGAACGACCACGAGCGGATGCGCTCGGGGCTCGCGATGCCGATCTTGATCATGTCGAAGGTTTCGGGCTTCGCGACCGGGTTCATGAAGTTGGTAAGCTGGTTCATATTCTGGCTCCACTCTTCCCCCTCGCCGCGGGCGAGAGGGGTGAGGAAAAATCTTATTCGGCGGCTTCGGGAAGAGCTTCCGGACCTTCGTCATCATCTTCGTCCGCATAGGACGAAAGCTCGACGTTGAGGCCCAGCGAGCGCATTTCCTTGACGAGCACGTTGAAGCTTTCGGGAATGCCGGCCTCGAAGGTGTCGTCGCCCTTGACGATCGCTTCGTAAACCTTGGTGCGGCCGATCACGTCGTCGGACTTCACCGTCAGCATTTCCTGCAGCGTGTATGCCGCGCCATAGGCCTGGAGCGCCCAGACCTCCATTTCACCGAAGCGCTGGCCACCGAACTGCGCCTTACCGCCCAGCGGCTGCTGGGTGACGAGGCTGTAGGGGCCGATCGAACGCGCGTGGATCTTGTCGTCGACGAGGTGGTGGAGCTTCAGCATATAGATGTAGCCCACGGTCACCTTGCGATCGAACTTGTCGCCGGTGCGCCCGTCGTAAAGATCCGACTGCCCCGATTCGTGCAGCCCCGCTAGGGTCAGCATGTTCGACACGTCGGCTTCCTTCGCGCCGTCGAACACCGGGGTCGCGAACGGCACGCCAACGCGGAGGTTGTCGGCCAGTTCGACGATGCTTTCGGCATCGCGCGACTTGATGTCCTCGACATATTCGCCGCCATAGACGTTTTCGAGCGCGTCGCGCACGGCCGCGGGCATCTGCCCGCCGACGGCGTCGGGATTGGCGTCGCGCCATTCGTCGAGCGCCTGGGTGACCTGCCGGCCCAGACCGCGCGAAGCCCAACCGAGGTGGGTTTCGAGGATCTGCCCGACGTTCATGCGCGACGGCACGCCCAGCGGGTTGAGCACGATGTCGACATGCGTCCCGTCTTCGAGGAACGGCATGTCCTCGTTCGGCAGGATGCGGCTGATGACGCCCTTGTTGCCGTGACGGCCGGCCATCTTGTCGCCCGGCTGCAGCTTGCGCTTGATGGCGACAAAGACCTTGACCATCTTGAGCACGCCCGGGGCGAGTTCGTCGCCGCGCTGCAGCTTCTCGACGCGATCTTCATACTTCGCGTTGATCCGCTTGATCGCGTCGTCATACTGCGCCTTGATCGCTTCCAATGCGGTCTGGGCATTGTCTTCGACCACCGCCAGCTTCCACCAGTCGGCGCGGTCCAGCTCGACCAGCATCTCTTCGGTGACGACATCGCCCTTCTTCAGCCCCTTCGGCACCGCGCTGGTCGTTTGACCGATCAGCAGGTCCTTCAGGCTCGAGAAGGTCGCGCGGTTGAGGATCGCGCGCTCGTCGTCGGCGTCCTGCTTCAGCCGTTCGATTTCCTCGCGTTCGATCGCGATCGCGCGTTCGTCCTTGTCGATGCCGTGACGGTTGAAGACGCGGACTTCGACGACCGTGCCCGACACGCCCGGCGGCAGGCGAAGCGACGTGTCGCGCACGTCGCTGGCCTTTTCGCCGAAGATCGCGCGGAGCAGCTTTTCTTCCGGCGTCATCGGCGATTCACCCTTGGGGGTGATCTTGCCGGCCAGAATGTCGCCCGGGCCGACTTCGGCGCCGATGTAGACGATGCCCGCTTCGTCGAGGTTGCGGAGCGCTTCCTCGCCGACGTTCGGGATGTCGCGCGTGATGTCTTCGGGGCCAAGGCGCGTATCGCGTGCGGTGACTTCGAATTCCTCGATATGGATCGAGGTGAAGACGTCGTCTTTCACGATGCGTTCGCTGATGAGGATCGAGTCCTCATAGTTGTAGCCGTTCCACGGCATGAACGCGACGAGCACATTCTTGCCGAGCGCCAGTTCGCCGAGCTCGGTCGACGGACCGTCGGCGATGATGTCACCCGAGCGGACGACGTCGCCAACCTTCACCAGCGGACGCTGGTTGATACAGGTCGACTGGTTCGAACGCTGGAACTTCTGCAGGCGATAGATGTCGACGCCCGACTTGCCGGGTTCGACCATGTCGGTCGCGCGGATAACGATACGCGTCGCATCGACCTGGTCGATCACGCCGCCGCGGCGCGCCGCAATGGCGGCACCCGAGTCGCGTGCCACGGTGCCTTCCATGCCCGTGCCGACGACCGGAGCCTCGGCGCGGAGCAGCGGCACCGCCTGACGCTGCATGTTCGATCCCATGAGCGCGCGGTTGGCGTCGTCGTTCTCGAGGAACGGAATGAGCGACGCTGCAACCGAAACGAGCTGCTTCGGCGACACGTCCATCAGCGTGATCTGGTCACGCGGGGCCATCAGGAATTCGCCCGCTTCGCGTGCCGAGATCAGCTCGTCGATGAAGCTGCCGTCGGGGTTGAGGTCGGCGTTCGCCTGCGCAACGGTGTGCTTCGACTCTTCCATCGCCGACAGGTATACGACTTCGTTGGTGACCTTGCCGTCGACGATGCGGCGGTACGGCGTCTCGATGAAGCCATATTTGTTGACGCGCGCAAAGGTCGCGAGGCTGTTGATCAGACCGATGTTCGGGCCTTCAGGCGTTTCGATCGGGCAGATGCGGCCATAGTGGGTCGGGTGAACGTCGCGGACTTCGAAGCCCGCGCGTTCACGCGTCAGACCGCCCGGCCCGAGCGCCGACACGCGGCGCTTGTGGGTGACTTCGGACAGCGGGTTGGTCTGGTCCATGAACTGCGAGAGCTGCGACGAGCCGAAGAATTCGCGCACCGCGGCGACCGCGGGCTTCGCGTTGATCAGGTCGTTCGGCATCACCGTCGACACGTCGACCGAGCTCATGCGCTCCTTGACCGCGCGTTCCATGCGGAGCAGGCCGACGCGATACTGGTTTTCGAGCAGCTCGCCGACCGAACGCACGCGGCGGTTGCCGAGATTGTCGATGTCGTCGATCTCGCCCTTGCCGTCCTTCAGGTTCACCAGTTCCTTGACCACGGCGAGGATGTCCTCGCTGCGCAGCGTGGTGACCGTGTCCTCGGCATCGAGGCCCAGGCGCATGTTGAGCTTGACGCGGCCGACCGCCGACAGGTCGTAACGCTCGGCGTCGAAGAACAGGCCGCCGAAAAGAGCTTCGGCGGTTTCGCGCGTCGGCGGTTCGCCGGGGCGCATGACGCGGTAGATGTCGCTCAGCGCCTGGTCGCGATCCTCGGCCTTGTCGGCCTTGAGCGTGTTGCGGATCCACGGGCCGGTATTGTTATGATCGATGTCGAGCAGGACGAGCTTGTCGATGCCCGCGGCATCGAGCTTCTCGAGATTGTCGGCCGACACTTCGTCGCCGGCTTCGATATAGATCTCGCCGGTCGCTTCGTTGATCAGGTCATAGGCCGAGTAGCGGCCGAAGATTTCCTCGGTTGGGATCAGCAGCGTGTCGAGCCCGTCCTTCGCCGCCTTGTTGGCGAGGCGCGGGCTGATCTTGTGGCCGGCGGCGAAGACGACTTCGCCGGTCTTGGCGTCGACCACGTCGAAGGCGGGCTTGGAGCCGCGCCAGTTTTCGACGACGAAGGGGACCTTCCAGCCGTTTTCGGCGCGCTCGAAGACGAGGCGGTCATAGAAATGGTTGAGGATTTCCTCGCCCGTCATGCCCAGCGCATAGAGCAGGCTGGTGACCGGCAGCTTGCGCTTGCGGTCGATACGAACGTTGACGATATCCTTGGCGTCGAATTCGAAGTCGAGCCACGAACCACGGTAGGGAATGACGCGCGCGGCGAACAGGAACTTGCCCGACGAGTGGGTTTTGCCGCGGTCGTGGTCGAAGAGCACACCCGGCGAACGGTGCATCTGCGACACGATGACGCGCTCGGTGCCGTTGACGAAGAAGGTGCCGTTCTCGGTCATGAGCGGCATATCGCCCATGTAAACGTCCTGCTCCTTGATATCGAGCACCGAACGGGTGTCGGTTTCGCTGTCGACCTCGAAGACGATCAGGCGCAGCGTGACCTTCATCGGCGCCGCATAGGTGATGCCGCGCTGACGGCATTCCTCGACGTCGTACTTGGGCTCTTCGAGTTCGTAATGGACGAAGTCGAGCTCGGCGGTGCCGGCGAAATCGCGGATCGGGAAAACGCTGCGCAGCGTCTTTTCGAGACCCGAAACATAACCGATCGAAGGATCCGAGCGCAGAAACTGCTCATAGGATTCGCGCTGTACCTCGATGAGGTTGGGCATCTCCACCGCTTCGTGGATGTTACCGAACAGCTTGCGGATTCGCTTGCTTGCGGTTGCTTCGAGGGCCTTGCCCACCGACTTCGCCTTGGTCGCCATAAGTGATTGTCTCGCCTTAAGAAAATAGCTCGCGAGCGCGGGAGAGACGCAAAAAGGCCGCGACGAACCGTTGCCGGTTTACCGCAGCTTTCCAACGCATCTCGAAATCCCCGCCGCCCTATCCGTACAGCCTGTTGCGCAAAGTCAGGCCCTATCTCGGACGAAGGGGTATGGGCGCAATATAGGATTGGGACCACGAGGTGTCAACGGCGGCGGGGCGATCGCCAAAGTGCAGCAATTTCGCAACACTGCTGACACGAACGTCAGCGCCGCGCATTTCCGCGATTGATCGCGCGCGCGCGCGTCGCCAAAGAGCCTTGGTTTTCCGCTCTCCCATCGTCAACTCTGTTTCAGGAAGCCGCCCATGCGCCACTTTCCTTCCGCTACCGCTATAAGCCTTGCCCTCGCCGCCGCGACTTGGGCCGCTCCCGCCGCCGCGCAGGATGCGCCCGTCGATCCCGTGGCCGAAGACAGCGGCCTTGGCGACATCGTCGTCACCGCACAGCGCCGCGAAGAAAGCCTGCAAGACGTGCCCGTCGCGGTCTCGGTGCTGTCGGGCGACACGCTCGGCGCGATCACCTCGACCGGCGCCGACGTCCGCGTGCTCGCGGGCCGCGTCCCCAGTCTGAACATCGAAAGCTCGTTCGGCCGCACCTTCCCGCGCTTTTATATCCGCGGGCTCGGCAACACCGACTTCGACCTCAACGCGTCGCAGCCGGTCAGCCTGGTCTATGACGACGTCGTGCTCGAAAACCCGATCCTCAAGGGCTTTCCGATCTTCGATCTCGACCGCGTCGAAGTGCTGCGCGGGCCGCAGGGCACGCTGTTCGGCCGCAACACGCCGGCGGGCATCGTCAAGTTCGACACCGTCAAGCCCGGCAAGACCGGCGGCCATGCCCGCGTCAGCTATGGCCGTTACGGCACGAGCCAGGTCGAGGTCGCGGCGGGCGCCGCCGACGACAGCGGCTTTTCGGTCCGCCTTTCGGGCCTCTATCAGCACCGCGACGACTGGGTCGACAATATCGCGACCACGAAGAAGGACGATCTCGGCGGCTATGACGACATCGCCGCGCGCCTCCAGCTCCAATATGAAAGCGGCCCCTTCACCGGCCGCGTCACCGGCCAGGTCCGCGTCTATGACGGCTCGGCGATCATCTTCCGCGCGAACACGCAAGTGCCGGGCAGCAACAGCCTTGTCGGGCTCGGCGGGGCCGGTACCGAATTCGAGCGCGACAAGGTCTGGCAGGACGGGGTCAACTTCCAGAAGCTCAACACCTATAATGCCGCGTTGAACCTCGAATATGATTTCGGGCCGGTGACCGCCTACTCGATCACCTCTTACTGGAACGGCAATTTCCGCAGTCGCGGCGACATCGACGGCGGCTTTGGTGCGGTCTTCCTGCCCGAATCGGGTCCGGGCCTCATCCCCTTCCAGGCGCAGAGCCAGGATAATGTGCCGAGCCTCGACCAGTTCACGCAGGAAATCCGGATCGCGTCGAACAACAGCGGCGGTCTCGGTTACCAGTTCGGCGCCTTCTATTTCGATGAAAAGCTGGACATTTCGAGCTTCGAATTCGGCGGCCCGACCGACGCGACCCCGTCGGCGATCGCGATCCAGCGGCAGGACAGCGAAGCCTATGGCATCTTCGGTTCGGTCAATTATGAGTTCGAGGGTGGCTTCAAGCTGCAGGCTGGCGCGCGCTACAATCACGACACGCGCGATTTCGTCGCGTCGCGTCCGGTCGAGACGCGCCCCGACTTCGTCGTAAACCCGAACACGCCGGTCCCGCCGCAGGCCGCGCGAGTCAAGGGCAAGCTGCTGACCTGGGACGCCAGCGCGAGCTATGAAGCGTCGGACGCGCTGACGCTCTACGCCCGCGTCGCGCGCGGCTATCGCGCGCCGTCGGTGCAGGGTCGCCTGACTTTTGCGCGGACGATCTCGACCGCCGATCAGGAAGAAACGATGTCGTACGAAGCGGGGATCAAGACCGCGTTCCTGAACGACCGGGTCCGCTTCAACCTGACCGGCTATTATTTCGACACCAAGGATCTTCAGCTCACCGCGGTCGGCGGCACCGCGAACGTCGCGAGCCTGCTCAACGTCGACGCCAAGGGCCATGGCATCGAGGCCGAGTTGCAGGCGGCGCCGGCGCGCGGGCTGACCTTCTCGGTCGGCGGCGCCTGGAACGTCGCAGAGATCGACGATGCCAACGCCTTCGTCGCGGGCTGCGGCTCGGCGACGCCGTGCACCATACTCGATCCGCAGCGCCCGGGCAGCCCCGGCATCTTCTCGATTGACGGCAACCAGTTGCCGCAGTCGCCGAAATGGACGCTCAATGCGACCGCGGGTTACGAGATCCCGGTCGGCGACGGCGCGATCTATGCCTTCACTGACTGGTATTATCGTTCGAAGGTGCAGTTCTTCCTCTATCGCTCGGTCGAATTTTCGGACGACAAGATGATCGAGGGCGGGCTGCGCGTCGGATATAGGACCGACCGCTTCGACATCGCGGGCTTCGTGCGCAACATCACCAATGATGAATCGCCGACCGGCGGCATCGATTTCAACAATCTGACCAGCTACGTCAACGAACCCCGCATCTGGGGTGTCGAGGCGGGCGTGAAGTTCTGATGATTGCCCCGGCCCGCGCGGTTCCAGCACCGCGCGGGCCGGGCTTCGTATCGCGATCTTTCCATGTTATCATCGACATGCAAACCAATGATGCGGGAGTCGATGATGATCCGTTTGACCGCCAGCCTGACCGCGCTTGCCCTGTTTTCCACGGCCGCCGCGGCGCAGGGCATAGACATCAACTCGGCCGCCGCGATCGGCTCGAACAGCTTCGGCGAATATGTCCGGGCCTTTCCTGCGGGCGCCGATAACAGCCCCAAGGCCGTCCTCGCGCGGCTCAATCAGCTTTGCGCCAGCGATCGGCCTTCCGACCAGCAGCGCTGCGAAAAGGCGTGGCGCATGATCAATCGGGCCCATGCCGATCTGCAGGCCCGCCGCGCGGCCGAGGCCGCCGCCGCAAGCCACAGCGTCACGAATTAGGAAGAACGGAAGCTAGGCGACCGGGCCCACTCGCTCGTCGGGTTCGAGCCGGATGAGCGGGCGCGTGCGACCGGTCATCCGGGCGAACAGGCGCGGCACCAGCGCATGGGTCTGCGCCCAATTCCAATATTGGGTATAGGCGGGATCGGCGAGAAGATGCTTCTCTTCGGTCTTGGCGCGCCAGTAATAGATGCCGCTGACCAGCCCGAGCAGCGCGACATTGCGCGCGCCCTCGATCCAGCCGCCCGCGGTCACGAGAAAGGGCAGCGAGCCGATCCACCATGTGATATTCTTCGAAATATAGGCCGGGTGCCTGGTGTATTTATACGGCCCGTGCGTGATGATGCCGCGGTGCGTCAGATTCGAAAAGCGGATGCCGAACGCCATCGTGGCCCAGCTATAGACTGCGGTGAGCAGCACCAGCAGGGTCCCCCAGACGATGAGCAGTCCCTCATGCCCCGCGAGCCAATAGCCCCAGTCGGAACCATGGACCTGATAATCGAGCGGACCGCCGTTCATCAGGATGAAGGGGGGGTAGCAGACGAGCGCCGCGACCCACGCCATGCCATAGGGATTGGCGGTGCGGATATGCGCGTCGAGCGGCTTCAGCGTCAATATATAGCCAACCGTCGCGATATGGACGTCGACCAGATAGAGAAAATTGATCGCCCACAGCCCGGTCAGATAGGGATTGGCGGTAACCTCGCTCATCGGCACGGTGACGAGCCCCGAAAAATTGCCCGGGACGATCGACAACATGAAGGCGGTGAAAAAGCCCTTCACCGCCCAGGCGCGCAGATGATGCCCGATCGCCTTGCCGTCGACGGGTTGGCCCGGCGCTATGAGCCAGCGCCCGAATTGCCAGCAACCGTCGCGCGGCTCGACCATCCGCCGGTCGAGCCACAGCATATAAGGAACCGAGACGAGGAGCAGCCACGGCGCAACGGTCTCGAGCAGGTTCATCGAAAAAGCGTAATTGCCCTCCCAATAATAACGCATCGTCGCATAGATCAGCGCGATCAGACCCCATGTCGCCCACAGGCCGGCGAGTTTGGTCAGGCTGATATCGAGCGTTTCGCGCCACGGGCGGCGCTGCGCCCAATCGATCCCGGTCGACGGATTGCGATGCACTTTGTCGACGAAGACCGACCAAAGCACCATCGGCAAACCGCAGGCGAATACGCTCGCGATCGCCGAATTCGGCCCGCTCATCGGCCCGCGCGATCCCCAATCGATGCCGAGGAAAGCCGCGATTTCCGGTGCGAAGCGCGCGATGAGCAAATAGCTTACCAAACCGGCGAGTCCGACAATGCCGACCCCCGTGCTGACCGCCGAACGCGGACGTGCGCCCGTCGGCGCGGATACGTCGCGCGGCGATTCGTTCGGGGCGGAGATAGCGGATTCGGCCATGATATTCACCCGCTTAGCCCTAGCCCAAAAGGGTAAGCAAGCCGTCAATATAAAAGACCGATTCGCCTGTAGAATCCGGCCAAATTGGTAGCATTCGCGCAAGTTGACACCGTTCACCGCGCGATGGTTTCGATTCAACCCGACTCGGCGCGCAAAGATTCGCACGGGGCCAATTGGCCTGATAAGGCGCGCATCAATCGGGGCGGAGGGCTCCACAAAACAAACAAGATGGGGTCGCCACTTGTCGTCGAAAACAACGGGCCTGCGCGATTTGCGCCAGCGCGTCTCTGCGCTGTTTCAGGACCATGAAATCTTCGTTCGCACGCACGGCCATGTCCGATTCCTGCGTGTCAGCGCCGTCTGGCAGAAACGCGTCGCGCTGATCGCCGGCATCGTGCTGCTCGCCTGGGCCGGCGCAACGCTTGCCGTGCTGATCAACCAGCTGCTCACCGCCGACGAACGCGCCGCGGTGGCGCATCAGCAAGCAGCGGCAGCCGCGTCGGAAGCGCGTATCGCCAAATATCGTGATCGCGTCGCGGAAACCGCGGCCGATCTCGAGGAGCGCCAAGCGCTGCTCGAAAGCGTCGCCGAAACCCATTTCGGGATCGATCCGGCGGCGGTGCCCGCCGAAGCGGCGGCGCAGCAGTCAGCCGTTCCAGCCGAGCCCGTCAAGACCAGCGCGATCGATCCGAACCTGCCTCCCGAAGCGCAGATCCTCGCGCGGCTCGCCACGCGGCAGGAAGCCTTCGCGGGCCGCCTGCTCGCGGCGGTCAAGGGCCGTGCGGCGAAGGCCGAAATCGCAGTCGCAGCACTCGGCCTCAACCCCGACCGGCTCGTCCGTAACGCCGCCGCCGGCCGCGGTGGCCCCTTTATCCCCTATCGCGACCGCATGGGCAAAGCCAAGACGCTGGGCGCCAGCTTCGCGGCGCTCGACAGCGCGCTGTTCCGCATGGAGGTGCTCGAACGCACGCTGGTCGCGGTGCCGTCGGGCAATCCTGCCAACGTGATGATGATGTCATCGGGCTTCGGCTATCGCAGCGACCCCTTCACAGGCGCGGGCGCGATGCACGCGGGTCTCGACTTTCGCGGCCCGATCGGCACCCCAATCCTTGCCGCGGCGCCCGGCCGCGTCAGCTTCGTCGGCCAGAAGTCGGGCTATGGCAATGTCGTCGAGGTCGATCATGGTCAGGGTATCCTGACGCGCTATGCGCACTTGTCGGGGTTCACCGCCAAGGTCGGCACGCAGGTTACCGCCGGCCAGCAGATCGCCAAGATGGGCTCGACGGGCCGTTCGACCGGTAGTCACCTGCATTTCGAAGTCCGCCTGAACGGCGAAGCGGTCAATCCACGTAGATTCCTGGAGGCAAAAGCCGATGTTCTCGAAGTCAAAGCCGATGCCCGACAGCGAGTCGGCTCCCTCGCTGCCGCCCGCGGTGCCCGCTAAGATGGCGACCGGCGCGCGTCATACGACCTTTTCAATCCTTGGATCGGACGTCGTCGTCACCGGCAATGTCGCCGCCAGCGTCGACCTGCACGTCGATGGCAAGATCGAGGGCGACCTCAAATGCGCCAATCTCGTCCAGGGCGAAGCGAGCGAGATCAAGGGCGCAGTGACCGCCGAGACCGCGAAGATCGCGGGTCTGCTCGACGGGTCGATCGAAGCCAAGACGCTGATCGTTCACGCGACCGCGCGGATCACCGGCGATGTGGTCTATGAAAGCATCACCATCGAGAATGGCGGCAAAGTCGACGGCAAGCTCTCGCATCGCCGCCATGGTGCAGTGGCGGCAAAAGCGCCGCCGCCGCTGGAGGTCGTCGAGAACAAGTCGGCCGCACTCTGACTGGAGCCGCGCATCGGCGCGGCCCCAATAAATTTCCGTCATTTCGACACGGCGACCTCGCGTCCGGATGCACGCCCCGCGTCATTCTGGTGGCGCTGGACGGCGACCCTGTTCCGGCCGCTGCGCTTGGCGTCGTAAAGGGCTTCATCGGCGAGCCGGTAGAGCTGTTTGAAATCGCACGCCGGCCGCACCTCGGCGACCCCGACGCTCGCGGTCACCAGCCGCTCACCCACTGCCTCGCTATGATCGCACGCGGCGATCCCGCGCCGGATGCTTTCGGCGAAGCGGCTGAGGATGATTCCCTCCATCCCGATCGTCAGCAATCCGAACTCTTCGCCGCCCAGCCGCGCGACGGTACACATCGGCCCTTCCCAGCGTTCGATCCGGCGGCCGATACCACACAGCACCGCGTCGCCCGCCTCGTGACCGAAAATATCGTTGATCGACTTGAACCGGTCGATGTCGACGAGGAGCAGCGCCGCCGGCAAATTGTCGGCGCGCGCGCGGTCGAGCAGCGGCGTCACGCTGTCGATGAAGCCGCGGCGGTTCGGCAGACCGGTCAGCGGGTCGCGGCGCGCCAGCTGCTGCGCCTGGGCCTCGGCATCGCGCGCATGGTCGCGCTCGATCCTCAGATAGGCAAGGCGGCGTGTCGCCGCCGCCGCGAGCCACAGCGCCTGCCACGTCGCGGCGACGAGCACGACGAGCTTCGACCCGCCGCCCCAGAAGCCGTCCTCGATATCGACGATGTGAATGAATGCCAGCACCGCCATGGGCAGCCCCCAGGCGCCAAGGAAGTCGCGTGCCTCGATCGACCCGCGCCGCCACGCCCAGCCGAGATAGAGGACGACCATCATCAAATCGGCGATGACAAGGAGCCCGAGGAGGTCGGCGAGCGCAGCGAGGCTAGTGCCGCGGATGAGCGCCAGCGGTATGCCCGCGAGGCCGACACCGGCGCCGAGGAGGAGCGTCGTGGTCCGGAGCCCGCTGGGCACGGTGCCGCGTTCGACGGCGGTTACCGCGCTGGCGGTCGCGACGGCGATGGCGAGGCAAGCGAGGAAGGTGCCGGCCTGCGCCGTGATCGTTCCCGCAGCCCACGGCACGAGCCCCAGATGTGCCTGCGACCAGAGCGTACCCCAGAGTAGCATCGTTGCCGCCCACGCCGCCTGCCAAGCGAGATATTGGCGGCGCACCGCGACCGCGAGCGAAAGGCTGTAGATGCCGCTGACGAGCAGCAGGGTCAGCGCGGCGCCGACTGCCGCCGCCATGCCCGCCGACTGCATTCCCGCCTCGTCCTTCGTAAGGATTCGCGCCCGCACGAACTGGTGCCCCGAAAGCCCGTCGAAACGCATCGTCACCGCGGCGAGCGGCACCCCGCGACCCGGTGCCTCGAACAATATCTGTCCGCCGGCGCGCCAGTGCGAGGCGAAATCGCCGCTGCGCACCCGCTGCCAGCGCGTCGCGCCGTCGGTATAGGAGAAGCCGACCGCAAGCCTGTCGAAGCGGGAATTATGGACCATCAGTGCCAGATCGCGGCGTGGTACTGCGCCGTCGAGCGGAGCGCGTAACCACAGGCTCCCCCGCTGATAGCCCGCCGGCGCGCCGCGGCACGAAAAGCGAAGCCCGGACAAGGCGTCGTCGCCCAGCGCGGTGTCGCTCACCGCGTGGCAGAAGTCGCGTTCGACATCGAGCGCGCGCGCATGCGCGGGGGCCGCGATCAGGACGAGAAGCAGCGCCGACAGGCCGAGCCACAGCCGGCCGCGCCACGCTTTCACCAGATCGCCAGTCGCAGTCATCTTCGCCATATGACATCGATATGTTGTGAAATCTTTGCCATCGGGCAAATTCGCTTCAGCACACTTCGGGTCGGCCGACCCGCAGAGCGACGGCGATCCGGTCGCCGATCCCGACGCTTTCGGCTTTTTGCACCGCGCGTTTGACCGGCAACAGATAGCCTCCGCCGCGTGGAAACAGCGACGTCGCGAACTCGGTACCGCCGATGATCGCCACCACTGGCACCACGCCCCAGCCATAGCTTGCCGTCATCGCGGCATAGCGGATCGCGCCGATATGATCGTCGGGAACGGTGGCGAAGAGGAAGGGCGCCGGCCCGCGCCATTCGATGATGTCGGCCTCGAAAGTGAAGGGTTCCATCAGTTCCTCGGCGCCTGCCGGCGATAGCTCAATGCCTCGGCGATATGGATGCGCCCCACGGATTCGGCGGCGGCAAGGTCGGCGATCGTTCGCGCGACGCGCAGGATGCGCGTATAACCGCGCGCCGAAAGCCGCATCGCCTCGGCCGCCTGCGCGAGCAGCTTGCGTCCGGCATCATCGGGCGTCGCGACCGCTTCGAGCAGTTCGCCATCGATCTCGGCATTGGTGCGCGCCTTGTGCTGGGCATAGCGCGCGGTCTGCACATCGCGCGCCGCCGCGACGCGCGCCGCGACCTCCGCGCTGCCTTCGGCCGGCGGCGGCAGGACGAGGTCGGCGGCGCTCACCGCCTGTACTTCGACGTGCAGGTCGATCCGGTCGAGCAAGGGCCCCGAGAGCTTCGCCTGATAGTCGGCGGCGCAGCGCGGCGCGCGGCTGCACGCAAGCGCCGGATCGCCGAGGTGGCCGCAGCGGCACGGGTTCATCGCGGCGACGAGCTGGACACGCGCCGGGAAGGTGACATGCGCATTGGCGCGCGCAACGCTGACCTCGCCCGTTTCGAGCGGTTGGCGGAGCGAATCGAGCACGCCGCGCTGGAATTCGGGAAGTTCGTCGAGGAAGAGCACGCCGAGATGCGCGAGGCTGACCTCGCCCGGCCGCACCCGCAAGCCCCCGCCGACGAGCGCGGGCATCGATGCCGAATGATGCGGGCTGCGGAAGGGCCGGGCGCGGACGAGGCGCCCGCCTTCAAGGGTCCCCGCGACCGACGCGATCATCGATACTTCGAGCGCTTCAGCGGGCGTGAGGTCGGGAAGGATGCCCGGCATGCACGCCGCCATCAGCGATTTGCCCGCGCCGGGCGGCCCCGACATCATCGAATACGGCACGACGAGACCCGGAATTACTCCGGACTTCCGGCGAGGGAAACCCGCCGCTCGTTGAAAGGAAGACAACTCGTGCATTCACCTGCCCCTAGCGCCCTCACGGCGCCCCCGAAAGTCTACAGCTACACCCGCTTCAGCACGCCCGAACAGGCCCAAGGTGACAGCCATCGGCGCCAAACGGATGCGGCGCGCAAGTGGGCGGATCGAAAGGGGCTGGCACTGGACGACAAGCTGTCCCTGAGCGACCTTGGTGTATCGGCCTACCGTGGCGCGAACGTCGATGTAGACAGCGGGCTTGGCGGCTTCCTCCACGCGTGCCGCGCCGGTTTGATTGGCGACGGTTCCTATCTGCTTGTCGAAAGCCTCGACCGCATATCCCGCATGACGCCCCGGCGCGCTTCGCGGCTGGTCGATGACATTGTGGACGCGGGTGTCACCATCGTCACCCTGAACGACGGGCAGGAATACGATGCCGTCCGACTGGACAGCGACCCCATGGCCCTCATCGTCTCCCTAATGGTCTCTTGGCGCGCCCATGAGGAAAGCAAAACGAAGGGGCGGCGCGTTGCGGCGGCATGGCAGGAAAAGCGCCGTCGGGTCGCTGCGGGCGAAGCGGAGCATTACACGCGCCGTGCCCCCGCGTGGCTCGTGCGGTCCGCTGAAGGCTGGCAACTTCATCCCGAACGCGCTGAAGTCGTCCGCCGTATCTACCGGGATGCCATTGCCGGAGCGGGGGAGCATATAATTGCCGTGACCCTAAACGCCGGAGGTGTCCCCGTCATGGGTCGCGGCAAGATGTGGCACCGCTCGACCGTGTCAAAGATACTCCGCAATCCCGCTGTCATGGGAACGCTGGTCACAGGTCGTATGGACTTCAGCACCGGGAAGAAGCGGCGGACGACGGAGGAACCCGTGGCCGGTTTCTACCCTGCTGCCGTTTCGTTGGCGGACTGGGTGGCCGTCCGCGCCCTCAAAGACGGGAGCGTGGCGCGTGCGCGGGGCAAATCATCCGGCGCGCCGATCCAGAATATGCTTGCGGGCCTCGCGCGCTGTCCTGAATGCGGCGCCGCGATGACGCGCGTCTATAAGGGCGAGCGCGGCAAGGCGGGTACGCCGAAGCTGGTTTGCACCAAAGCGAAACTTGGCGCGGCACCTCATGGTTACGTTTCGGTCTCCCTAGAGGCCGTGCACGGCGCCATCGCCACTGGCTGGGCCAAGTTCGTTGACGACATTCCAGCGGGAGACCGGGGGGAAGACCTTGACCGGGATGCACACAACCTGCGGGGAGAGATAAGTGGCACGGAGGATCACCTTGCCGACCTTCTTGAACTGCTGGACCGCACCCCGTCCCGCGCGCTGTCGGCCCGCGTCCAAGCAGCGGAGGCAAGTCTGTCTGCACTGCGGGCATCTCTGGAAGTCATCGAACAATCCCGCGCGGTCGCCGACGGGGGGCTTGCCCACTCGCGCCTAGAGGGCCTTGTGGGCGCCCTTGACGTCCCCGAAGGGGAGCCGCTGGACTTCGGCAAGATCAACGCCGCGCTCCGGCTGCTCTTCTCCGGCGTCACCGTCGATTACCGGACGGGATGGCTTCGGTTCGAATGGCGACAGGGCGGGGTCACGGAACTGATTTACGCGATGGCACCTGAGCCGCCGAATTAGTCCGGGCTACCGGCCAGTGAACCATTTTCACGCCATTCGAATGGCACCAAATGCGCGATTCGAACGGCCATAACCTACTGACAAGATGCGAATGAATTTCTGTTGGCACACGTTGCTTTTTCATCGTGCCACGTGAGAGAATCCCATTAGATTTCAACAAGGAGAATGAATGTGCTTATCCCCGCAATCGCACCCCGGCTTATCTCGGACTTTGGGGTGGGAGAGATGTTTTACACGGGCCTGCAGCTTCAGATGGTGTGCGCTGGCGAGTGCGCCCCCGGCGACCCCTACGCCAGCACGGACAGCCTGCAACGGCTTGTTTCCGGCGGGGCGATGGAATGTCGCCAGACCGACACCGACCGATACGGGCGGGTCGTCGCCATATGCGAGGTCGGCGGCGTTGACCTATCGTGCCAACAGGTGCGGAGCGGGAACGCTATCCGGCGGTATGCCGCGATTAGCTGCTAGCCCGCCTCAATACCCCCGGCGGACTTCCTCCAGAAACTCGTCGGCGGCTTTGCGGTTGCCGTCTCGGATGACTTGCTGCGCGTATTCAGCATCGGAGTTCGCTGTTTCGCGCAGGCAGGAAAGATACGTCTCTCCGTCCCGCACATATTGTTCGCGTGCCCATTTATCCATTTGGTAGGGCCGATAAGGTTTGGAGCACGCGCGGCTCGGGTCGTATTTCAGGTCGTATAGGAATGTGCTGAACGACCCCTTCGCTCGTAGGAAAGAGGCAGCGTTCGCGCCGGTCACGATCAGTCCAGCCGTCGCGATTGCCATGATTACCTTTTTTGACATCCATCCCCCGCTATTATTGCTCAATGTGAAGCGGTCATGGTGCCAGCAAGTGGCTCGCCTTTACACGACTAAATGCGCCAATGTGGCGGCGACCACACCCACGAAGCCGCCGCCCTCCTGCCCCTCACCGCCGACAACAAGGTCGACGCACGGTCCCTGCACGGGTGGCTTGGGGTCGGTCGGAACTTCCCGACTTGGTTCGGACAGATCGTCAGCGACTATGGTTTCGAGGAGGGCGCAGACTTTTGCCCCGTTTCGGGCAAAACCTCCGCGAAGGGCGGAAGGCCTACGAAAGAGTACCTCCTGACCCTCGACGTCGCCAAAGAGATTGCCATGATCGGCAACACGCCGAAGGGCAAGGCGACCCGCCGCTACTTCATCGCTGCCGAGAAGGCCGCAGCCAAGATGGCGATTGCATGTCTTGCCAACACAAGTGCCGCTGATATGAAATCGGCATGGGGATATTTGACTTCTTGGGGAACCACATCCTTGCTTCCATTGTCGGGGCGTTCGGTGTGATTACCTATGGCTTAGGCATAGCGGAGCAGGCGCAAGCCATCGTTACGAGATTCAAGGCGTGGCAACTTCAGGCGCTGGGTGCGGCATTTTTTGCTGTCGCTGTTGTGATGGTTCTTGTTGATTTTGAGCAAACGCGCAGCGGAGGCGTGGCGCATAGCGCTCCCGTGCTGCCGTCGGTTGAAGGAAGCCCAAACCCCAATGTTCTGCCCGCAAATATCTCAGCGGAGTATGAGCAGTTGATGTCCGGCCCTCATACAGAACTACAAGAACAGCGATTCCTTAAAACCTATTCCGGCAAGCATTTAGAACTTACCTTGAAGCTCGTCACTATCCGGCAGGAGGGCAGTGGACTCCGGGGGCAGTTTTATGCGGGTGGTAATCCCGGCGTATTTGCGACGTTTGCTCCCGAATGGAAGGAATACCTTCTGAGCAAGAACGTCGGGGATATGATCCGCTTTCGGGCCAAAATTATCGGCGACGAAGCCAGCGGCTATGCGCTTGGAGAAGCATCGCCGATTTAGTTGCCGTCCGCTTTCGGTTTCGGTTTTGCCTTCGCGACTTGTTTAGCCGCGCTTGAAGTTGCTGAAATAGCCTTCCACGGAGATGCTGTGGATGATCCGCACGGTGATGTTCGCATACTCAGCGGTGCCACGGCCTTCGACCGCTGGGTCCGTCACGAAGTCCTCCGGCGATCCGCAAGACCGGCGGCGGCTGTCTCGGCATGCGCCTACCCCGCGTCACTCCCACAACAACCCCATGATCCTGAATCATGGAGATGGGTTCGCATGGCGCAAAAGCGAGCCTCACGTCACGCTCATCACCGAAAGCGGCCTCTACAAGCTCATCATGCGCTCGGACAAAGCCGAGGCGGTCGAGTTCCAGAACTGGGTGACCCGCGAGGTGCTGCCCGCAATCCGCCGCACCGGCGATTACGTGATGCAGGACGCGGACGTCGAAGCGGTGTTGGACCAGCAGCCCTCCAACCCAGCGCGGGCCGAGGTGGACCTCTTGGGGTCCGTCATGTCCACCATTGAGGCAATGAAGGCGCTGGTCGAGGAGAAGGACGCGGCGCTGGCCGAAAAGCTCGGAAATTCACCGCTTCGCGGGGTACCTGCAATTAATCCGGACTATCGGACAGAGAAGCCATCCGCCCCCGGTTCAGGATATTTAAGGTTACCTAAAGGGTCCGTTTGGTCTCCCTGAAGAGACCCCTCAGGACCACCTTAAGTCACCCATGGGTCAACCTCCTCCAACATTACCTCTTACATCCTTCAGGTGTGGGCGGGGTGGCATACGCCCCCGGTCCCCTGTCGGATCATTGACCTAGGACATCATCACCATGACAACCACCGACACCTTCACCATGGATTATCACGGCAAGCCGCTTCGCGTCATTATGAAGGACGGGGAGCAGTGGTTTGTCGTTTCCGACCTTTGCCGCATCCTCTCTGTCTACATGCGCGGGGACAAGCCGCGTACTGAGGAAGCGATGCGACGCCTCCGCCCCGGCACCAAGGCTCTTCACCCTGTCGAGACTTCGTGCGGGCCTCGCTGCGTCGGGATCGTCAATCACGAAGGTACAGCCGACCTCGCCTTTTGGGCGAAGCACCCCGACGCCCCTGAGCTGTTCGTCTTTAACGTCGATCAAGCTGCCCGAGAGGCGGTCGCGGCGTAAGCCTCCGCCCTCAGGCACCCCTCAACGACCAGATCGTTGTGGGTCGCCGCACATGCCGACGGTCGGCACGGGCTGGTCGCGGCGTAAGCGGCACCCCTAAACGGCCCCTGCAGACCTGCAGCGCCGTTCCCTATTCCTATCGGTCGACCTCCTCGCCGCCAGATCAGCGGCGGGTGACGGTTCCGTAGCCCCCGCCCGTGCCTCACGCCTTTTTGTCGTGGGCGCTGGAGCGCGGCGGGGGCGTCTCATTCCGGCCTGAGCCGGATAGCTTCCCATCGGGGGGCGCCCGTCCGTGGCACACGCCACACCACCACCACCAACGAAAGCCTACGACAATGAGCGACGACAACACCGGCAATCCTGCCGATACCCCATACACCGGCCCCGATCACGGCTTCGGCGACGACAACGCCCTTGCTGCCGAAATCCTCTCCTTCGATCACCTTAACGACACCAACGGCTCCGCTGCGGCATCCCGCCAAGTCCTGAGCCGGACTGAGTTCAAGCCGACGGTCTCGGCCCTCGCGCCTGAGATGCGTCAGCCGATCATCGCGCAGCTTGCCGGTCTCACCGGTGCGGCCCGTGAGGCTCGGGAAGCGGAGCTGGTCAATACCGCTATTGCCAACCTCGCGCTCGGCGCTCGCGTCCGCCAAGGCCCCGGCGTTGGCGCCAATGCCTATCAGGTCGAGATGTTCGCGCAGGCCAACCAGCTTCGCCAGCTGGACCAAGAGCAGAGCCGCATCGTGGCGCAGCTCGCCGAGTTCGACGGTTACAAGACCGGCGCGGTCGATCCGACCACGGGCGAGCCGACGGCGGAGAAGGTTTACCGCTATCAGGGTGACCGCCGCCGCGCGCTCGAAAACCGCCTGGGCGAAATCGCACGGGAAGCAGCGGACCTTGAAGGCCCTGCGGGTGACCGCCGCATGAAGGCGGCCCTCAAGAAGGCCGTGGACGACGTGAAGAAGTCGCGCGACCAGTACGCCATCATGGAGGAAGCCAAGGCCCGCGCCGTGCACAATGCGCGCGAAGCCCGTATCGACAAGCTGGCCGCTGGCTTTGGTAAGGGCCTGACCGGGAATGTGGCCTAAGCCATGACGGACCGTCACACCGCGCCCGACACGTCGGCTGGCGAAAAGGCTTGGCGCGACATCGTCGATGACATGTTCGCCGTGCATCCTCCCGCAGAACCCCTTCACGACCCCTACGGCCCCGATAGCGACGATTATGCCACCCGCACCCGCGAGCAGGTAATCGAACTTCCCGGTGGTCTCGTGCGGGTCGATTACGGCGCCGCCGTCTAACCTACTTGTCCGCCCCGTGCGGGCGCCCCCCGCCGCGTTCGTCATGGTTCCCGGCGGGGGGACTTCTTTCGAACCATGACAACCCCAAGGAACCATGACCCCCGACACCGATATTCCGGCCCGCGTTGGCCGCGAGCGGACGTGCGCCCAGTGCGCCTCCGTCTACCGCTCACAGCGCGCCTCATCCCGCTATTGCTCCAATGCCTGCCGTCTGAAGGCGGGCAGGGGCAAGGCTCCGACCGGCGGACCCCATACTGGCCTCGCTGGCTTCTCGGTCGTGAGCAAGATGCTCATGCGCCGCAGCCTCGCTGGGCAGATCGCCCTGGCGAGCAGTCGCGACCCCGGTCCAGCCGTCTACGCCCTCACGGTCCCTGCAGACTACGCATACGAAGAGATGCGGGCGCTATTCGACCGCAAGGGCTTCGGCATGTTGACCCGCGAGGAGTTCAACGGCGCCCTACGTGCCGATGGTCTCCGTGCCTATTCGACCGACGCCCCCGACACCGCTGACCGCAAACGCTGGCAGGCCCGTCAACGGACCGCAGCGGCTCGCCCCTAAGCACCCCCTTAGCGGCTCATTTTGGGCGTGACCCATCCTGCCCTACCGCAGCCGCGAACATGAGCCGCTAAGCATAGCTGAGACCCGCAGAAATGCGGGGGTGAAAAAGGCCACTTTGGCCGACCCTCCCTAGCCCCAAAGCGGCTCTACAGCTCCCCCTCAAGAAACCGAAAGGCACCCGTCATGGGCAAGCGCAGACCCGTTCCGACCCCTGAGGGTCACCAGCAGTGCCACCAGTGCCTTGCCATGAAGCCGGTCTCGGCCTTCGAGCCGTGCGACTATCGCCCTGCCGGAATCAAGGCGACATGCCGTCCGTGCCTTGTCGCCGACCGCGAAGCGGCGTCCTACGTCCAGCGGATGCAGGATGCGGCCTATTGGCGCGAGCGGGCCGACGGGCCTTCACCGATGACGGCCCCGCTATCGGCTCTTTTGGCGTCCGACATTGCGCTCGACGATCACGCCTAGGGGCTTGTGCCCCTGCACCTCGCATCGCCTTTGAGCGCGCGAAAAAGACACCGACTTGATGGCTTTTCTGATTGGATTTCTGATGACCCAATATCCCTTTGCCGCCGCCGCAATGGCGCTGGCCAGCGAACACGCCCGCGAAAGATTCGCCCACATCGCTCAGAGCAATCGCTTCGAAAGGCCCGATGGGGTCTTGCGGATCGTGGCCCACGAGCGACGGAGCCGCCGCCGATAGATTCTGCACAAAAATCCGAAGCGGGATACGCATACGGCGATTGGCGGCGTTCCCCCGTAGGCGGGCATGTCCGGACGACTATTGCCGCGCATCCCCTTCAATCCCTCCAAGTTCCCTGCCAGCCCCGTAGCTGGCCGCGAGGGTATGCCGTTCGACACGGCACCCCGCCAACCGCCCCGCCGGGGCTATGAAAGATACCAACATGGCAGACCTATCGCGGGTCACCGCCCGCACCTCCGGTCAATCGCGCGAGCGGCTGGTCGACCGCCGCACTTCCATCCTACCCGAACGCCGCGACACGCGCACCGACCGCCTGCAAGCCGCCGCAACGATGGCGACAGCACGGCGGGGCGACGGGGGCGCAGAGGCCCTTATGCGGTCTTTGGGCATGGTGACCGACGCAGCGCGGGACTTCCAGCAATACGCCAATACCAAGTTCGCCAAGGATGTGAGCGACAACGCAGCACGCGGCGCGCTCGACCAAGCGGCTGGGGCCGTGGACGAAGAAAAGGCGGGGCGCTCTTACGCTTACCGCAATGCCGTCGCCCGTGGGCGGACCATGTCCGCTTGGAATGACAATCTCCGCGAGTTCGACGAGGAGCTTCGCGCCGTTGTCGAACAGCAGGATCAATTGACGCTGGAGGAGCGGCAGGCCGACGTCCGCGACCGCGTCGAAACCTTCTTTGAAGGCTTCGCCGTCGATTCGGAAACGGGCCAGCTTCGCGACTTCCTCGCGACCCCTGAAAGTATGCGCTACCTCGCGGAGCAAATGGGGCAGACCCGACCACAGTTTGAATCGCTGGCGCTTCAGAGGATCGAAGAGCGTTTCAACGAGGAGGCCATAGGTCACTTCACGAAAAGCGTTCGCGATCAGGCCGACCGGGGGCATGTGGACTTGTCCGTGGCGCTGTCCGTCCTGCCTCCCACTGTCCGCCTAGATAAAGTCCGCGCCGCCCTTCTGGACACCGTGCCGGAGATTGCAGCGCAGCTTGAGGAGACCGGCAGGGCGCTGGACGGTGTGCAGCTGTTCGATAGCCTGTTGGCTGGCGGCATTGATGTCGACGGGACGGCGGGCGAGACACTCGACGCAACGACGCTAGCGGCCGTTCGTGGTCCTGCGGCGGTCGACGTGCCGCCTTCGACAACGCGCGGCGCACCTGACACCACACCCGCCCCCGCATTCTCTCCCGCAGCCTTCAAGGCCGCCGTTCGTGGCCCCGAAAGTGGCGGCGACGACAGCGCGACCAACAGCATGGGGTCGAGCGCGAGCGGACGTTATCAGTTCGTGGAAGGCACGTTCAAGCGGCTCTATAAGCGCGTCTATGGCGCGACGAGTGGGCAGGCCCGCGAAGCGTGGGCAAGCAAGCGGTTTGACGTCGCCGTGCAGGAAAAGCTCATGGACGCGCTCATCGCCGACAACCAGAAGGCGCTTACCGCTATCGGCAAGCCGATCAGCACTGCGAACATGTACATCATGCACGTATTGGGCGCCGGAGACGGCCCCCGGTTCCTTCAGGCCGACCCTAACACCCCCGTTGACCAGCTTCTCAGCGCGACCATCGTACGGCAGAATCCGACCTACTTCGGTGGCGGCAAGACCGTAGCGCAATCGTCGACGCGCATTGCATCGGCCATCGGCGCTGGCAGCGGCGAGGATGTCGGCGGTTCGGTCATCGCACCCGATCCGACCTACGCCTCCCCTTCGGAGAAGCTGTCGCCCATCGAACTCTACATACGCGGCCCTAAGCCCGCCTTCGGCGCCCCGGTCATGACCGGCGGTCTTGCCCTGACACCATCGGAACGGCGCCAGCTCCTTCAGGTGCGCGAAGCCTATATCGCCAAGGCGACGGCCCAGTGGCACCGCGACGAGAAAGCGCGCACCGACCGCAATGCAACGTCGCTCATGATGGGCATATTCGATCAGGGGCCAATCGTCACAGCTGAGCGCATCACCAGCATGGCGGAGGACGGTGACATAGGCGAGGATGACGCAGTGCGCCTCTATGGTATGCTTCAATCGAAGACCGACCGCGCGGCCTCTTATGCAGACCGAGCGGAAGCCAAGCGCGACCGCGCGGCGCAGGAAGCCGAAGACGACGAGGTTGACGCGATCACCGCACACCTGCTGCGGGACGCCATCACCGGCAAGAAGTCGCCGGAGGAAGTCCGCACGGACATGCTCAGGACGCTGAAGGGCATCGGCCCCTCAGTGGCCGCTAGGGTCATCTCAGGTGTTGGCGGGACGCTGAACGGGCTGGAGAACGTCCAGCAGGGGACGGCGCCTTTCCGTGACGGTGTCGAGATGCTCGACAGGACCGACCGCCATACGATTATCCGGAACGCGCTGCGTATTCCCGGCATCCCTGCAGCCAAGCGCGACCTAGTCGAGAAGCTGGCGGGCAATCGTGTCGATCAGGCGATAATGCGGTATCAGCGCGACGTGACCAACGGCAAAGACTCCGCAGCGGCAATGGCTGCGGCCCGTAGCTGGGCAGTGCAGGGGATTGCGCTGGATGCTGCAAGGGTGTCGGGCGCCAATGCTCGGCGCTAGCCAGCGAGAATGAAGGAAGCCCCTAGGTGTCCCTGAGGGGTGCCGGGGGCTTCCTCATTCCCTACGCTACCTTGCGCGCCCCGCGTGGGCGGCGGAGTAGCTTCTTCACGCGGCGGCGGATCGCCCGTGCCTTTGCGGGCAGCTTTGTGTCCCGCTCGGCCCTTTCGGGTGCCGCATAGTCCCCCAGCAGTGCCGATATTCGCGTGCGGATCGTCAGCACGTTCTCATATTCGGCAGCCATCTTGTCGTCTGTCATGTAGCCTCCTGTTGTTGAGGCCCGACCATCTACACACAAGCGCGGCGAGGTGTTTCCGTTAACCGGAGCATCTCGGCGATTTGAGTCCAGACGAGTCCTTTCGGCGACGAGTTGAGAGAAGCAGCCTATTCCATAACCATACAAAACCGCCTAACGAGCGTTACGTGGAGTTGTAAGGAGTGATCGAATGTGCCGCGTCGTGGCCTACTACCGTGTTTCGACCGACCAGCAGGGCCGCTCCGGCCTTGGACTGGAGGCGCAGCGCCATGCCGTTCACGCTCTATGCGACGGTAGGGGGTGGCAAGTGGTCACGGAATACACGGAGGTTGAGAGCGCCAAGCGAAACAACCGCCCCCAGCTTCAGGCCGCGCTCGACGATGCCCGCCGCACTGGCGCTAAGCTCGTCGTGGCGAAGCTCGACCGCCTGAGCCGCAATGCTGAGTTCACCCTGAGCCTTCGCAACAGCGGCGTGGACTTCGTCTGTGCCGACAACCCCGACGTCAACCGGCTGACCATCGGACTCCTCGCCGTCATCAATGAGGACGAGCGGGAAAGGATCGCGGATCGCACCCGCGCTGCCCTTCAGGCGGCAAAGGCCCGTGGGGTGAAGCTAGGCAACCCGAACGGCGCCGCAGCGCTCCGCAGGGCAAGCAAAGGGAACGGCGCAGCGGTTGAGGCTGTAAAGGAAAATGCTGAGCAGTTCGCAGCGGACCTTGCGGGGACCGTTGAGGAAATAAGAGCGTGCGGCAAGACGTCGCTCCCGGCCATCGCAGCGGAGCTGAATGCCCGACATATTCAGACTCGCCGGGGTGGGCATTGGCACCCCTCCAGTGTCCGCAACCTGCTCGCGCGCCTGTAGGTTCTCGTCTTTCCTCTCTTGGCCCTGCTTTTTTCAGTTCAAGCCCGAACGTAGCATATGATAAGCGGCGCAAAGGGGGAGGGCTTATGTCGGAGAATAAGAACAGTGCGCTATTCGAGATTCACATCGGTGATCAGGTATTCCGGGCAACCAAGCTTTCTCAATTCGTAGACTGGACGGTCCGCGAACGAGACAAGTGGCAATGGCTCGCGCAAGCTTCACTCGAATACTTCCCGGAGAATGTCCGTGACTCTGTGCTCCCGCAATACGACTCGTTGGTTGAGTATGCCAAGATGGTCGCAGATCAGGGGCACGAAGCCTACGACCCGCAAGGTGCGGTAGACGGACATTACGCGGGCAAACCCCCGTCCCTGATTCACTCCACAAGCGAAGTCGGGAGGGCGATCATGTCAATCCGCGAGGCTTTTGGCTTGGACTTCGCCGCCCTAGCGTACGGGATCAGCGTGAACCAAATAGGCATACAGTGGTGGAATCCCACACACGCGCGCGCGGTATTCCTCATGTCGAATCCAAGCATGATCGATCGCACCGCTGTACGGTCCGCATCACGCGCCGACTACGCACGATGGCAGAACGAGGCTACCGCCCTTCTGACTAAGCATGACACTCTCCTCGCGGACAAAGAACAGATGGTCGCAGAACTGTCTAGGGAAGCAGACGAACTTGCAGTCCGTACATATTGGCGCACTGCGCGCCGGAGCGTTCAGCTCAGGAAATCCCTTCGTCGAGAAGGCGATGACACAATCGCCGACATCAACAACGTGAAAAAGGCCTACGTCGAGGATATGAAGCTTAAGGCCTCGGTGCAGTACTGGAACGAGAAGAAGGGCAGCCACGCCAACAATCGCCAAGATGCGTTCATCAACCTCCGAAACTTTGGCATCGCAGGGGGCCTCATAGGCTTGGTGGTATTCTGGTTCGCAATCACCTTCATGCTCGAAGCGTCCGGCGTGAATGTTCTAGATTGGATGGTGATCGATCCACCAAAGGGCCGCTCAATCGCCCTGTCGACCTATGTGGTCGTTACAGGTGCCCTAGGCACGGTTCTGACGGTGATATTCTGGACCGCGCGAGTGCTGTTGCGCCACTACCTCACTGAACGCAGACTGGAAGGCGATGCGGATGAGCGCCGCGTCATGACGCAGACATACCTCGCACTGATAAGCGAGGGCGCGGCGGAAGAAGAGGATCGACTGGTTATCCTCAATGCTCTCTTTCGGCCTTCGCCGGATCAACCAAGTGGTTCGGACGATACAAGCGGCGATATTGCGCTGCCCGCTCTGCTAGCAAAGCTCATGGATCAGAGGACAGTCAGATAGCAGGGGTGAGGACGGGCGGACCTCAGTCCGAGAGCCTAAGCTGAGAACAGGTGAAGCGGGGTCAGTCCGTCCTTACTCTTGATCATGATTTCTCGACCCGCCTCAGTTTCGGCGATCATGGCCTCGTACAGGCGCAGCGCATTCCTCATGACCTCAGCGTACGAAGCGGCCTCGGTAACATCCTGCAGTCGCTGCAGCCTCTCAAGAGAGCGCGGCGGCAAATCCATTTGGACGCGTTTGACGACAACAGTGGTATTACGAGTTCGAGCCATTTGACGGCAGCAGTCCCTTCCGCTGAAGAACGGGGTACAAAGCAAGCCCCATCGGGCCAGCAACAATGTTCCACACCGTGCCCAGCTCGTCGAAGCTATTGTCGAGCAACCCGACGACCGACGACACTGCCAGAGCAACAAGCCCCGCAGCGATCACAGCATAGACGAGCCGCTCGCGATGACGCGCGCCACGCACCCGCTCGGAAAGATCAGCAAGCTGCGCGACCTCCCCGACATCTTCAATATCGACACCATCGACGCGGAAATCCTCGCCGAGGGTCACCTTAAACTTCGCCATCACCGCAGCCCCTTCAGGACGCGGATCACGGCTCAAGTGAGCCAACGCTTACTCATTAGCTGCCCCAATATTCACCCAAGACGTGATCCAAATGATCAAACAACGCACTTGACTTGGTGAGTAAGCGCCGTCTTGGAGCAGCCATTACTGACCCATCAGGATCAGTATACGGCCACTAGGAAATCAAACATTCCTAGCAGCCGGTGCCTCGGTCAGAGGCGAATATCTGTTTGCTGGCCATAAGCTTCTCCTTTCGCTCACAGGAATAAGCGGGAGCACTCTGCAGTGAGCATATGCAGAGCCCGCTCTCGTGCATCCAAACGCGGCACGAGTTTCGCGATTGCGCTCCCGTCAGCGGGGCGCGCAATCCCTATTCTATGGCAAGTCGCCTCAAGTCACAAGGAAATCATGAGGATTTTTTCCTCATCAAAATCTCGGGGTCTTTACGTTCGCAACAGGATCAGATTGTGCGCGCCCGCGGCGGCGATCTCGAGAGCGCGCTTGGCCGTCTCCTGCCCCTTGACCTGCGACAGGTCAGCGACGCGAACGGGCACTTCGACTTCGCCCGGGACCGGCGGTGACAGCGGCGCATTGCCCTTGAAATGATTGAGCAGCGACAGGAGGTCGGGCGCGCCGATCACCTCGACATTGCCCGCCCACGCCGCTTCGGGACCTTGCGCCGCGGGGCAGATCAGCCCGCGCTCGACGCTGCCCGCGTGGATCGCGGCGAGCAGCACGCCGGGCGACGGCGCGACACGGCCGTCGAGGCCGAGTTCGCCGACGACCACATAGGAAGCGAGCGTCTCGGGATCGATTACCCCCATCGCGCCGAGCAGCGCGAGCGCGATGGGAAGGTCGTAGTGCGAGCCTTCCTTCGGCAGGTCGGCGGGCGAGAGGTTGACGGTGATGACCTTGGGCGGGAGCGACAGGCCGATCGCGGCGATCGCGGCGCGGACGCGCTCGCGGCTTTCGCCGACCGCCTTGTCGGGCAGGCCGACGACAACGAAGCGCGGGACGCCCGGTGTGATCTGGCACTGCACCTCGACCCCGCGGGCTTCGATGCCGAGATAGGCGGTGGTTGAGACGATCGCGACCATATTTCCCCCGGAACAGCACAATGTGCCCCCTTTGTTCCAAAGGCCTTTTTATGCGAAGTGGCGGGAAGGTCGAGTCTTTTTCGGAAGGTGCCGAAGGTGCCGCGGAGCTTGGTGCCGATCGGGGTTTGACAACATACCAACTAGTCGGTATGTTGATTCGCATGACGACGACGAATCGCCCTTCCTCCCCCTCCGCAGCGAGCCCCGCAGCCGCCGCCCGCGTCCCCTCGGCGGGCGGCGGCACCCCGGGCAAGCGCGCGCCGCGCGGCAGCGCCCGCGCGAAGCTGATCGCGGCGGCGCATGCTATGGTGCGCAAGCAAGGCTACTCGGCGACGACGGTCGACCAGATCTGCGCCGAAGCGGGGGTGACCAAGGGCGCCTTTTTCCATCATTTCGCGTCGAAGGAGGATCTGGCGGTCGCCGCGGCGGAGGGCTGGACCGACCGCGCGCGCCCGATGTTCGAGATGCCGCCGCACGTCCACCTCGACGATCCGCTGGCCCGGCTGCTCGGCCATATCGATTTCCGCCTCGCGATGCTCGACGGCCCGACCGAGGATTACACCTGCTTCGTCGGCACGATGGTGCAGGAAGCCTATGCGACGAGCGACCGGATCCGCGCCGCGTGCGAGGCAAGCATCAATGCCTATTGCGAAGCGCTCGCCCCCGACATCCAGGCGACGATCGATCTTTATGGCGCGCCCGGGGACGTCACCGCGATCGGCCTCGCGCAGCATATCCAGTCGGTACTGCAGGGCAGCTTCGTCCTGGCGAAAACGACGAACGACCCGGCGATTGCGCGCGAGAGCGTCACCCATCTGAAGCGTTATGTGCGGATGCTGTTCGGCAGCGGAGGCGCGGCATGATGCGACAGGTAATTGCCCCCGCGCACCGCGCACGCTGATTTCCAACACCCCCCGAAGGAGAGAGTAAATGCCACAGATGATTTTCGTGAACCTGCCGGTCACCGACCTCGACAAGTCGAAGGCCTTTTACGAAGCAGTCGGCGCGGTGAACAACCCCGCCTTCACCGACGAGACCGCCGCCTGCATGGTCGTCACCGAAGGGTCGATCCACGTCATGCTGCTGACGCATGAAAAATGGGCGACCTTCACTTCGAAGACGATCCCCGACGCGCGCACGACCGCGCAGGTCCTGCTCTGCGTTTCGGCCGACAGCCGCGAAGAGGTAGACGGCCAGGTCGACAAGGCGGTGAAGGCGGGCGGCAAGGCCGACCCGACCCCGACACAGGAATATGGCGACTTCATGTACGGCCGCAGCTTCGAGGACCCCGACGGCCATATCTGGGAAGTGATGTGGATGGACCCCACCGCGATCCCGACCGGCGAACCCGCCGAAGCCGCCGCATAAGCAAGGCACAGGGAGGAGGAAGAGAATGACCGATACACCGCCCGGAAATGGGCCCGGAAAGGGTCAATTGATCGCCGGCCGCGTTCTGAGCGGCGTCGTGATCATCTTCCTCCTCTTCGACGCCGGGCTCAAGCTGGTGTCGCCCGAAACGGCGATCAAATACAGCCCGCCCGGCCTCGGATGGCCGCTCGAGGTCGGCACGATGTATATGCTCGGCATCCTGCTGCTGATCCCGACCTTGCTTTATATCTGGCCGCGCACCGCCGTGCTCGGCGCGATCCTGATCACCGGCTATCTCGGTGGCGCGATCGCGACGCACCTGCGCATCGACAGCCCGCTGTTCAGCCACACATTGTTCGGCGTCTATCTGGGCGTGATGCTCTGGGCAGGCCTGTGGCTACGTTCGCCCGCATTGCGCTTGCTGATCACCCCCCGACGGTCCTGATCGCCATAAAGGCAAACATGCCTGGTCTCCGTCTTACACGCAAAGAGGATGGTTCGATGATACGACGCTCTCCCCTCCCCACACTTGCCTCGGCCTTTGCGATGATCGCGGCCATGGCCACGCTCGCCGCGCTGCCGCAGCCGGCGGCAGCAGAAGCGCCCGGCGCCGGCGAGCGGCCCGCCGCCCCGTCCGCCGGCGCCGTCCAGAACGGCCATGTCGATGTCGCCGGCGCCGCGATCCATTATCAGGTGCACGGCGACCTCGCATCGGGCCGCACCCCGCTGCTCGTCCTCCACGGCGCCTTCATGTCGGCCGACGCGATGAAGCCGCTGATCGATCCGCTCGCCGCGTCGCGGCCGGTGATCGCGGTCGATGCGCGCGGCCATGGCCGTTCGGGCGGTGTTGACGGACCGCTGAGCTATGACCGCATGGCCGACGATACGGCGGCGGTGCTCGACAAGCTCGGCGTCGAAAAGGCCGATGTCCTCGGTTACTCGATGGGCGGTTCGACCGCGGTCGCGCTGGCAGTCGGACATCCCGACAAGGTCGGCAAGCAGGTGATATTGTCGGCGACTTCGCAGCTCGATGGCTGGTATCCCGAAGTGCTGGCGGGCATTTCCAAGCTGACCCCCGACATCTTCGCGGGCAGCCCGATCGACACCGAATATAAGCGCCTGTCGCCCGCGCCCGACAAGTTCCCGAAGCTGGTCGCCAATATCAAGGCGCTCGACGCGACGCCCTTTGGCTGGTCCGACGCCGCGGTGCAGGCGATCCCCGGCAAGACGATGGTGATCATCGGCGACGCCGACGGCGTCACGCTCGACCATGCGATCCACCTGTTCAAACTGCGCGGCGGCGGCGACGTGGCGGCCGCGACGCAGGGTTTCCTGACCACGGCACCCAAGGCGCGGCTCGCGATCCTGCCCGCGACCTCGCACATCGGGATCATGGGCGAAATCCCGGCGATCACGGCGATGGTCGTGCCCTTCCTAGACGACAAGGCGCCGCCGCCGCCCTCCTTCTGAATCCCCCCAACAAGAAAAATGAGAGGAGTTCCCCATGCCCGTCAATCCCGACAGCAGCCTTGAAGTCACCGCCTTCGACTGGGTTCCCGATTTCGCGCGCGGCTATGTCCGCGACCTGCGCCCGCGCTGGGCGTGCGAGGAAATCGGTCTCGACTACGCCGAACATCTGATCAGCGCCGTCAACCGCCCCGCCGACCATTTCCTGTTTCAGCCGTGGGGACAGGTCCCCGTGCTCAACGACGGCGGCATCCGCCTGTTCGAAAGCGGCGCGATCCTGCTCCACCTCGCCGAGAAGGACGAACGGCTGATGCCCCGCGACGCGCAGGCGCGCGCCAACACGCTCGCCTGGCTGTTCGCCGCCTATAACAGCGTCGAGCCGATGCTGTTCGAACTGGGCAATGTCGATATTTTCTCGACCGAAGAGGAATGGGCAAAGCTGCGCCGGCCGAGCCTGATCGAATTCATCCAGGGCCGACTCGGCCGCCTGAACGATGCGATCGGCGACAAAGACTATCTGACGGGCGAATTCACCGTCGCCGACATCGCGATGGCGACCGTGCTGCGCGAAGCCGTCGAAGCCGGGCTGATCGCCGAGCAGCCGCGGTTGCAGGCCTATTTGGACCGCTGCCTCGCCCGCCCCGCCTTCCAGCGCGCGATGGACGCGCAGCTGGCTGCCTTCAGCGAAGAAGCGGGACCGCCCGCCGCCTGAAACCCCCTCCCGCCCCCCCAAGGAGAGACAAGATGACCTATGTAGAAGGATTTGTGGTCGCGGTGCCGACCGCCAACAAGGAAGCCTATCGCAAACATGCCGCCGAAGCGGCGCCCTTGTTCAAGGAATTCGGCGTCAGCCGCATGGTCGAATGCTGGGGCGACGACGTGCCCGACGGCAAGGTCAACGACTTCAAGGGCGCGGTGCAGGCCAAGCCCGACGAGACCGTCGTGTTCAGCTGGTTCGAATATCCCGACCGCGCGACGCGCGACGCGGCGAACGAAAAGATGATGAGCGACCCCCGGATGCAGAGCATGGGCGAAGCGATGCCGTTCGACGCGAAACGCATGATCATCGGCGGCTTCGCGTCGATCGTCGACGACGCCGCCGACGGCACAATGGGTTATGTCGACGGTTATCTGGTGCCCGTCCCCGACGGCAACAAGGAAGCCTATCGCACGATGGCGCAAAAGGCGTCCGAAGTGTTCCGCGATTATGGCGCGACGCGCGTCGTCGAGGCGTGGAGCGACGACGTTCCCGACGGCAAGGTCACCGACTATGCCCGCGCCGCGCACAAGAAGGACGGCGAGAGCGTCGTCTACAGCTGGGTCGAATGGCCCGACAAGGAAACGCGGGTCGCCGGCTGGGAAAAGATGATGACCGACGAGCGGATGAAGAATGATCCCGCGACCAATCCGTTCGACGGCGCGCGCATGATCTATGGCGGCTTCGCGCCGATCATCGAGGCGTGAAACGAGGGCGCGGCGGCAGGCCCGTCGCGCCCGCCCCCCGAAGGAACGAACCATGGCCAAATCCCCCACCGAGGTCGCCAAGGCTGCATTTCAGGCCTATGTCGACGACGATCGCGCCGCCATCGAGGCGCTGATCGCCGACGATCTGGTCTTTACCAGCCCCTATGACAATGGGATCGGCCGCGAGACATATTTCACGCTTTGCTGGCCCAATCACGAAAGAATGGCCGGAGTCGATATCGTCCGCGCGATCGAGTCCGGGAACGAAGCCCTGCTGACCTATGTCGGCCGGATGAAGGACGGGCGCGCCAGCCGAAACACCGAAATCTTCACGATCCGGGATGGGCGTATCCATGCGGTCGAAGTCTATTTCGGCTGGTCGATCCCCCATGATGCGGCGCCCGGCCAGCACAAGAATCCCTGATCAAGGATTTGAAAGGCCAAAAGATGATCACACTCTATGGCACTCCCCCCACCCGTGCGCTGCGCGCGATGTGGCTGCTCAATGAACTCGACCTCGCGCACGAGATCGTCCCCGTCGACATCGGCGCCGGTGAAAACCGGACCCCCGAATTCCTCGCGCTCAATCCCGCCGCGAAGCTGCCGGTGCTGGTCGACGGCGATCTGGTGATCAGCGAATCGGCGGCGATCCAGCTCTATCTCGCCGACAAATATGGCGACCGCTTTCCCGGCGGGGGGCTGATCCCCGACACACCCGAAGATCGCGCCAGGATGCACCACTGGCTGTTCTTTCTGATGACCGAGATCGAGGCGCCGCTGTGGCGGGTCGCCTTGCACAGTTTCCTCTATGCCGAGGACGAGAAATCGGAAGACGAAATCGCGCTGGCGAAGCGCGACGGCCGACGGATGATCGCGGTGCTCGAGCAGCATATGCAAGGGCGCGACTTCATCGTCGGCGACGCGGTCACCGTGGCCGATTTCAACGCCGCCTTCACGCTCGATTGGGCGAACGAAGAAGGGCTGCTCGACAAAGCTCCCGCGCTCCGCGCCTATTTGGACGCGATGTACGCGCGCGCAAAGGCACCGGCAACGATCGCCGCGGCGATGGCCGAGCTCGACGCATGATCCGCGATGCGAGCGATATGAAGCGCATCGCCGCCTGTACATGCGGCGCGGTGACGCTGGAGATGACCGGCAAGCCGATCGTCGCGGCGACATGCTATTGCCATAGCTGCCAGCAGGCGGGGCGGCGTTTCGCGGCGGTACCGGGCGCCCCCGCCGTCGTCGGCGCCGATGGCGGCACCCCCTATGTGCTGATGCGCAAGGACCGGCTCATATGGCTGTCCGGGTCGGACCGGCTCGACGAGCACCGGCTGAAGCCCGAGTCGCCGACGCGGCGTTTCGTCGCGCGTTGTTGCAATACGCCGATCGCGCTCGAATTCACCAAGGGACACTGGCTCAGCGTCTATTCGGACCGCATCGCCGCAGAAGAGCGGCCCGCGGCCGAAATGCGGACGATCGTGGGCGACCGGCCCGAGGGCGTCGACCTGCCCGACAACATCCCCAATTACCGGACGCCGTCGGGCAAGTTCATGTGGCGGCTGCTGAAAGCCTGGGCGGCGATGGGCTTTCGCGCTCCGCCGATCGAAGCGACGAAGGGATTTGCGCAATGAGCAGGACTATCGCCAAAACCGTCGAACGCGTCGAGATGCGCAGCATAACGAGCCCCGGCTTCGCGCTGAATGTCGACAAGGCGAAATATGACGCGATGAAGGAGACGCTGCTCGCGGCGATGCCGAAGGGCCAGCCCGGGCTGACTGTCGCCGAGGTCAAGGAACGCGTGCTGCCGCTGCTGCCCGATGCGCTGTTCCCCTGCGGCGCTAAGGCGGGCTGGTGGCTGAAGGGCGTCCAGCTCGACCTCGAGGCGCGCGGGGCGCTCGCGCGCGAAAATACGAAGCCGCTGCGGCTGTACCGGCCATAGGAAAGCAGGAGGTGCAGGACAGGCGCGGCGACTGGTTTCCCGCTGACCCATGGCCCCGACATCGAGGAGAGAGACGATGAGCAAGGCTTCGAACTTCATCTGGTACGAATTGATGACCTCCGACCCCGCCGGCGCGGCGCGCTTTTACGGCGCGGTGGTCGGCTGGACGATCGCCGCGACACGCGATCCCGCGGCGGGCGACGTCGACTATCGCATGATCGTGCGCGGCGACGGCGGCAACGCCGGCGGGGCGCTCGCGCTGAATGCCGAGATGCTCGCGGGCGGCGCGCGGCCCGGCTGGATGGGCTATCTCGAGGTCGACGACGTCGACGCCACGCTCGCGGCGATCAAGGCCGACGGCGGCGCGATCCACATGCCCGCAACCGACCTGCCCGTCGGGCGCATTGCGATGGTGTCGGACCCGCAGGGCGCGCATTTCTATGTCATGGATCCGATCCCCCCCGAAGGGATGGAGACACAAGAGAGCGACGTGTTTTCGGTGACCGAGGCGCAGCATATGCGCTGGAACGAGCTGGCGACGAGCGACTCCGACGCGGCGATCGCCTTTTACCGCAAGCATTTCGGCTGGGGGCAGGAGGGCGCGATAGATATGGGGCCGCTCGGTTCCTATCGCTTCCTCCAGCGCGGCGAGGTGATGATCGGCGCGGTGATGCCGCTGATGGAAGGCTATCCGATGCCGGTGTGGAATTTCTACATCGGGGTCGACGACATCGACCGCGCGCACGCTGCGGTGACCGCGAACGACGGCACCGTCACCAGCGAACCGATGGAAATCCCCGGCGGCGAATATGCGATGAACGGCATCGACCCGCAGGGCGCGCCCTTCGGCCTCATCGGCCCGCGCAAATAATACCCCCCCACGAAAGACAGGAGAAGGAAAATGACGAAGACCCCGATGACGCTCTGTCTCTGGTACGAAGGCGATGCCGAAGAGGCCGCGGCCTTTTATGCGAAGACCTTTGCCGACAGCAAAGTCGGCGCGGTGAACCGCGCGCCGGCGGATTCGCCGGGCGGCAAGGAAGGCGATGTGCAGACGGTGGAGTTCACGCTGCTCGGTACGCCGTGCGTCGGTTTGAACGGCCCGCCGATCTTCAAGCATAATGAGGCCTTCTCGTTCCAGGTCCACACCGACACGCAGGAAGAGACCGACCGGTTGTGGAACGCGATCGTCGATAATGGCGGTCAGGAAAGCGTGTGCGGCTGGTGCAAGGACAAATGGGGCGTCTCGTGGCAGATTTGCCCGCGCGCCCTCACCGACGCGACGACCGGCAGCGACCGCGCGGCGGCGAAGCGCGCGTTCGAGGCGATGATGACGATGAAGAAGATCGACATCGCGAAGATCGAGGCCGCGGTGCGCGGCGAAGCGGTCGCCTGACGCCGCGGACAAGGGAGAAGGATCATGAGCAACGGAACCGAACCTGTCACGATGTGCCTGTGGTATGACAAGGATGCCGAAGCGGCGGCGAAATTCTATGCCGCGACCTTTCCGGACAGCGAGTTCGTCGCGGCGAACCGCTCGCCGAGCGACTTTCCCGACGGTAAGGAAGGCGATGTGCTGACGGTCGAATTCACCGTGATGGGCGTGCCTTTCATCGCGATCAACGGCGGGCCGGCGTTCAAACAGGACGAGGCCTTTTCGATCGTGATCAACACCGACACGCAGGAGGAGACCGACCGTTACTGGAACGCGATCGTCGGCAACGGCGGCGCCGAAAGCATGTGCGGATGGTGCAAGGACAAATGGGGGGTCAATTGGCAGATCACCCCGCGCGCGCTGACGCGCGCGATGACCCACCCCGACCGCACGGCGGCGAAGCGCGCGATGGACGCGATGATGACGATGAAGAAGATCGACATCGCGGCGATCGAGGCGGCGCTGAAGGGCGAAACCGTCGGGGCGGCGTAACGCGCGGCTACGCACAAGAAAGGCAATCGATGCTGATTTTTTATGGCCACCCCTTCTCGTCCTACACCTGGAAGGCGCTGATCGCGCTTTACGAGAAGGGGGTCGATTTCGACTATCGTTCGGTCGATCCCGCCTTCCCCGACCATATGCCCGAGCTGAGGGCGCATTGGCCGGTCGGGCAGTTCCCGTTGCTGGTCCATGACGGGACCCCATATTTCGAATCGTCGATCATCATCGAATATCTTGACCATCTGGCGCCCGAACCGCGGATGATCCCGCAGGACTTCGAAGCGGCGCTGAAGGTGCGCTTCTTCGACCGCGTCTTCGACAATCATGTCATGGGCCGGGCGCAGGCGGTGGTCGCCGACGCGATCCGCGGGCCCGAAAACCACGTGCCGCTGATCGTCGAGCAGTCGAAGGCGGCGCTCGAGACCGTCTATGGCTGGCTCGACAAGGAGCTGGCGGGGGGTGGCTGGGCGACGCCCCACGGCTTCACGCTGGCCGATTGCGCGGCGGCACCGTCGCTCTTCTATGCCGACTGGGTGCACCCGATCCCGGAGAAATACGAAAATCTCCGCGGCTATCGCGCGCGGCTGCTCGCGCATCCGACGGTGTCGCGCTGCGTCGAGGAGGCGCGGCCCTATCGCGCCTATTTCCCGCTTGGGGCGCCCGACCGCGATTGAACGTCCCGAAACGGGGTTAACGGCGCGCTGACGCTGCCCGTTTGCCAATTGATCATCGCGCCCGCGCGAAAGCGGGGCCATGGGTTCGCCGTCCGCCTTCCTTCGCACGTTGATCGTCGCCGCCTTGGCGGCGGTGCTGGCGTTCGCGCCGGCGCACGCGCAGCAGGTCATGACGATCACGACGACGGTGACCACGTGGACCTATGACGAGGGCGACGACGCGGGCGCGGACTATATCGACGAGGACGCCGCGTTGCTGGGTGACGAGGCGCTGGCCGACGATGCCGAGTTCGCGGCGACGCGGCGCTATGCCCCCGCCGCCACGCTTACGACGCTGGGCCATGCGAAGGCGCGGTTCGGGCCGTTTTCGGTCATCGACGCATCGACGGTTCGCATGGCGGGCGACGTCACCTCGGCCAGCCCGCGCCAGTTCGCGGCGATGCTCGCGGCCTTTCCGGGGCTCAGGCGGCTCGAAATGATCGACTGCCCCGGCAGCCTAGACGAGGAGGCCAATCTGATCCTCGCGCGCGCGATCCGGCGCCAAGGGATGGAGACGGTCGTGCCCGCAGGCGGATCGATCCGATCGGGCGCGGTCGAGCTGTGGCTGGCGGGCGTCACGCGCCGCGCCGCGCCCGACGCCGAATTCGGCGTGCATAGCTGGGCCGACGAATATGGCCGCGAGGCGAACCACTATCCCGCGAACGACCCGGTTCACGCCGAATATCTGGGCTATTACCGCGAAATGGGGATGGACGCCGCGAAGGCGCGTGCCTTTTACGCGCTGACCAACGCGACGCCGTTCGACGACGTCCGTTACCTGACGCGCGCCGATATGGCGCGGTTCGTCGCGCTCGACTGAATAGCGTCGCATCCCCTTTTCCCAGCCTGACGATCATTTGGAACGCTTCGGCCAGCGTGACGCCGGTGCAGCGGAACGATCGGCTGCGAACATCCGTTTCGGCTCGATGGAGGGTGGTTCGCCCTCGTCGTCGGAGAGAGACAATGAAAAAGCTTCTGACAATTTTCGCAATTGGCAGCTCGATGCTGCTTCTGTCGGCCTGCAACACAGTCGAAGGCGCCGGAAAAGACGTTGAGTCCGTTGGAGACTGCGCCGATGGAGTCAAGGGTAACTGCTAGGTTGCGTTAACAAACCGGCGTGAACCGGCGTTCGCGGATCGCCGTTATCGGCCGAAAACTGCGGCCCCTTGCATCGTCATCCGGGACTTGATCCGGGATTCATTCTCGCAGCGTTGAACGAATGGATTTCGGATCAAGTCCCGGTTGACGAATATCGGGAAACGGCAGCTCTCCGCCCCGAGACCGCCGTTCGCTGTCGTCGCGGCCTCGCGCCGAGCTGCTTTAGCCTTGTAACACGCCGCCGTATCCCCCACATCGCCCCTATGGCGAAACGCAGCCTTTATCAGCGAATGCGGTCGAATGCGCAGATGCGCACCGCCTTGTTCGCGCTCGGCATATTGCTGATGATCACGGGCATCGCGATCGGGCCGTTGCCGGGGCCCGGATTCCTGATCGTCTTTCCGCTCGGCCTCATGCTATGCCTGCAGAACAGTGCGTGGGCCAAGCGCGCCTATGTGCGCTTCAAGTGGCGACACCCCCGCTATGGCGACTGGGCCGACCGGATCATGCGCCGCGTCAGCGCCGCGCGGCGTCGGGCGCGCGCCGCGCTGGACAAGCTAGATGGCGATTGACTTTCCACCGACTCTTGCTTATCCGCGCCTCCAACAGTGGCCGCCCACGCTTGGCGGCCCTTTTCTGTTGCAGCATTTGACGAGATCTAGGGAAAACCGCGATGAAGCGCACTTATCAACCGAGCCGCCTCGTGCGCAAGCGCCGTCACGGCTTCCGCGCCCGCAAGGCCACCGTCGGTGGCCGCAAGGTCCTGGCCGCCCGCCGCGCCCGTGGCCGCGCGAAGCTGTCGGCCTGATCGCCCACGCTTCGCCGCCAGCGCGTCTGGTGCGAACGCTTTCAAAACGTAGCGAATTTCTGGCCGCGAACCGCGGCCTTCGCTTTCCCATGCCCGGCTTCGTCCTGCTCGTCCGTCCGCGCGGCGACGATGAGGATGCGCTGGGCATCGGCTATACGGTCAGCAAGAAGGTCGGCAACGCGGTCACGCGCAACCGGATGAAGCGGCGCTTTCGCGAACTCGCGCGCGCCGCACTGCCGGAGGCGGGAATCGCCGGCGCCGACCATGTGCTGATCGGCCGCCCGGGCGCCAATGACATGGAATTTGCCGAATTGGGCGAGCATCTCGATTCGGCGCTGAAGCGCGCGGCGAAGAAGCTCGCGGCGAAAGCGTCGTGATTACGCTCACTGCCTCTTATCGTCACCCCGGACTTGATCCGGGGTTCATTACCACCGGCGCCGCATGGACCCCGGATCAAGTCCGGGGTGACGAAGTGGGGCCAATAGCGAATAAACTTCCGCCGTTTTCCGGGCTTCCCGCATGATCGCCCGCCTGTTGATCCTGATCGCGCGCGGCTGGCAGCTCGGCCCGTCGCGCATCCTGCCCCCGACCTGCCGCTATGCGCCGTCGTGCAGCGCCTACGCGATCACCGCGCTTCAGAAATATGGTGCGATCAAGGGTGGCTGGCTGGCGACAAAGCGGCTATTGCGCTGCCATCCTTGGGGGGGGCACGGCTACGACCCCGTCCCTTAGGCTGTATCGCCATTCCGCCCATGGCGGCCTGCAAATGGCGGATTCCCGGGCTTCCGGTGCTCACGTACTGATCGTACGCTGCGCTCCGGGTCCCGAGAATCCACCATTTTCGGTTCACCACGAGCGAAATGACGACACAGCCTAGACGGCCCATCCCGACATTTTTGAAACGAAGAGAGACCGAAGAGCGTGGACGACAAGCGGAACATGATCGCGGCAATTTTGCTGTCGGTGGCCATCCTGATCGGCTGGAATTTCGTTTCGGAGAAATATTTTCCGACCCCCGACACGCCCGACGTGACCGAGACGGTCGCGGGCGCGAACGGCGCGGCGCCCGCGACGCAGGGCCAGCCGAGCGCGCTGCCGACGCCGGGCGCCCCTGCCGCGCCCGCCGCGAAAGCGATCCGTCCGGTCGACGCGGTGCTTGCCGAAGGCCAGCGCATTCCGATCGAGACCCCCGCGATCAAGGGGTCGATCAATCTTGTCGGCGCGCGTGTAGACGACATCACGCTCAGCAAATATCGCCAGACGATCAAGAAGGATTCGCCCGCGGTGCGCCTGTTCGCGCCGGGCGGGACCGAGGCCGCCTATTTCGCGAGCCTCGGCTGGGCGGCCCAGGGCATCGAGGTGCCGAACGCGAACACCGTGTGGACCGCGAGCGGTGCGAAGCTGACCCCGGCGACGCCGGTGACCTTGAGCTGGGCGAACGCCACCGGCCAGACGTTCCGCATCGAATATAGCATCGACGCCGATTATCTGATCACCGCGAAGCAGACGATCGCCAACACGGGCACCGCGCCGGTCAATGCGAGCAGCTTTGCGTTGATCGACCGGCTCGGCAAGCCGACCGATCCGCACGAGCAGGACAGCGTCACGATACACGTCGGCCCGACGGGATACCTCGATGGTAAGTCGGTGTTCGACGAGGACTATGAAGATGTGGAGGAAGCGCCGAACCGTAGTGTGCGTTACAGTTCGGGCGCATGGCTCGGTTTCAGCGACAAATATTGGCTCGCGGCGATCGTCCCCGCCAAGGGCGAGCGCATCACCGCCGCGATCAGCTCGCCCGCCGCGAACAATTACCAGACTTTGTTCGCGCGCGACTTTACGCAGGTTGCGCCCGGCAAGCAGGTGACGACCACCAGCCGCATCTTTGCTGGCGCCAAGGAAGTCTACACGCTCCAGCGCTACGAGGATGACCAAGGCATCACGCGCCTGTCGAACGCGATCGACTGGGGCTGGTTTGAGTTCTTCGAAAAACCGATCTTCAAGCTGCTCGACTGGCTGTTCCGCATGGTCGGCAATTTCGGCGTCGCGATCATGGCGCTGACCTTGATCATCCGCCTGCTGATGTTCCCGATCGCCAACCGGCAATTTTCGTCGATGGCGCAGATGCGCCTCGTCCAGCCGAAGATGAAGGCGCTGCAGGAGCGGTATAAGGACGACAAGCCGAAGATGCAGCAGGAGCTGATGAAGCTCTATAAGGACGAGAAGATCAATCCGCTCGCGGGCTGTTTGCCGATCGTCATCCAGATCCCGATCTTCTATGCATTGTACAAGGTGCTGATGCTGACGATCGAAATGCGGCACCAGCCGTTCATCCTGTGGATCAAGGATCTGTCGGCGCCCGATCCGCTGCATATCCTGAACCTGTTCGGCCTCTTGCCCTTTACCCCGCCGTCGATCCTGTCGATCGGCGTGCTCGCGGTGATCCTGGGCATCACCATGTGGCTGCAGTTCCGCCTCAACCCGCAGGCGACCGACCCCGTGCAGCAGCAGGTGTTCAAGATCATGCCGTGGCTGTTCATGTTCATCATGGCGCCGTTCGCGGCGGGCCTGCTGCTTTACTGGATCACCAACAATATCCTGTCGATCGGGCAGCAGCAGTGGATGTACCGCAAGTTCCCGGCGCTGCGGGCGGCGCCGGCGAAGTGAGCGAGATCGATCCGGGCGCGGAGGACAGGGCCGAACGGGCGCGCAAGCTGTTCGCGGGCCCGATCGCCTTCCTGAAATCGGCGCCCGCCCTCCAGCATCTGCCGAGCCCGAGCGTGCCCGAGATCGCGTTCGCGGGGCGGTCGAACGTCGGCAAATCGTCGCTGCTCAATGCGCTGACGAACCGCAACGGGCTGGCGCGCACGTCGGTGACGCCGGGGCGGACGCAGGAGCTCAACTATTTCGACATCGGCGCCCCGCTGGTGTTCCGGCTGGTCGACATGCCGGGCTATGGCTTTGCCAAGGCGCCGAAGGATGTCGTCAAGAAATGGCGCTTCCTCGTCAATGATTACCTTCGCGGACGGCAGGTCTTGAAACGGACACTGGTGCTGATCGACAGCCGCCACGGGATCAAGGACGTCGACCGCGAGGTGCTCGAGATGCTCGACGTCGCGGCGGTGAGTTACCGGCTGGTGCTCACCAAGGCCGACAAGGTGAAGGCGAGCGCGCTCGCCGAAGTCCACGCCGCGACCGAGGCCGAAGCGCGCAAGCATCCCGCCGCGCACCCCGAGGTGATCGCGACGAGCAGCGAAAAGGGCATGGGCATCGCCGAGCTGCGCACCGCGGTGCTGGAGGCGGTGGAGTCATAAACGCTCCTCTCCCCTTGCGGGAGAGGATGGTGCAGGTTGCGGACCTGTCCGCTACCGTAACCTGGTGAGGGGTTGCGGCCCGACGGGGCCGCGCGAGAGCCCGCGGCTCGCGTCACCCTCTCCCAGCTTCGACTAGCCAGCAAGCTGGCAAGTCTACACAACCCTCCCCCGTCAAGGGGGAGGGAGGAGAAATGGCATGAAACTGTTCATCGGCAACAAGGCCTATTCAAGCTGGAGCCTGCGCGGCTGGCTCGCGGTCAAGCATAGCGGGCTGCCGTTCGAGGAAGTGACCGTCCCGCTCTATGACGAGGATTGGTCGAACCGGCGCGAGGGCGACGAGTTCGCACCGTCGGGCGGCAAGGTGCCGATATTGTGGGACGGCGACGACATCGTCGTGTGGGACAGCCTCGCGATCGTCGATTATCTCAACGAAAAGACCGGCGGCACCAAGCATTTCTGGCCCGAGGATATGGCGGCGCGCGCGATGGCGCGGTCGATGGCCGCCGAAATGCACTCGAGCTTTGCCGCGCTCCGCCGCAACCACAGCATGAATATCCGGCGCATCTATCCGGCCGCCGAGCTGCTGCCCGAAGTGCAGGCCGATGTCGTGCGCATCTTCCAGATCTGGGCCGAGGCGCGCGCGCGGTTCGGCGGCGAAGGCGATTTTCTCTTCGGCGACTGGTCGGCGGCGGACATCATGTTCGCGCCGGTGGTGACGCGCTTCGTCACCTATTCGATCCCGCTGCCGCGCTTCGCGGCGGCTTATGCGCAGGCGGTGATCAGTCATCCGTGCATGCAGGAGTGGATCGGCGGCGCGCAAGCCGAGGATTGGGTCATCGAGCAGTTCGAGGGGCCGGTCGAGGGATAGGGGCCGCCTATCCGCCCGCCCAGTCGCCGTGCTGCGCCATCCACAGGCTGACGGCGGCCATCGCGGCGGTTTCGGCGCGCAGGATGCGCGGGCCGAGTGCGATGCGGCGCACCGCGGCATGAGCGGTCAGCAGCTCGCGCTCGCGGTCGGTGAAGCCGCCCTCGGGGCCGGTGAGGATCGCGGCGGGGGCCGGCGCGGCGACGTCGGCAAGCGGGACGCCCCCGGCTTCGTCGGCGAAGAGCAACGCGCGCTCCGAAGGCCAAGCCTTCAATAGCTGCGGGAGCTTGACCGGCGGCGCGAGCTCGGGGAGCGCGGTGCGGCCGCATTGTTCGCACGCCTCGATAATCTGCGCTTCGATCCGCTCGCTTTTGACGCGCTCGACGATCGTGCGCTCGGTGATCACCGGCTGCAAGCGCGCGACGCCGAGCTCGGTCGCCTTTTCGATGATCCAGTCGAGCCGCGCCTTCTTCACCGGCGCGAAACAGAGCCAGAGGTCGGGCACGCGCTCGATCGGGCGCGTCTGGCGCTCGATACGCAGCATCAGCGAACGTTTCGCGGCGTCGGCGACGACCGCCAGCCACTCGCCGCTCCGGTTGTCGAACAGCAGCACCGGATCGCCGGCCTTCAGACGCATGACGCCGAGCAGATAGTGCGCGGCGGCCCCGTCGATCGCGGGCGCGACATCGAGGGCGAGCGGCTGGTCGACGAAGAGGCGGGGCGTGCTGGCGGGCGGCCAGGCGGGAGTCGCGGGCATGGCGCGCGCGATAGCAGATGGCTGTCTGTCGTGCATCTTTTGCCGCACGATGGGACAGCCTGTCCCGATCCGGGTCAAAAGCGACGATCCGGGCCCGGCCGCGCCACCCCGATTAGCCTTTTGGTAAGCAGTTCCCCCCTAGGTGCGAGAATACCAGCGGCCCATCTGGTGGGGGCGCCGCGGGCCGAAGAGGGGTTTGACCATGCGAGGGACCTGGATCAGCCGGCTGCGCGCCGGTGCCAAAGCGCTTCTCCGCGACCAGCGCGGCAACGCATTCATGCTGACCGCGGCGGCGATCATACCGGTGATCGGCATCGTCGGGTCGGCGGTCGACATCGGCCGCGCCTATATGACGCAGTTGCGCCTGCAGCAGGCGTGCGACTCGGGCGTGCTCGCCGGACGGCGCGCGATGGCCGGCGGCACCTATACCGACGACGCCGAGGCCGAAGCGGACAAGATGTTCAACTTCAACTTTCCCGAAGGCAAATATGGCGCGTCGGGCATCCTCTTTTCTTCCGAAGCCGACGGGGCGTCGGACGTTGTCGGGCAGGCGTCGGCGATCATTCCGACCGAGCTGATGTTCCTGTTCGGCAAGGACCAGTTCCGCCTGTCGGCCAATTGCACGGCGAAGCTCGAAATCTCGAACGTCGACGTGATGCTCGTGCTCGACGTCACGGGGTCCATGGCGAACACGAATTCGGGCGACTCGGTTAACCGGATCACCGCGCTCAAAGACGCGACGATGGACTTTTTCGACACGCTGACGACCGCTGACATCGGCGACGGGCGGCTGCGCTTTGGCGTGGTGCCCTATAGTTCGACCGCGAATGTAGGCGCGATCCTGAGCGAGAAGAATCCGGACTGGATTTCGGACTATACAATCCTGCCGTCGCGTTCGCCCGTCATGCGCTATGACTGGAGCGGGACCAACCCACCGTCGTCGGTCACGAGCGGGACGACGACCAACGGCGCATGGGAAGATTTCCTGCCGATCAGCGGCTTCACCAGCAGCGCAGCCTGTTCGGCCGTGGTCGCGCCTGGCGACACCATGCCGGCGCTGAGCACAGATCAGGACATGAACAGGACGGGCTGGGCCGTCAGAAGCAACGGTAACCGCATCTACGTCACCGTCGCCGGCACCAAGCATCGTTATTATAATTATCGCTACCAGTATAATTCGTCGAACAGCACCTGCTGGCTGCAGCGCCGCGTGGTGACTTTCGACCACGCAGCTTCGCCGTCGCCGACTTCGGGTTCGCCGTCCTTCTTTAGCCAGTACAGGTACGAGGACCGGGTCTTTGACGTATCGAACCTGAAGACCGGCGGGACGATCACTGTCAATACCGGCAATTCGGGCGGCAACAGGACCGTAAGCTGGAGCGGGTGCATCATCGAACGCCGCACATCGCCTTTCGGGGCGTCGTCCTCGGTGCCCAGCTCTGCGCTCGACATGGACATCGATCTCGTTCCAGATGATGAAAACAGCCGCTGGCGGATTCTACTTCCGGAACTTTCCTATCATCGCGCCACCAACCTGAATACCGTGCCTTCGGGCACGGGCGTCCGAACCGTCGCCAGCTCGAACGTATCGGGCGGCAACTGGCAGAACTATGATTATCACGTGTCGAGCGGCTGGGGCGCCTGCCCGGTCGAGGCGATGAAGCTGACCGAGATGGACAAGGATGATCGCGCCACCTTCAAGAGCATGATCGACGATCTCGAGCCGGTCGGCGGCACCTATCACGACGCCGGCATGGTATGGGGAGCCCGCCTGATTTCACCGACTGGCCTGTTCGCCGACGAAAATGCGACCGCGCCGAACGAGCGCCCGATCAGCCGCCACATCATCTTCATGACCGACGGTGACATGGCGCCGAACTGGCAGAATCTAACCTCCCAGGGTTATGAATATTTGATGCAGCGCATCAGCGGATCAGCCACAACCGATAATGCGCTGCTCACCAGCCGTCACAATAACCGCTTCGTGCAATTGTGCCGCGCCGCTCGCCAGCGCGGCATCACGATCTGGGTCGTGTCCTTCGGTGTGGGCAGCAACGCCAACCTCAACAGCTGCGCTTCGTCCGGCGAGGCGTTCGAGGCCGACAACGCTGCCGAGCTCAACGAGCAGTTCCAGGCGATCGCGCGACAGATTTCCAAGCTGAGGCTGTCGCAATGACCGGCGCCCGCACCCTGCTCCGCCGGCTGCGGCGAAGCGAGCGCGGCACCGCGTTCGTCGAATTCGCGCTGACCGCGCCGGTCTTCCTGCTGATCCTGCTCGGCATCTTCGATTATTGCTGGCAGATGTATGCGCAGCAGGTGTTGCAGGGCGTGGTCGCCAAGGCGGGCCGCGACGCGACGCTCGAAGGCTTTGCCGCCGACCAGCAAGCACTCGACGACAAGGTCGAAGCGGAAGTGAAGAAGGTGTTCAAGAACGCCACGGTCAATTTCAACCGCCGCGTTTTCGACGATTACAGCGATATCAGGCCGCTACGCTGGGTCGACACCAACGGCAACGGCGTCCAGGACCCCTCGCCCGACGATTGCTGGGAGGATGGCGGCCGGCAGGGCAATGGCGGCGCCGACGATGTCGTCCAATATACGGTGTCGATGCGTTTCGACCGCGTGCTGCCGGTGTGGCAGATGCTGGGGCAGCCGCAATCCAAGACGCTCACCTCGACGACGCTGCTGCGCAACCAGCCCTTCGCCGCCGATGGCGAGGTACTGGCGGAGACATGCGGATGACCCGGCTTTCGCGCCTTTGCCGCCAGACGCGGATCGCCGCGCGCCGTTTCGCGGGAAATGTTCGCGGCGCCGTGATGCTCGAAATGGCCTTTGCCATACCTTTCCTCGTGCTCGTCGGCTTCGGCGGCCTCGAGATCGCCAATCTGACGCTTGCGCATACGCGCGTCAGCCAGCTCGGGCTTAACACCGCCGACAATGCCGCGCGAATCGCGGCGGGCAGCAATCTGACCCAGCCGCAGGTGCGCGAGGTCGACATCAACGAGGTGTTCGAAGGCGCCGAACGGCAGGTCGCGGGGCTGAATTTCGAGAATAACGGCCGCATCATCCTGTCGAGCCTGCAGCGCAACAACGACGGCGGGCAGACGATCAAATGGCAGCGCTGTTTCGGCAATATGGAGGTCGCATCGGCCTATGGCGTCGAAGGCACCGGCGCGACGGGGACCGATTTCCCGGGCATGGGTCCGGTGGGCCGCGAGGTGACCGCGGCGGCGGGCACCGCGATCATGTTCGTCGAAGTCACATACGAATATAGGCCGCTGCTGTTCGGTGCCTGGCTGGGGCCACAGACCATCCGGTCGACCGCGGCCTATAATATCCGCGAAGCGCGCGACCTGTCGGGGGTCAAGGCACCCGGCACTCCGGCCACCTGCACCTGAGAGCGCGGCCGCAGACGACATCGATCGGGCATTTATTCCCTGCATCGGGCCTGCTATCGCCCGGGCATCGATGACGGCCACCCATCCTCCCGACAGCCAGCTTCGCGGTTTCATTGCGCTGCTCCCCGCCGCGGCGCGGCCCTATGCGCTTCTCGCGCGCTTTGACCGGCCGATCGGCTGGTGGCTGCTTTACTGGCCATGCGCCTGGGCCATCGCACTCGGCGGCGGTGCGGTCAGCCACTGGCCGCTTTTCCTCTGGTTGTTGCTCGGCGCGATCGCGATGCGCGGTGCGGGCTGCGTCTATAATGACATCGTCGACCGCGATCTCGACGCCAGAGTCGCGCGCACCGCGTCGCGGCCGGTCGCGAGCGGCGCGGTTTCAGTGCGGGGCGCGTCGCTGTGGACGATCGCCCTGTCGCTGGTCGGCCTGCTCGTGCTGCTCCAGCTGCCGCGCCCGGCGCAGATCGTCGCGCTCGCGAGCCTGATCCTCGTCGCGGGCTATCCCTTCATGAAACGCATTACCTGGTGGCCGCAGGCGTGGCTCGGACTGGTGTTCAGCTGGGGCGCGCTCGTCGCGTGGGTCGCGGTCGGCGGGCAGCAGGGGCTCGCGCTCCCCCTCCTCTATGCCGGCTGCATCGCGTGGGTGATCGGCTATGATACCATTTATGCGCTGCAGGATATCGAGGACGATATGCTGGTGGGCGTGAAGTCGAGCGCGCGCGCGATGGGCGATCATGTGAAGGGCGGGGTCGCGATGTGCTATGCTGCGGCGCTCGCGTGCTGGGGCGGCGCGCTTTGGGCGGTGCGCCCCGATCCGCTGGCGCTCGCCGCGCTGCTGCCCGCAGGGCTGCATCTGACCGGACAGGTGGTGACGCTCGACCCCGCGAACGGCGAGGACGCGCTGGCGAAATTCCGGAGCAATCGCTTTGCCGGGCTGCTGGTGTTCGCCGCGATGCTGGTGGTGGGGATGGCGCCGTGAGGCAGAGCGCCTAGAGTAAAGCTTCGCCTTCCTTTACCTCGTCATCCCGGCGAAGGGCGGGATCTCGTCCTCTCGGCCTGACGCACCGGTGAGATCCCGGCTTTCGCCGGGATGACGATTCAATCAAGGATGATCCCTTAGCTACTCCGCCGCGAGCAGTTCCTCGGCGCCGCCGAGGTCGACCGAGACGAGGCGCGAGACGCCGCGCTCGACCATCGTCACCCCGAACAGGCGGTGCATGCGCGCCATCGTCACCGCGTTATGGGTGACGATCAGGTAGCGCGTGTTGGTTTCGCGCGCCATGCGGTCGAGGAGATCGCAGAAGCGTTCGATATTCGCGTCGTCGAGCGGCGCGTCGACTTCGTCGAGGACGCAGATCGGCGCTGGGTTGGTGAGGAAGAGGCCGAAGATCAGCGCGACGGCGGTGAGCGCCTGTTCGCCGCCCGAGAGCAGGGTCAGCGTGCCGAGCCGCTTGCCCGGCGGCTGCGCCATGATTTCGAGCCCGGCCTCCAAGGGATCGTCCGAATCGACGAGTTCGAGATGCGCCTGCCCGCCGTTGAACAGAGTGGTGAAAAGGCGCTGGAAATGGCTGTTCACCGCCTCGAACGCCGCGAGCAGCCGCGCGCGGCCCTCGCGGTTGAGGCTGCCGATCGAGCCGCGTAGCCGGTTCACCGCCTGCGTCAGCTCCTCGATCTCGGCGGCGCTCTTTTCGCGTTCGGTGTCGAGTTCGACCAGTTCGTCGGCGGCGACGAGGTTGACCGGCCCCAATCGCTCGCGATCGGCAACGAGCCGGTCGTGCTGCGCCGATTCGGCATTGGCGTCGCCGACGCTCGCGCTCTCGAACCCCGCCTTTTGCGGGAGGAGCGGCGGCGGGCATTCGAAACGCTCGCCCGAGAGACGGCCCATCTCGATCCGGCGGAGTTCGGCATTTTCGGAGCGCGCGACGGCGCCCGCGCGCGTTTCGCGCGCGGCGGCGACGCGCTCGCGGATCGCGTTCAGCGCGGTTTCGGCTTCGCGCAGCGCGGCTTCGGCGGCGCGTTCCTGGGCCTCGGCGGCGGCGACCTTGTCGCGCAGCGCGGTTTGCCGGGCTTCGGCTTCGGCGCGCTGTTCGGCGAGCTTCGCAGGCGCGTCGGCTAGCTTGGCGGCTTCGGCGGCGAGGGCCTCGGCGCGCTTGTCCATTTCGGTGACGCGGCGCGCGGCCTCGCCCGCGCGCGCCTTCCAGCTCTTGATCTCGGCGCTGACGACCGCCTGGCGTTCGCTGAGGCTCGCGAGCGTGCGTTCGTGCGCCGCGAGCGCATCGCGCGCCGTGCCCGCGTCGGCGCGCGCGCGCTCGGTCGCCGCCTCCTCGGCGTCGAGCGCGGCGCGGGCCAGCCGCTCGTCGGGGAGCGCGGCAAGCGCGGCCTCTTGCGTGGCGAGCGTCTCGGCGGCTTCCTGTCCCGCTTCCGCGATCTCGGCAAGCCGGCGATCGAACAGCGCGGCGGCGTCGCGATGACGATCGAGCGCGGCCTGCGCCTGGTCGGCGGCGCGCAGCGCGGTGCGGCGCGCCTCGTCAGCCTGCGCGAGGCTCTTGCGCGCGGTGGCGGCGGCTTCGGCGAGGGTGGCGGCCTTGGCGGCGGCGGCGTCGCGGCGGTCGCGCAATTCCTGCACCCCGAGCTCGACCTGCGGCCGCTGCGCCGCGAGCGCGTCGAGGCGGTTCTGGCGTTGCAACCGCTCGGTCGCGGTCGCGCCGTCGCCGCGCGTGACGAAGCCGTCCCAGCGGCGCATCATGCCATCGAGGGTGACGAGCCGCTGGCCGACCGCGAGCGGTTGGCCGCCGTCGGCATCGGCCACCGCGACTTGTGCGAGGCGGCGCGCGAGCGCGGCGGGCGCTTTTACATATTGGGCGAGCGGCGTGGTGCCGGCGGGCAGCGCGGGATCGTCCTTCGCCGCATCGGCGTCGCCCCAGCTGCGCGCGGCGCCGCGGTCGGTTCCGGCGTCGAGATCGTCGCCGAGCGCGGCGGCGAGCGCGGCTTCATACCCCGGCGCGACGCGCAATTTGTCGAGGATGCGATCTTCGTCGCTGCGCGCGGCGGCGAGCGCGCGTTCGAGCGTCGTCGCCTCGCCTTCGAGTGCGGCGAGCGCGGCGCGCGCCTCGGCGAGCCCTGCCTCGACGCCCGCGAGATCGGCGGCGGTCGCTTCGCGGTCGGCTTCGGCGTTTTGCAAGGAGGTTTCGGCAGCAGTGATCGCGGCTTCGGCGGCTTCGGCGGCCTTGACGCTGTCGGCATGCGTCGCGGCGAGCGCAGCGCTGTCGCCGAGCGCCGCGACCTCGGCGTCGACACGCGCCTTGTCCTGCGCGACGCGGCGCACGGCAGCTTCGGCGCTATCGCGCGCGGACAGGGCAATGCGCCGGTCGGCGGCCTCGCTCGCGGCCTTTGCGCGCGCCTGCGCGAGCGCGACCTCGGCATCGCGGAGGCGCGCCTGCGCCGCGAGGCTGGCGTCGGCGAGCGCGGCCTTGCCCGCGTCGTGTCCGGCGATCTCCTGTGCAAGCTTTTTGGTTTCGGCGTCGAGCGCGGTCAGCGCAGCATGCGCTTCGCGCGCGAGTTCGCCTTCGTGCGCGCGGTCGTCGGCGATGCGCCGCTGCTGCGCCGCGAGATCCTCGAGCCGCTGGAGCGCGGCGCGCTCCTCGCCCTGAAGCCGCACTTGCGTCGCGGTCGCCTCGGCGAGCGCGTCGCGCTGCGTCTGCGCATCGCCGCGCGCCGCGGCGACGCGGGTCGCGACCTCGGTCTGTGCTTTCGATATGGTTTCGAGTTCGTCCTGCGCCGCCTTCACCGCCGCCTCGGCGGCGTCGGCGTCGCGGCGCGCCTGATCGGCGGCTTCGGCGGCGTCGCGCCAGCGCGCGTAAATCAGCCGTCCCTCGGCGATGCGAATGTCGTCGGAGAGCTTCTTGTATTTCTCCGCCGCGCGCGCTTGCCGCCGAAGCGCGTTCGCGCGCACTTCCATATCGGCGACGATTTCGGAGAGGCGCGTGAGATTGGTCTCGGTCGCGCGCAATTTCTGCTCGGCGTCCTTGCGGCGCACGTGGAGCCCCGCGATGCCGGCCGCTTCCTCGAGCATCGCGCGGCGGTCGGTCGGCTTTGCGGCGATGACGTTGGCAATCTTGCCCTGACTGACGAGCGCGGGGCTGTGCGCGCCGGTCGCGGCGTCGGCGAAGATCAGCGCGACGTCCTTTGCGCGCACGTCGCGGCCGTTGGCGCGATAGGCCGACCCCGCGCCGCGCTCGATACGGCGGATGACCTCGAGATCGTCGCCATCGGCGCCATCCGACAGGCCCGCGACGAGCGCCCCCTCGGTATCGCAATGGAGCGCGACCTCGGCAAAGTCGCGCGCCGGCCGCGACGAGGTGCCGGCGAAGATGACATCCTCCATTCCCCCGCCGCGCATCGATTTGGGCGAAGATTCGCCCATCACCCAGCGAATCGCCTCGAGCAGGTTCGATTTGCCACAGCCGTTGGGGCCAACGACGCCGGTCAGCCCGGGTTCGATGCGGAGTTCGGTGGGTTCGACGAAAGATTTGAAACCGGTAAGGCGCAGCCGTTTTATCTGCACGGGATGTCCCCGGGCAGCTCATCGAATCGGAGCTGTTGCAACCTTGGTGTCACAGATCCCCCATGAAGCCGTCATGCCGCGTGGCGGGGGGAGTCGCAAGGGGCAGGATTTGCCTGCCCCTCGCTCATTTCAGCGTCAGCGCGCGCCCATCGTGCGCAAGCGGTCGCGGAGCGGCCCCCATGATGCGATGCCTTCGGCGACCTGGCCGTTGATGACGAAGGTCGGCGTGCCGGTGATCTGATATTTTTCGACCCCGGCGTTGGTGCCCTTTTCGATCGCCTCGACATTTTCGACCTTGCCGAGGCACTGCTGGATCGTCGCGGCGGGGACGCCGCGCTGCTGGTAGAATTGGTCGATTCCCCAGCCCTTCGCCAGCGCGGTGAAGCGCTGCGCCGGCGGCAGCTTCATCGCTTCCTCGATCCCCGGTTGCGGCTTCGACGCGCCCGCGATGAAGGCTTCATGCTCGATGAAAGTCGCATCGGCGAGCGGGAAGAAACGCTCGGGTCCGGTGCATTTGACGATCGCACCGGCGATCGCGTCGACCGGGTGGAGCATGAACGGCGTCAGCTTGTACGATACCCGGCCGGTGTCGACGAAGTCGCGCTTCAGCTCTTCATGTGCATCCTGCGTGAATTTCGCGCAGTGGCCGCAGGTAAAGGCGCCGAATTCCTCCAGCTTGATCGGCGCGTCGGGGTTGCCCATCACGACGCCGTCGCCATCGACGCGCACGACCTGCGACCAAGTTTTGCCGGCGGGCGGCGCGACCTTTGCGACCACCTCCTGCTCCTTGGCGGGATCGGTCTTGCTTTCGCCGCACGCGGCAAGGGCGAGCGCGCCCATCGAGGTCAGGAGGACGGTACGCAGCAGGGTCATGATCTTTCTTTCTCCACAAAGGGGCGAATTCAGGGCTTTTAAGAGGCCTTGAGCGCGAGGTCGAGTTTCGATTTGAGCGCGGGCCAAGCGGTGACTTCGGCGTTGCGGCCGTTGACGAAGAAGCTGGGCGTGCCCTCGACCCGGTCGGCATTGAGCCCGATGTTGGTCATGCCGGTGAGCTCTGCCTGCGCAACCCCGCTATCGAGTGCGGCTTCGAGCTGCGCCTGCGTATAGCCGCGCGCGCGCATCAAGGCGAAAAGGCCGGTGCCGGCCGCGATCTTCCGCGCGCGTTCGGCCGTGGTGCCTTCGAACCAGCTCTTTTTCTGCGCTTCGGTGGCGTTCTGGACCTTGGCGATCGTCGCCGGGAAGGCGGCGAAGATCGCCTGATGATTGCCGGCGAAAGCGTTCGCGCCGCCGACGCGCGCCAGCAGCGCCGCGGTCATGTCGACCGGGTCGCGGACGAGATTGCGATATTCGAACAGCACGAGCCCGCTGTCGATATAGCCCGTCTTGAGCGGCAGCGAGCCCGCCTTCGCGAAATCGGCGCAGATGTGGCAGGTGTAGCTGAAATATTCGACGAGCCGGACCTTGGCCGCAGGGTTGCCGACGACGAAGGCGCCGATCGGGCTGGTCGTGACGCTCTGCGCCCATGTAGCGGATTTGGCGGGCGCCGCCGCAATCAGGCCGAGCGCCGCACCCGAGAGCGCGAGTACCGCCGTGCGGCGATCGAGAAGCGGGTCGTCAAAAACGGACATGATCGTGGCCCTAACTGATTTTCGGAAGCCTGGGCGGCGCCGCGAGACCGGCGGCCATGCGTTCGAGCACGGTCCTGAGTTCCGGATCGCCGATGTCGCGGAGGCTGTCCCCCAGTTCGGCGGGTACGGGTTTGAGCATTGCCGGCGGCTGAACGGACGCGGCGGGGGTGACCTGGCCGTGCGTCATGCGGACGGCGGCGATCGCGGCATAGCCGAAGAAGCGGTTGACCGCTGCGATGATGTCGGGCGCGACATGCTGGAGCATCGGCGCGTGCGCGCCGCTGATCGTCAGGTGGAGCGTGCCGCCCGCTTTCTGCCCGGCGGAAAAGCGGATCATCGCGGGCTGGGTGACGTCGGCGAGCCGGTCGCCGACGATCTCGCGCCAGCGGCTGACCACCGACGACTGGACGAAGCCGAATTTGCGAAAGGCGGTGCGGCCGATTTCGGGGACGAGGTCGGAAATCGCGCGTGCCTCGCCGCCGCGCGGGCGTTCGTAGGGACGCGCAGAGGCCTTGGCGGTTTTCACACCGCCTTTCGCTCCGCCCTTCCCCTTCGCCTTTTTGGCGGGCGTGCCGTCTCCCGTCTCTTTCGTCATGCCGGAGGCCATGCCATAGGCGGGGGGTGAGCGTCCAGACTTCCAACACGGAATCACCCCTCCCCTTCAGGGGAGGGCAGCGAGACTTGGCAGCTTGCTGCCTAGTTGTAGCGGGTGGGGGCCGTGGGCCCCACGCAAGGCCGATGGCCCCCACCCCAACCCAGTGCCGGGTGAAACGTCCCCCGGACGTTTCAGGTCGGTCCGGGGGACCGACCGGCCCGACACTCCTGAAGGGGAGGGGCTCAGTATGACCGCCGCAATAGAGCCGATGAACTTTTCGAGCCGCCTGCTCGGCTGGTACGACCGGTCGGCGCGCATCCTGCCGTGGCGGATCGCACCGGGAAGTGCGGAGAGCCCCGATCCTTATCGCGTCTGGCTCGCCGAGGTGATGCTGCAGCAGACGACCGTCGCCGCGGTCGCGGGCTATTTCGCGCGCTTCACGGCGCGCTGGCCGACGGTCGCCGACCTCGCCGCCGCCGACGACGCCGACGTCATGGCGGCGTGGGCGGGGCTCGGTTATTATGCCCGCGCGCGCAATTTGCTCGCTTGCGCGCGCGCCGTCGTCGCCGATCATGGCGGGATTTTTCCCGATAGCGAGGCGGGGTTGCGCGCGCTGCCGGGGGTCGGCGACTATACCGCCGCGGCGGTCGCGGCGATCGCCTTTGGGCGACCGGCGGTCGTCGTCGATGCCAATATCGAGCGCGTGATCGCGCGCCACCGGCTGATCACAACCCCGCTGCCGACGGCGAAGCGCGAGATTCGCGTCGCGCTGACGCCGCTGGTTCCCCCAAGCCGCCCGGGCGATTTTGCGCAGGCGCTGATGGATCTTGGCGCGACCGTCTGTACACCGCGCTCGCCTGCCTGCGCGATCTGCCCGGTGATGGCCGATTGCCGCGCGCGCGGTCGGCTCGACATCGAGCTCCTGCCGGTCAAGCCGCCGAAGAAGGCGAAGCCGCATCGCCACGGGCTGGCCTGGTGGATCGAGCGCGACGGCGCGATCTGGCTCGTTCGGCGGCCCGACAAGGGAATGCTGGGCGGAATGCGCGCGCTGCCCGGCGGCGACTGGTCGGACGAACCGCCACCCGAGTCGGGAATCGTCCGCGTCGACCATGGTTTCACCCATTTCGACCTGACGCTGGCGCTGGTGCGCCGCGACGCGCCGCCCAAAGCCTCCGCCGAAGCGCCGGATGCCGCAGCGGAAGGCATATGGTGGCCGATCGCGGAGCTTGACGCCGCCGGACTGCCGACGCTCTATCGCAAGCTGACCGACAAGATGCTGGAGAGGGATGTATGAACATGATGGTTTCGCGCCGCGCGTTGATGGGCGGAATGGCGCTGGCGGGCGCGGGCGCGCTGCTGCCGCGCGTCGCGCTCGCGTGGCGCGCCGACGGCGCGGCGCTTTATCCCGGGACCAGCGCGTTCATCCACGGCTTCGTCGACCGCCGCGAACTCGCCGGCACGCTCGCCGCGATCGGCAAGGGACAGGAGGCGCCGGTGTTCATCGGCGCGGGGGTGCAGTCGAACGGGTTGCCGACGCCGGTCGGTCCCGACACGTTGTGGCGGCTCTATTCGATGACCAAGCCGGTCACCGGGATCGCGGCGATGCTGCTGATCGAGGACGGCAAGATGACGCTCGACCAGCCGATCGCCGATTTCCTGCCCGCCTTCGCCAATATGAAGGTCCAGAACACCCCCGACGGTTCGATCACCGACGTGCGCCCGGCGAGGGGCCCGATCACGGTGCGGCAATTGCTCACCCATACCGCGGGGCTCGGCTACAACATCATCCAGAAGGGGCCGATCAAGGCGGCCTATGACCGCGCGGGCATCGTCGGCGGCCAGGCGAGCCGCCTGCCGATCCCCGGTTTCGCCGAGGTGACGCCGGCGCCGAGCCTCGCCGTCATGGCCGACCGGCTCGCCGAGCTGCCGCTGGTCTATGAACCGGGGACGAAATGGAGCTATTCGATCGGCCTCGACCTGATGGGGCGGCTGATCGAGGTCGTGTCGGGACAGGCGTTCGACGCTTTTCTGAAAGCGCGGCTGTTCGGCCCGCTCGGCATGTCGAGCACGGGGTTCATGGTGAAGGCCGAGGACGTCGGGCGTTTCACGAGCAATTATGCGCCGTTCGGCGGTGCGCTCATCCCCTTCGACCCCGCCGCGAGTTCGATCTATCTCGATCCCCCGCCCTATCCGTTCGGCGGCGGCGGGCTCGTGTCGAGCGCGCGCGACTACGACCGCTTCCTCGCGATGCTGCTGGGCGAAGGCGCGACGGGCGGGGTGCGCGTAATGAAGGCGGAAACCGCGCGGCTGGCGATGTCGAACCTGATCGACGACAGCGTCGACCGCAAAGGGACCTTCATCGACGGCGAGGGGTTCGGCGCCGGCGGGCGCGTGTCGCTGCCGACCTCGCCCGGCGGCGAAGGCATTTTCGGCTGGGCGGGCGCCGCGGGAACGATCGGTTTCGTCCACCGCGGGCTCGGCTATCGCGCCGCGGGCTATACGCAGATCATGCCGCCCGACGCGGTGTCGTTCCAGGGGAAGTTCGGCGAAACCTTCTTCAAGGATGTGGCGGCCTGATGCCCTTGCCGCTCGGTTTTACCGGCGCGCGGCTCGACCGCGCCGACCAGCTCCGTACCAACGCCGAGGCCTTCGCCGCCGCGACGGCAGATCCGCGCGCGACCTGCCTGACGCTCGACGGGATCGATTTCGTCCCGGGGGCGAGCGGCGGACTGTTGTGGGAGCCGCTCGACCCCGCAGATGACCGCGCGCTGATGCTGCTCGGGATCGACGATACCGGCGCGCCGCGCTTCGTGCGCGAAGCGGCGGGCGGACGTATCGATGCGCGTTCGCGCACGGTGATGCGTTTGCTGCCATTGCTGTCGACCGAAGAGGCCGCGCTCTATGGCGGCGCGCGCAGCCTTGTCGACTGGCACGCGCGGCACCGTTTCTGCGCGGTGTGCGGATCGCCGACCGACCTGTTCCGCGGCGGCTGGGGGCGGCGCTGCGGCGGCTGCAACGCCGAGCATTTCCCGCGCGTCGACCCGGTGGTGATCATGCTCGCCGAATTTGAGGACCGCGTCCTCATCGGGCGGCAGGGCGGCTTTCCGCCGGGCTTTTTCTCGGCGCTCGCGGGCTTCGTAGAACCCGGCGAATCGCTGGAAGAGGCGGTCGCGCGCGAATTGTTCGAGGAGGCGGGCATCCATGTTTCGGACGTCTCTTATGTGGCGAGCCAGCCCTGGCCCTTCCCCTCGTCGCTGATGATCGGATGCCGCGCGGTGGCGAAGGATCCGGCGCTGACGCTCGACACGACCGAGATCGAGGCGGCGATGTGGGTCGACCGCGCCGAGGTGCGCGCGGCGCTTGGCGGAGACATGGGCGCGCCCTTCATGGCGCCGCCGTCGCTGGCGATCGCGCGCTATCTGCTCGAGGATTGGGCGGCCTAGAGTCAGTCCTGAAGGGACAGGCTCCAAATGAAAAGGGCCCACCGGTCCGGCCGGTGAGCCCTTGGTCTTTTTGGGAATGTGCGGGCCGGTGCGACTGTGCGCTTCGAAAGCGTCCGGCCCGGGCTGCCCTATGGCGCGAGGATCGCGACGGCGAGGTACAGCAGCAGAGGCAGGCCGAAGCCCAAGAGCGTCAGGGCGACAAAGGCGATGCGCGTCCACAAGACATCGAAGCCGAACTGGTCCGCCATCCCGGCGCAGACGCCGAAGATCATCCCGTTACGGCGATTCTTGCGAAAACCCTGGTTCATTTCTTTCCTTTCGATCCCGGCCTTTGGGCCGGCGTTTTGGGGGTGGGGCGACTGGTCAGGCGACCAGCCCGCCGAATTGCGCAGCGTTCGGGCCGACAGCGGCGAGGAACATCAGCGAGCAGTAGAGCGAGGCAACACCAGCGATCGCGTAGCTCTTGAACGATTCGACGTTGAAATGGGCCATGACATTTTCCTTCCTTGAACCTTCCATCCGGACCGTCCGGTGGATGCCGGAAGTGTTGCAGGGACCGTGCCAATTTCATTCATTGGCGGTTAAGCGCGGTTTTTCGGTTCCAGAAATTTTATTTCAGCGCGAAAAATGCGCCAAGGTGGCAAAAATTCCCGTTCGTCGGAAAAATTTTAGAGGACGCCCGAGGCGCGACGGGCTGGCGTCGCCCGAAGCGCTGCGGTAGGCGCGGAAAAGGATGACGCTGACCCGCCTATCGCTGACCGATTTTCGCAATCATGCCGCCGCGGACATGGCGGCTTGGCCGGGGCTCGTCGCCCTGCACGGCGACAATGGCGCGGGCAAGACCAATATATTGGAAGCGGTCTCGCTGCTCGCGCCGGGACGCGGGCTGCGCCGCGCGCCGCTGGCGGACATGGTGCGTGACGGAGCGGGCGGCGGCTTTGCCGTCTTTGCCGAGGTCCAGGCGGGCGCCGACCTGCCCCCCGTCGCGCTGGGGACGGGAATGGAGCCTGCGCAGCCGGGGCGGCGGATCGTGCGCATCAACAGCGCGCCCGCCGCGGCGACCGCGCTCGGCGAATGGCTGGCGGTGCTGTGGCTGACCCCCGCGATGGACCGGCTGTTCGTCGAGACCGCGGGGAACCGGCGGCGCTTCCTCGACCGGCTCGTACTCGCGCTCGACCCGCGCCACGCGCAGCACGGCAATCGCTATGAAGCCGCGCTGCGCGCGCGCGGCAAGCTGCTCGCCGACCCTGCCGGCGCCGACGGGCAATGGCTCGCCAGCCTCGAGGCGCAGCTCGCCGAGCATGGCGCGGCGATCGATGCCGCGCGGCAGGCGATGCTCGCGGGGCTTTCGGCCGAACTCGCGGGCCAGCCCGACGCGCCCTTCGCCCGCCCGCTGCTGACGCTCGTCGACAGCGACGGCAAGGCGCGCGCCGCGCCGTACGAGCCCGATGCGCTGAAGGCGCTGTTCGCGTCGCGCAGGCGGATCGACGCCGCGGCGGGGCGCGCGACCGCCGGGCCGCACCGCGACGATCTCGACGCCGTCCATGCCGCGACCGGCCGCGCGGCGGCGCGCTGCTCGACCGGCGAGCAAAAGGCGATGCTGCTCTCGCTCGTCCTCGCGCACAGCGACTGCGTCGCGCGCGCCAGAGAGAGGCGTCCGATCCTGTTGCTCGACGAGGTGGCCGCACATCTCGACCCCCTGCGCCGCGCCGCGCTTTACGATCGGCTCGCGGGGCAAGGTGGCCAGGCGTGGCTCACCGGGACCGAGGCGGCGTTGTTCGACGATATGCCCGGCCCCGCTACACGCTTTCGCGTCGCGGGCGGGCGGATCGCGGCGGGCTAGGCAGACGCGTGGCCGTGCAATAGGATGCGGCCAGTCGCAAAGCGCGGGAGGCGAAATGCGGGCGAGCCATTCGGTAATATTGATGGGAACACTGTTTTTCGGCGCCGCCGCCGCCAAGGAGCCGGCGGCCGATTCGCCCTATATCGAAGTGTCGGGGCGGCTCGAGAATCTGTTCGATTATGAGTCGACGAACGACCCGGACGACCTGCTCGGCCACGGCTGGATGACCGCGAGGTTCCATGTTACGCGAGTCCTGCGCGGCCCACGGCTTCCGCGCGTCATCACCGTGCGGTATTTTGGACACGCTTTTCTTCAGGATAGAAAAACGCGCCTGACCTTACGGCGCGGCGACGACGGGGTGTATCTTGTCTGCGTGCCCGCCGGCAGCACCGGCATACAATGCCCCTGAGCTTGCCGGCGCTTTCTTTATAGAATGTCGTGCACCACATCCTGCGGGCGGCACAGGCGGACGCCCTTGCCGGTCTCGACGATCGGGCGTTCGACATAGGCGGGGTTCGCGGCCATCGCGGCGATGAGGTCGTCCTCGCCCGCATCCTTCAGCCCGCGCTCCTCGGCGTCGGTGCCGCGCAGACGCAGCGCGTCGCGCGCGGCGAGGCCGGCGTCGGCGAAGAGCTGGCGCAGCTTGTCGGCGCTATAGGGATTTTTGAGATATTCGACGACGGTGACTTCGACGCCCGGCGTCTCTTCGAGAATCGCCAGCGTCTTGCGCGAGGTGCCGCATGCGGGGTTGTGCCAGATGGTTGCTTTCATGCGATGGCGTCCTAACGCAGCCTTACCGCGGCGTAAACGCGCTATTCATGGCATATATGGCACATCTTCCCGCATGAAGGGGAACCACCAGCTTGCCTTTCGCGGCCGACACACGACTTATGCGAAGTCGAGGGACCGCCAAAGGCGGCCAATGCGGGGTTGGGTTGCAAGTGAATGAATTGATCGATCGCAGAAGGCTGCTCGCCGGGCTCGCGGGAGCGGGGGCGCTGGCCGCCGTTCCGACGCGCGCGCAGCTTCCGAACTGGGTCCAGCAGCCGGTGGCGCCCCTGCCGCCGCCAGTCGACTATCTCGCTGTCGCAAAGAAGCAGCTTGCGATGCAGGCGCGCAATATCCCGCAGACCGACCGCGTCGGGGTCGTCGATTTCGGCCTGCCCTCCTCGCGCCCGCGTTTCGCGCTCGTCGACATGGTCGCGGGCAAGATCGACATGTTCCCGGTGACGCACGGGCGCGGATCGGATCCGCAGCACGACGGCTGGCTCAAGAGCTTTTCGAGCCGCGTCGGCAGCCTTGCGACGTCGCGCGGCGCCTATCGCACCAGCGACTATTATTGGGGCGCGAACGGATCGTCGATGCGCCTCGCGGGGCTGGAGCCCGACAATTATACCGCCGACCAGCGCGCGATCGTCGTGCACGGCGCCTGGTACGCCGAACCGGCGCTGATCGCGACGCAGGGCAAGCTCGGGCGCAGCGAAGGCTGCTTCGTCTTCGGCGAGGAGCTGCTGCCGATGATCCTCTACAAGCTCGGCCCCGGGCGGCTACTCTTCGCCGACCGGCTGAGCGCGCATCCGCCGATGCCGACGCCGTTCCAGTTGCCGCCCACCGACCCGTTACCGGGAACCGAGAATTTGCGGCGTGCGAGCACGTTCAGCGGGACGCTGCCGACGACGGCGGATTAAGCGGCGAATGCCGGCTTAGGGGTGGAAGGGGACCTCCGCTTCCTCTCCTTCGTCATCCCGGACTTGATCCGGGATCCATCGCAGCGCTGACGTCTTGGACCCCGGATCAAGTCCGGGGTGACGATGTAAGAGGGGCTGCTCCCGGTCGCTAGCTGACCCCGCTCAATAAATCCCGCTCGTCGCCGGCGTCGTGACGCGCGCGGCGGTGGGGATCGTCGGGACGACCGGCGGCGGTTCGGGCTCGATGATCGTCGCGGTCGGGCGGCCGGGCTTGGCGAAGCTCGCCACCACGGGCGCGTCGCGGCCATAGATATCGGCGAGCTTCTTCACGCCGCCCTTGCCGTCGGGAACCATCGTCCAATAAGCGACATAGACGGGAAAGGGCTGGTCGAAGCCGAAGCGCGTCGTCTTGCCGCTCGCGATCGCCTCGCCGAATTCCTCGGGGCTCTTGCCCGCAAACATCACGGCCATCAGGCCCGAGAAGTGCAGCGCGCGCTCGGTGCGGATGCACCCGTGGCTGAACGCGCGCGCGGCGGCGTTGAACGCGCCCTTCGAGGGGGTGTCGTGGAGGTAGATCGCATGCTCGTTGAGCATTTCCATCTTCATCACGCCCAGCGCATTGTTCGCGCCCGGCTGCTGCACCACCGACAGCGTCTTGCCGCTGCCCGTCCAGGTATAGCCCTGCGCGCGTGCCGAAGCCGGGTTGCGCGCAATCGTGGCGCCGATACCTTCGTTGATGATGCTGCGCGGCAGCGTCCAGGTCGGGTTGACGATGATGCCGGTCGCCATCGGATTTAGCTGCGGCGTCGGGGTCGAACTCTTGCCGACGACGGCCTTGTGCGTCGCGATGGTCGTGCCGCCGTGGACGACGCGCGTCACATATTCGGGGACGTTGCTGACGACATAGCGCTCGCCGAGGCTGCGCGGCATCCAGCGCCAGCGTTCCATATTGACGCGGATCGCATTGGCTTCGGCGGGCGTCTTCGCCGTCTTGAGTGACGCCTTGAGCACCGCGAAATCGGGATGGACAGGGTCGAGGCTGGCGAGCGTTTCGTGCACCGTTCCGGCGCCGAGCGCGGCGGTCAGCAGCGACAGCAGGGGCTCGCTGTCGCCGTCGCTGTCGGTCATGAACCACTGCTTGCGCGCGGCATTGGGCGTCCGGCCGTCGCGAAGGTGCGTGGCGAGCAGCAGGAAGCGATCGGTCGCGGCCTTGTCGAGCGCCGCCTGATCATCGGCGAGGATCGCGGCGGCGAGGCCGTCGGGATAATAATCCTTGGCGAACAGGCCCTCGTCGCCGACCTTTTCGATGAAGCTCAGCAGCGCGGTGGCGTTTTCCTCGGTCCAGTTCGGCATGTCGATCCGCACCGCGACGACGGGCGCGTCGTCCTTCACCTTGTCGGGCTGGAGGATCACCGAATCCTCCTTCACCTCCGTTTGCGCGAAGGCAGGAGCCGCAAACAGGGTCAGCGGGAGGAGGAGAAGCGCAGCGGGATGCGCGGAAAAGGGAGCGTTTTTGGCCATAGTCAAAGCCCATAGCCAAAAAGCGCAGCCAGCGAAAGTGAGCCGCAGCACAGCTTGGCGCATCGCCCGCTTCGTCACCCCGGTCTTCATCCGGGGCCCATGGCCACAGTGCAGAATGGATGCCGGATCAAGTCCGGCATGACGAAAGATGAGCAGCGAGGGCGTTCAGGTCCCGGCCTCCTCATCCTGCCGCGCCAGCCATTCCTCGAGCCACTTGATCGTATAGTCGCCGTGGATGACGTCGGGGTCGGCGAGCAAGGCCTGATGGAGCGGGATGTTCGTCTTGACCCCGCCGATCACCATTTCCTCGAGCGCGCGGCGCATCCGCATCATGCAGCTTTCGCGGCTGCGGCCATAGACGATCAGCTTGCCGATCATGCTGTCGTAATAGGGGGGGATCGAATAGCCGGCGTAAAGCCCGCTATCGACGCGCACATGCATGCCGCCCGCGGCGTGATAGCTCGTCACCTTGCCCGGCGAGGGCAGGAAGGTGCGCGGATCTTCGGCATTGATGCGGCATTCGATCGAATGGCCGCGAAATTCGAGATCTTCCTGTTTGACCGACAGTCCCGCGCCGCCCGCGATGCGGATCTGTTCGCGCACGAGGTCGAAGCCGGTGATCATCTCGGTCACCGGATGTTCGACCTGGATGCGCGTGTTCATCTCGATGAAGAAGAATTCGCCATTTTCCCACAGGAACTCGATCGTGCCGGCGCCGCGATAGCCCATCGCCGCCATCGCGTCGGCGCAGACCTTGCCCATGCGCGCGCGCTCGTCGGCCGAGATGATCGGCGAAGGCGCTTCTTCGAGCACCTTCTGGTGCCGCCGCTGGAGCGAGCAGTCGCGTTCGCCCAAATGGATCGCATTGCCCTTGCCGTCGCCGAACACCTGAAATTCGATGTGGCGCGGGTTGCCGAGATATTTTTCCATGTAAACGGTCGGATCGCCGAAGGCAGCGGCCGCTTCGGACGAAGCCTGACCCATCAGGCTTTCGAGGCTGTCCTCATCGGGGACGACCTTCATGCCGCGCCCGCCGCCGCCCGAGGCGGCCTTGATCAGCACCGGATAACCGATCTCCTTGGCGAGCTTCTTGGTCTCCTCGCCAAAGGTCACCGCACCCGGCGAACCCGGAACCACAGGAAGCCCCAGTGCGACCGCGGTGCGCTTGGCCTCGACCTTGTCGCCCATCGTGCGGATATGCTCGGGCTTCGGCCCGACGAAGACCATATTATGCGCTTCGATAATCTCGGCGAAACGCTCGTTTTCCGACAGGAAGCCATAACCCGGATGGATCGCGTCGGCGCCGGTGATTTCGGCGGCCGCGATGATCGCGGGAATGTTGAGATAGCTGTCCTTCGCGGCGGGCGGGCCGATGCAGACGGCTTCGTCGGCGAGGCGGACGTGCATCGCATCGGTGTCGGCGGTCGAATGGACCGCGACCGTCTTGATGCCCATTTCGTGGCACGCGCGGTGGATGCGCAGCGCGATCTCGCCGCGGTTGGCGATCAGCAGTTTCTCGATAGCCATGGGCTGATTTTATCCGATGGTGAACAGCGGCTGGTCGAACTCGACCGGCTGGCTGTTCTCGACATGCACGGCCTTGAGCGTGCCCGACGCGGTCGCGGTGATCGGGTTCATGACCTTCATCGCTTCGATGATCAGGATCGTGTCGCCGGGCTTCACCGCCGAACCGACGGCCGCGAAATTGGGGGCGCCGGGTTCGGGCGCGAGATAGACGGTGCCGACCATCGGCGATTTCACCGCGTCGGCGAAATTGTCGGCGGCGGGCGCCGCTGCCGCAGCGGCGGCCGCCGGAGCGGCGGGGGCTGCGGCGGGCGCGGCCACCGGGGCGGGGGCGAAGGCCACAGGTGCCGCGGCGGCGGTCAGCGTGCGCGCAACGCGCACCTTGCGGTCGCCGTCCTCGACCTCGATTTCGCTGAGCTGCGTGTCGTCGAGCAGCTCGGCGAGCGCGCGAACGAACGCCGGATCGATGTTGATGCCATTGTCTTTATGGTCACCCATGAGAATTTTCCTGTTGTTGCAGCGTCGCTATCGCAACGCCCGGACCCCGATTTTTGATGCGCCCTATTGTCAGAGACGCGCGGCGGCGTCCAGCGCCAGCGTATAGCTGTTCGCGCCATGCCCCGCAAAATGCTGGGCCGCCGCCATGCCGACATAGCTGATGTGACGAAAGGCCTCGCGCTGCATCGGGTCCGACAAATGGACCTCGATCACGGGCACCTTGATCGACTTTATCGCGTCGTGGATCGCGATCGAGGTATGCGTATAGCCCCCCGCGTTGAGCAAAATGGCCTTGGCACCCGCCACATAGGCTTCGTGCAGCCAGTCGATCAGCACGCCCTCATGGTTCGTCTGCCGGCATTCCAGCCTGATCCCCAACCCCTCCGCCTGCGCCTCCAGCCGCGCGTGAATGTCGTTGAGCGTATCGTGGCCATAGATTTCGGGCTCGCGCGTGCCGAGCAGGTTGAGATTGGGGCCGGAGAGGACAAAGACGGTCGGAAGTTCAGCCAAGGCACGGCCTTTCGGTTGCGGCGTTGCGGGCTCCCCCTATATGGGCTGCTCGGCAAAAGGCAAAGCGAGGCGAATTGACGTGATTTCGGTCATCCTCAACGGCGAACCCCGGCAGGTGCGCGAAGGCAGCATCGCCGACCTCGTCGCGTCGCTGGGACTCGATGTGAAGAAAGTGGCGGTGGAGCGCAATCGCGACATCGTGCCGCGCTCGACGCTCGCCGACGTCGCGCTGGCCGAGGGCGATGCGCTCGAAATCGTTCATTTCGTGGGAGGCGGTTGATGCCGGTCGCGCGGATAGTCGCCAATCGCTACGCGGACGATCCGCAGACAGGGCACGGCTTCTTTAACGATGTGCTCGGGCTGGAAACGGCGATGACGATGGACTTCATCACCACCTATCGCTCGGCCATACAGCCGATGGCGCAGATCAGCGTCATTGCGGAAGACCCGTCGGGACTGCGCCCCGCCTATTCGGTCGGCGTCGACGATGTCGACGCCGTGTATGCGCGTGCGGTCGCGGCGGGCCATGAGATCGTCTACGCCCTGCGCGACGAACCATGGGGTGTCCGTCGATTTTTCGTACGCGATCCGCTCGGCGACATCGCGAACATCGTACAAAACAAGGATTGAGCGTGACCAAAACCGACAAGTGGACCGTTGCCGGCCGAACCTTCACGTCGCGGCTGATCGTCGGCACCGGCAAATACAAGGATTTCGAGCAAAATGCCGCGGCGGTCGAAGCGTCGGGGGCCGAGATTGTCACCGTCGCGGTGCGCCGCGTCAATGTGTCCGATCCGGCCGCGCCGATGCTCACCGACTATATCGATCCCAAGAAGGTCACTTATCTCCCCAACACCGCGGGGTGCTTCAACGCCGACGATGCGATCCGCACGCTGCGCCTTGCACGCGAGGCGGGGGGATGGAATCTCGTCAAGCTCGAGGTGCTCGGCGAAGCGAAGACGCTCTATCCCAACATGCGCGAAACGCTCGAGGCGACCGAGGTGCTCGCGAAGGAGGGCTTCCTGCCCATGGTTTACTGCGTCGACGATCCGATCGCCGCGAAACAGCTCGAAGATGCGGGCGCGGTCGCGATCATGCCGCTTGGCGCGCCGATCGGGTCGGGGCTCGGCATCCAGAACCGCGTGACGATCCGCCTGATCGTCGAGGGCGCGTCGGTGCCCGTGCTCGTCGATGCCGGCGTCGGCACCGCGAGCGATGCCGCGGTCGCGATGGAGCTCGGCTGCGACGGGGTGCTGATGAACACCGCGATCGCCGAGGCGAAAGACCCGATTCTGATGGCGCGCGCGATGAAGCGCGCGGTCGAGGCAGGACGCGACGCTTATCTGGCGGGGCGCATGGGGCTTCGCAAATATGCCGATCCGTCGAGCCCGCTGGCGGGGTTGATCTAGGCCCCGCTTCCAACAAGCTTGAGCGCGTCCCCCGTCGCTGGCATATCGGCGCACAGGCACCGGGTCGCACGGCGCCGATATGAGGAGGGGGAACTGCCATGGACAAATTTTTCGGAAATCTGCACGCTGTACTGGGCACCGGGCTGGTGCTTGCGATCATCCTGATGCTGTGCCTCAACGGCCAGAATTTCGAGGATGGGGTCGCCGCAGGCAACGCGATCATGCGCTGGCTGCACACTTTCTTCGGCGTGCTGTGGATCGGCCTGCTTTACTATTTCAACTTCGTCCAGATGCCGACGATGCCCAAGATTCCGGCCGAATTGAAACCCGCCGTCGGCAAGCATATCGCGCCCGCCGCGCTCTTCTGGTTCCGCTGGGCAGCGCTGCTGACCGTCTTGCTGGGGGTCGGCATCGCGGGACACGCCAAATATCTGGCGCCCGCGCTGGGGCTGCAGGAACCTTACCGGCTGATCGGGGTCGGCATGTGGCTGGGGCTGATCATGGCGTTCAACGTCTGGTTCCTGATCTGGCCGAACCAGAAAAAGGCGCTGGGGATCGTCGAGGCCGACGACGCGGCCAAGGCGAAGGCGGCGCGGACCGCGATGATCTTTTCGCGGACCAACACCTTGCTGTCGATCCCGATGCTCTATGCAATGGTGAATTTCAGCTGAGTTTTCTCCCCTCCCGCCTGCGGGAGGGGATATCAGCTTACCCCTCCACCGCCGCCTTGTGCATGCGGCCGTTCATCACATAATGCGCGACGCCGAGCTGCATGCCCGCGGCCTGGGCATCGCCGATTTCGCGCACGCGGCGCGCGGGCGATCCGGCCCAGAGTTCGCGATCCGGAATTTCCTTGTTCTCGGTGAGCAGCGCGCCCGCGGCGAGCATCGCGTCGCTGCCGATCCGGCACCCGTTCATCACCGTCGCTTTCAGGCCGACGAAAGCCCGATCCGCCAGCGTGCAGCCGTGCACCATCGCGAGATGGCCGATCAGCACATCCTCGCCGATGATCGTCGGAAAGCCTTCGGGGTGATGCGGCATCGGGCCGTCGCAATGGACGACGCTGCCGTCCTGGATATTCGATCGCGCGCCGACGACGATGCGGCTGACGTCGGCGCGCAGCACGCAATTATACCAGATGCTGACGTCCGCGCCGATCGTCACGTCGCCGATGATCCGGCAGCCGGGCGCGATGAAGGCGCTGGGGTCGATCTTCGGCGTCTTGCCGTTCACCGTGATGATGCTGACGTCCCGATATGTCATTCGTCGCGGCCTCCGATAAGATTCTTCCAGATCAGGACCGGCAGCGTCGAGGCATAATCGTCGGTCCAGCGGGTGAAACCGTTGCGCGCCTCGAGCGTAACCCAAGCCCCGTCGTCGTAGCTATCCTTGCGCGGGCGGATGCCGCCGGTCAATTGCCGCATCCGATCCGGTGTCGCGGTCAGCGCGACCCAGTTCGATCCGGTGAGGTCGCCATATTCGTCACCGATCGGCCCGGGATCCATACGGATCGCCGCGATCCAGCCGCGCGCCTTCGCCTCCGCCGCGAGCACCGGTTCGAGCCCGAAGAAGCGGTTCGAGATATGGATGAGCAGGATGCCGTCGGGTTTCAGCGCGCGCGCATAGATGCCGATCGCTTCCTTCGTCAGCAGATGGAGCGGGATCGCATCCGACGAAAAGGCGTCGATGACGATGATGTCGAAGTGGCCCGCGGGCTGCTCGGCGATCCGGAGCCGCGCGTCGCCGATGACGATCGGTGTGTCGGGCGCGCAGTCCGAAAGGAAGGTGAATTTGGCGGGATCGCGCGCGATGTCGACCATCACCGGGTCGATCTCGAAGATCGTCCAGTCCTGCCCGGGCTTCCGGTAGCAAGCGAGCGTCCCCGCCCCCAGTCCGACGATGCCGACCGACGCGCCGGGGCCCGCGAGCGCCTCTGCCTTGCCCAAAGTCAGGCCGACCCCCGATTGCGGCCCATAATAGGTCGTCGGGTCGCGCCGGTGCGCGGCGTCGGTGCGCTGGAGCCCGTGGAGCGTCGTCCCGTGTGCGAGGCGCCGCTGGTTCGATTGGGGATAGTCGGTGACGGTATAGACGCCGAAATAGCTGCGCACGCGCGCGCCGGTGAAGCTTTCCTGGATCGTGTCCCAGCCCCCGACGCCGATCATCAACAGCGCGAGCACGGAGACGTAGGCCCAGCGCCAGCCGATCACGAGCATGCCGATGACGAAGATCGCGATGCCCCAGACGGTCACCGCCTCGTCGAGCCGCCCGGTCCAGTCCTCGACCATGTGCCACGCCGCAAAGGCGGCGATCGCGACGAGCAGCACTGCGAGGGCGCGCGCGGTCTTGTCCTCGAGTCCCAGCCATTTGTCCCACGGGAGAAGCGCGGGCAGCGGCAGCAGCATCGCGGCGGCGAGGATCAGGAGCGGATGTTCATAAACCCAGTCGAAGATCAGCGGCGCGAACAGCGCCGCGAACAGCCCGCCGAGCACCCCGCCCGCCGACATGATCAGATAGAACAGCGTCAGATGCCGCGCGTCCGGCCGGAGATGATAGAGATAGCCGTGGAGCGCGACCGCGACGGCGAAGAGCATCGCGAGGCTGGCGAGCGCGACCATCATCGACCCGCCGCCCGAGCTCAAGAGCCCGAGCCCGCCGACCGCGAGCAGCACGACCGGGGCGAGCAAAGTGATGATCTGCGTTACGCGCTGCAGGCTCGAAAAGGCGATGACGAAGCTCAAGAGATAGAGGCCGAGCGGTAGCACCCAGAGCAAGGGCATCGCGACGATGTCGGTGGTGAGATGCGTCGTCGTCGACAGCATCAGCCCCGACGGCACCGCGGCGATCAGCAACCAGTGGAGCTGGCGGCGCCAGGTCGGTACGGGCTCGTCTGCGCCATCGACCTGCGCTTCGGCGCCGCCGTGCCAGCGCGCCGCCGCCGCGCCCAAGACGAGCAGGACAAGCAGCGCATATCCCGCGGTCCAGCCCCAGCTTTGCACCGCGAGCGGCATCGCCGGCTCGACCAGCGCGGGGTAGCTGATCAGGCCCGCAAAGCTGCCGAGGTTCGATGCGGCGTAAAGATAATAGGGGTCGCCCGCCTGGGAATCGGCAGCGAACCAGCGCTGCATCAGCGGCGCCTGCGCCGAGACGACGAAGAAGACGGGTCCGATCGACGCAAGCAGGAGCAAGGGCACCCAAAGCGCCTCTTGCCCCGGTCCGGGCGGTGCGATTTGCGCGATACCGATCGGAAGCCACAGCGCGGCGACGAGGAAAAGCGCGAGATGGATGATCGCCTGTCGCCGCACGGTAAAGCGGCCGAGCCAGTGCGCATAAGCGTAGCCGCCCAGCAGCAGCGCCTGATAGACGAGCATCGCGCTGTTCCACACCGCCGGGGCGCCGCCGAGCTTGGGCAGCACCATCCGCGCGACCATCGGCTGGACGAGGAAGAGGAGGAAGCTGCCGACAAGGATCGTCAGCACGAACAGCCAGCGGCGCGGCGATGGGGCGACGGTCATGCGGTTTTCCAGTTCGAACGCGGCAGCGAATAGGTGACATGCGGGCGCAAGCGGTCGCCTTCGGCCAGTTTGGGATGATCGAAGTCGAGGTCGGCGCGATATCGCATGCCGAGCCGTTCCATCACCGCGCGGCTGCGGACATTGCCCTGCCATGTGATCGCCCGGATTTCATCGTCGGGCAGATTGGCGAAGCTCCACGCCGCCGCGCCGCAGGCCGCCTCGCTCGCGAAACCCGCGCCCCAGCAATCGCGCGCGAGCCGCCAGCCGATCTCGACCTTGTCCGCCACCGGACCCATGTTGCCGCGGATCACGCCGCACCAGCCGATCAGCCGCGCATCCTCGCGGCGTTCGAGCGCCCAGAAGCAATGACCATATACGGCTTCATGCTCGCGCATCCATGCGATCCGCGCCGCGGTGGCATCGATATCGAGCGGCGGGCCGAGCGTCGCCATGACCTCGGGATCGCTGCATATCCGCTGGAAAGGCACGATGTCTTCATCGCGCCAACCGCGCATCCGCAGCCGGTCGGTATCGATCGCGAGCCCCGTCATGCACGCCCACCCCACGCCTTGCGCGCAATGCGCCACACGGTGGTCGGATTGTCCTCGACCGGATAATCGGGATCGAAATAATCGAGCGCGGGGAGGCGCTCGAAGCCAAGCCGCGGCATCATACGGGTCGATCCGATATTCGAATCGCTGGTTTGACCGAAGATGGCCGCACAATGAGACGCCGCGAAGCCATAGCCCAGCGCCGCGCGCGCCGCCTCGGTCGCATAGCCCTGCCCCCCCGCCTGTTCGTCGCTACGCGTTACGCCGAGGTGGCGCATCACCGCTTCGCTATTCATCTCGGCGCGTATCCACGGCAGGTCCTCCGCGCCCGGAGCACGCAGCACGAGCCGTTCGGTCTCGATCATGCGCCGAGCAGTCTCGCGGCATGGAGCGCGTGATAGCTGAGCACGCCCGAGGCGCCGGCACGGCGGAAGGCGAGCAGGGTTTCGAGGACGAGCGCGTCGCGGTCGCCCGCGCCGGCAGCCGCCGAAGCCTCGATCATCGCATATTCGCCCGACACCTGATAGGCGTAGACCGGCACCGCGAAATTGTCCTTCACCGCGCGGACGATGTCGAGATAGGGCAGCCCCGGTTTCACCATCACGCTGTCGGCGCCTTCGGCGAGGTCCTGCGCGACTTCGCGCAAGGCTTCCTCGCTGTTCGCGGGGTCCATCTGGTACGTCTTCTTGTCGCCCTTCAAGAGCCCGCGCGAGCCGACCGCATCGCGGAACGGGCCATAGAAGGCCGAGGCATATTTGGCGGCATAGCTCATGATCTGGACATGGCCGAAGCCTTCGGCCTCGAGCGCCTGCCGGACCCTGCCGATGCGGCCGTCCATCATGTCGCTGGGCGCGATGATGTCGGCGCCCGCGCGCGCCTGGTTGAGCGCCTGCCCGACCAGCACTTCGACCGTCTCGTCGTTGAGGACATAGCCCTTATCGTCGATCAGCCCGTCCTGCCCGTGGCTGGTGTAGGGGTCGAGCGCGACGTCGGTGAGTATGCCGATCTCGTCGCCGAGCGCCTGCTTGATCGCGGCGGTGGCGCAGCACATGAGGTTATCGGGATTGAGCGCCTCGCCGCCATCCGCGCGGCGCCGCTCCGCCTGCGTATAGGGAAAGAGCGCGAGGCACGGGATGCCCGCGGCGACCGCGTCTTTCGCGCGTTCGACGAGCAGGTCGACCGACCAGCGCGACACGCCGGGCAGGCTCGCAACCGGTTCCTCGCTGCCCGCGCCGTCGCAGACGAAGAGCGGCCAGATGAGGTTCGCGGGCGAAAGATGCGTTTCGCGCACCATCGCGCGGCTCCAGCCGGTGCGGCGGGTGCGGCGCAGGCGCAGGTCGGGGAAAGCGGCTTGGGTCATGCGGCGTGCATAGCGGCGCCGCGCTGCGGGGCAAATGGTTCTTCTATAGCCCCTCCCCTTCAGGGGAGGGCGTAAGCGGCCTAAACCCCACCCCCGGCCCGCTTCGACGCCACATCGGCGAGACTGCCGAGTTTCGGCCCTTCGACCTGCTTCGGCGCGATCGGGGTCAGCGCGGCGCCCGGGGCGACCGAGGTCAGTTCGCGGATGCGCGCGCGGAACGCGGCGAGCGCCTTGCCCTCGAGCAGCGCGCGGGTGACGAAGCTCACCGACGACGGATTGACGGCGCGGCCGTTGCGATAGAGTTCGTAATGGAGGTGCGGGCCCTTCGAGAGGCCGGTCGAGCCGATATAGCCGATCACCTGCCCGCGATTGACGCGCTGGCCCGACCGCACCGCGATCCGGCTCATATGCCCGTAGCCGGTGCCGAGGCCCTTGCCGTGATTGAGCTTCACATAATTGCCGAAACCGCCGTGGCGCCCGGCGATCGTCACCACCCCGTCGCTCACCGCATAGATCGGCGCGCCATAGCCGCCGCCGAAATCGATGCCGCGGTGCATGCGTTTGTACCCGAGGATCGGGTGGCGGCGCATGCCGAAGGTCGAGGTGACGCGCCCGCGCGTCGGCCGCGTCATGCCGCCGCGCTGTTCGCCGACACCCGACGCCTCGAACCATTGGGCGCGGCCGTCAGCATTCCATTCGAGCATCGAAAGCTTGGGTTTTCCGCCACGGATCAGCCCGGCGTAGAGCAGCTTGCCCGTCTCGCTCTCGCCCGTTTCGGCGCGGCGATAGTCGACGATGATGTCGAATTCGTCGCTGCTGCGAATATCGCGGCTGACCGAAATCTGGCGGCCGATGACGCGCAGATAGGACTGAATCGCCTCGGGCGGCGCGCCCGCGGCGCGCGCCGAGCGATAAAGGCTGTCGCCGACTCGCCCGCGAATGCGCAGCGGGGTCGCGTCGACCGCGATCGGGATGCGCCGCATCACGAGTTGGCCGCCCACGCGCTCCATTTCGATGCGCAGGTCGAAGCGCGCGCGCATCGCGAGCGCCTCGACCGGGCGCGGCATGGTGCGCGCGGCGCGGCGGCCGAGAATCAGATCAATGCGCGTGCCCGGCGCGATATCGGCGAGCGGAACCGCGTCCGATACGCGGCTTGCCAGCGCCTGCGCCTCGCTGCTGCCGACGCCCGAGCGTTCGAGCAGGCGCGCGAAGCTGTCGCCGCGCCCCAATGTGGCGGTGAGTTCGATCTGCGGCCGTTCGGGGGTCTGGGTGAGCGGGCGGACGGCGTCGGTCGCCGCCATGTGGCGGCCGGTGTCGCCGCCGAAAGCCAGCGGCACGATCATCTGGCCGCGCGCTTCGTTGAAATCGGCGGCGTCGAGCGCGGGGGCGCCGACCGCGAGCGGCTGGACACCCGGGAAGGTCGCGATCGCGGAGCCGCAAAGCAGGGTTAATGTCGCGAGGCCGCGCCACCATTCGGTCGAGCCGATATTGCTGCCAAGATCGGGGACCAGGTCGAGCTGCGCCAGCCGGTCGCGCCAGCCGAGCGGCTGTTCGACGCCGGAATCGCCGCGCCGCAGCGGGATCGCTTGCGACATCGTGAGCGCGGCTGCGTTGCCGGACATCCCCGCGATGGGTTCGTGACGCTGAAACAAAATGCAACCCCCGCTCGGCGGACCTCCCCATAGCCGGCCGCCGAATGATGTTTTCGAGGACCTGTCTGTAAAGAAAGACCGTTAAAGTCAATTTAATGGCGGATTTGCGCCGGCGCATTGCGGCGAGGTGTGGCGGGGTCGGGATATTTTGCAAGATGCGCGGCCCCACCCTTCCCCCTTGATGGGCGAAGGATAGGCAGCCTTGTCGCGACGCGGCTGGGCGAAGCTGGATGGGGTAAGGTCGCGACCGTGCACCACTATCGACGGCACCCCCACCGCTGCGACGAGCCAACAAGTTCGCAAGTCTCGCTGCCTCCCCCATCGAGGGGGAGGGAAAAGATGCCGCTTCGACGATCGGCTGTTGCGCGCGACCCGCGCCCATGCCAGCTTGGCTTCCAAGAAAATGACCTCTTCCTCTTCCCAGCCGGTCAAGGCTGTCCTTGGCCCCACCAACACCGGCAAAACCCATTTGGCGGTCGAGCGCCTGACCGCCCATTCGAGCGGCATGATCGGCTTTCCGCTGCGCCTGCTCGCGCGCGAGGTTTACGACCGCGTCGTGGCGATCAAGGGTGCGGCGCAGGTCGGGCTGATCACCGGCGAGGAGCGCATATTGCCGCCCGACGCGCGCTATCTGCTCGGCACGATGGAGGCGCTTCCGGTGACCCGCGACGTCGCCTTCGTCGGGATCGACGAAGCGCAGCTCGGCGCCGATCCCGAACGCGGCCATGTCTTCACCGACCGGCTGCTGCGCGCGCGCGGACGCGAGGAAACGATGATCCTCGGCTCGGCGAGCATCAAGGGCCTCGTCCGCGGCCTCGTCCCCGACGCCGAGATCATCACGCGTCCGCGCTTCTCGACGCTGAGCTATGCCGGATCGTCGAAGCTGTCACGCCTGCCCAAACGCTCGGCGGTCGTCGCCTTCTCCGCTGATGAGGTCTACGCGATCGCCGAAATGCTGCGCCGCTTTTCGGGGGGCGCCGCGGTGGTGATGGGCGCATTGAGCCCCAAGACGCGCAACGCACAGGTCGCGATGTTCGAAGCGGGCGAGGTCGATTATCTGGTCGCCACCGACGCGATCGGCATGGGGCTCAACCTCGACGTCCAGCATGTCGCCTTCGCGAGTCTGCAGAAGTTCGACGGACGGCGCCTTCGCCGCCTGACGATCGCGGAAATGGCGCAGATCGCCGGGCGCGCCGGGCGCCACCAGCAGGATGGCAGCTTCGGCACCGTCGGCCTGCCGCAAGGCGGCTTCACGCCCGAGGAAATCCACGCGATCGAGGGCCATCATTTCCCGCCGCTCGCCAGCCTGTTCTGGCGCAATCCGACGCCGCGTTTCGGGTCGCTCGACCAGCTTCTGGCCGATCTGGCGCAGCCGCCGAGCCAGCCGATGCTGCGCGCCGCGCCCGAGGCGGTCGACATCGCGGTGCTCAAGCATCTGGCGGGCGACATGGAAGTTCGCGCGCGCGGCGGCGATTTCGATGCCGTCGAACGGCTTTGGGACGTGTGCGGCCTGCCCGATTTCGAGCAATTGGGCGCCGAGCATCACAGCCGCACCGTGTTCAAGCTGTGGCAGTGGCGCACGAGCGGCGACGGGATGATCGATCCCGACTGGTTCGCTCGGCGCCTCGCGCGGCTGAACGACGTCGAGGGCGACATCGACCAGCTCGCGAGCCGCATCGCCGCCGTCCGCACGCTCTGTTTCATCGCGCAGCGCGGCGACTGGATCGCCGGCGCGGCAGGCTGGACCGAGCAGGCGCAGGCGCTCGAATCGCGATTGTCCGACGCGCTCCACGCGGCGCTCGCGCAGCGCTTCGTCGACCGGCGGCTCGCGCTGCTCCTACGCGACGCGGGGCAGCGCGGCACCGCGCTACCAGTGGCGGTCGGCGCCGACGGCACCGTCGCGGTCGATGGCGAGGCGATCGGCACGCTCAAAGGTTTTCAGTTCAAGGTCGACCCGGTCGCCAAGGCGAGCGACCACCGGTTGCTGCTCGCGGCCGCCGAAAAGCATCTGCGCGCCGAACTGGCGCGCCGCGCGACCGCGCTCGCCGAGGGCGACGACGCCGCGCTTTCGCTGATCGCCGAACCCGGCACCGCGCCGCGCCTCGCCTGGCACGGGCATATCGTCGCGACATTGGCGCGCGGCCCGACGCTGGTGCAGCCGGCGATCCAGATCGATCCGTCGCTCCGCCGCATCGAGCCCGCGCAGGTGCAAGCGATCATCGAGCGGCTCCAGCGCTTCATCGCCGCGCAGCTCGCGCGCCACGCGGGCCCGCTCGCCGCGATGGGCGAGGCCGCGGGCGACCTCTTCACCCCGCCGCGCGTCCGCGCCTTGCTCGCTGCGCTCACCGACAATAGCGGGACGATCGCGCGCGCCGCGGTCGAGGAACAGCTGGGCGCGCTGACGCCCGACGAGCGCCCGCAGTTGCGCAAGCTGGGTTTCACCATCGGCTCGCTCGACATCTTCCATCCGCTTCTGCTCAAGCCCGAGGCGGTGCGCTGGCGCGCCGCGCTGACCGCCGCGCAGCAAGGGTCGCCCGTGCCCGCGCTGCCCCCGCACGGAGCGGTGCTGCAAAAGACGGGCAGTCAGGCGGGCCTCGCGATCGCGGGCTTCCGCCGCTGCGCATCGGGTTGGCTGCGCATCGACATGGCCGAAAAGCTGGCGCGGCAAGCCCATGCCGCGCGCATGCAGGCGGCCGCGCCGCCAACCTCGCCAGTCGCGGGCGGCGCCGAGGATCACCACGACGATCAGGGCGAGGAAGTGCACAGCGCCGCGCCGCCGGGCTTCGTGATCGACCCCGCGCTCGCGACCTCGCTCGGGCTCGACGAGGAAACGCGCCGCGCGCTGCTCGGCAGCTTCGGCTTCCGCAGCGTCGGCGAAGCGGCGCTGCACCGCTGGCGCTGGTCGGGGCTGCGCAAGGCGGCCGACAAGCGCCCGCGCCGCAAGAAGGATCGCAAGGGGAGCGACAACGCGCCGCGCGCGCGCGCCAATGGCGCCGCGCGCCGCCCGCCCGCCGATCAGGCAAAGGGCAAGCGCGGCAAGCCGGGCAAACCCCGCGCCGATTCCGGACGACCGCCGCGCCCGGATCGCCCCGACCGATCACCGCGCCGCGGCCCCTCGCCGAACAGTCCGTTCGCGGGCCTTGCCGCGCTGCTCGCCGACGCACGCAAGGATTGACGCGCGAATGGCGAGTCCCGGCGCGGCAGGAAGCATCCGGCTCGACAAGCTGCTGTGGTTCCTGCGTTTCGCGCGCTCGCGCAGCATCGCGCAGGCGATGGTCGAGACGGGGCATATCCGGCTCGATGGGCGCCGCGTCACGCGCTCGTCCTGCGCGGTGCACGCCGGGGCGACATTGGTGCTGCCGGTCGGCGAGCGCATCGAGGTGATCCGCCTCCTGACCCTGCCCTTGCGCCGCGGCCCGGCGCCCGAGGCGCAATCCTGCTATGTCCGGCTGGATTCGCCGGACCCCGCCCCCTCCAGCTGAGCTATCGGCGGGCGAGGAAAAGCTGTCGCCCGGAACCGCGTGATTTTGCCTATCAAGTGAGAGTGATTCGCAACTGTCGCTTTGCGTTGACGCGTAACATTCGCGCGGCTTAGAGGCGGGGGCATTCATTGTCCGGACGGCAAGGGTGCCGCCGACCAAGGGAGCAAATACCCATGACCTATGTCGTCACCGATGCCTGCGTCCGGTGCAAATATATGGACTGCGTCGAGGTGTGCCCCGTCGACTGTTTCTATGAGGGCGAGAATATGCTCGTCATCAACCCGAACGAGTGCATCGACTGCGGCGTGTGCGAACCCGAATGCCCCGCGGAGGCGATCCTGCCCGACACCGAGAGCGGCCTCGAAAAATGGCTCGAAGTGAACAGCAAGTTCAGCGCCGAATGGCCGAACATCACGGTCAAGAAGGAAACGCCGCCCGACGCCGACGAGTTCAAGGGCGTCGAGGACAAGTTCGACAAATATTTCTCGCCCGAACCGGGCGAGGGCGACTGATCGCTTCGATACGAGACAGCGGGGCGGGACTTTCCCGCCCCTTCTTTTTGCCCTCTTGAAACAGGCCCGTTTGGCGACGATGTAAAAGCCGGAGGGACCAGCCCGCCGGTTCTCGGCAGGGCGCTCCCGATAGTGAAGGACGAATTCCCAATGATCGACCCGCTCGCCGCCCTTGTTCCCGTCGTCGTCGAGCAGACGAGCCGCGGCGAACGCAGCTTCGACATTTTCTCGCGCCTGCTGCGCGAACGGATCGTCTTCGTCACCGGCGAGGTCGAGGACAATATGGCCTCGCTGATCGTCGCCCAGCTGCTGTTCCTCGAATCGGAAAATCCGAAGAAGGACATCTATATGTACATCAACTCGCCGGGCGGCGTCGTCACGGCGGGCATGGCGATCCACGACACGATGCAATATATCCGCCCGCGCGTCGGCACCGTCTGCATCGGCCAGGCCGCGTCGATGGGCAGCTTCCTGCTGGCGGCAGGCGAGCCCGGGATGCGTGTTGCGCTGAACAATGCGCGCGTGATGGTTCACCAGCCGTCAGGCGGCGCGCGCGGCATGGCGTCGGACATCGAGATCCAGGCCAAGGAAATCCTGCGCATCCGCAAGCGGATGAACGACCTGTACGTCAAATATACCGGCAAGTCGCTGAAAGAGATCGAAAAGGCGATGGACCGCGACACCTTCCTCGAGGCCGACGAAGCGAAGGAATTCGGCATCGTCGATCATGTCTACGACCGCCGCCCGGGTCTGCCCGGCGATGACACACCGAAGGATGTGAGCGAGGGTCCGACGCCCTGATGGCTTGATTCGACCGGCACCGGCCCGCTCCCCCTCCCAACCTCCCGACATGCTATCCTATGGGGGGCTGGGAGGGGGAGCGGGCCGGCGCCGTTAACGGACGCATGCTCGCCGGTAACCGCATTTGTTGACGTCCGCTTGGCGCCTTGGCGCTAGGCGGAACATTGAACCCATGTCACCCAATTGCCATATTGTAATTGGGTGACCGGGGGCTAGGATAAGGACGGCGCCGCCCCTTTGGGCCCGCCATAGGAAGATTTATGACGAAATTGAGTGGCTCGGACAGCAAGAGCACCCTCTATTGCTCCTTCTGCGGAAAGTCGCAGCACGAAGTCCGCAAGCTGATTGCCGGGCCGACCGTGTTCATCTGCGACGAATGCGTCGAGCTGTGCAACGACATCATCCGCGAAGAGATCAAGGGCGGCATCGCCGCGCGCAAGGATGGCGCGGTGCCCACGCCGCTCGAAATCTGCCAGCATCTCGACGCCTATGTCATCGGCCAGAACACCGCCAAGCGCGTGCTGTCGGTCGCGGTGCACAATCATTACAAGCGCCTTGCGAACAGCGGCCGCGGCGACGACGTCGAACTGGCGAAGTCGAACATCCTGCTCGTCGGTCCGACCGGCAGCGGCAAGACGTTGCTCGCACAGACGCTCGCGCGCTTCCTCGACGTTCCCTTCACCATGGCCGACGCGACGACGCTGACCGAGGCGGGCTACGTCGGCGAGGATGTCGAGAACATCATCCTGAAGCTGCTCCAGGCCAGCGACTATAATGTCGAAAAGGCACAGCGCGGTATCGTCTATATCGACGAGATCGATAAAATTTCGCGCAAGGCCGAAAATCCGTCGATCACGCGCGACGTGTCGGGCGAGGGCGTGCAGCAGGCGCTCCTGAAGCTGATGGAAGGCACGACCGCGAGCGTTCCGCCGCAGGGCGGGCGCAAGCATCCGCAGCAGGAATTCCTGCAGGTCGACACGACGAACATCCTGTTCATCGCGGGTGGCGCGTTCAGCGGGCTCGAAAAGATCATCGGTGACCGCCTGCAGGGCAAGTCGATCGGTTTCGGCGCGCATGTAGCGGGCCCCGACGAGCGGCGCAGCGGCGAAGTGCTGAAGCAGATCGAACCCGAGGATCTTCTGAAGTTCGGCCTGATTCCCGAATTCGTCGGCCGCCTGCCCGTGATTGCGACGCTCGAGGACCTCGACGTCGAGGCGCTGGTCAAGATTCTGGGCGAACCCAAGAATGCGCTGGTCAAGCAGTATAAGAAGCTGTTCGATCTGGAGGAGGTCGCGCTGACCTTCACCGACGACGCGCTGGTCGCGGTCGCCAAGAAGGCGATCGAACGCAAGACCGGAGCGCGCGGACTGCGCTCGATCGTCGAGGCGATCCTGCTCGACACGATGTTCGACCTGCCCGACCTCACCGATGTGGTCGAGATCGTCGTCGACAAGGATGTCGTCGAAGGCCGCAAGGATCCCGTGCGCGTCTACGCCGACAAAACGAAGGAAGCGGCCGGCGACGCCGCCTGACCCGAGTCGCGCGCGTTCGGCGCGCGACTTTTATGTTGCATTGCAGCAACAGTAGCTCGGAAAAACGAAACCGCGCCTGTGGATAAAATCGGGCGCGTCACGCAAATTCAGGCTTTTTCGAGTCCTCTTTGAACGGCGCACGGCTCGCCGCTTGCACTGTCACAATTGCTGTCACAATCGTGCCACATGCGGGCTTCAGGGGCGCTCGCAGGTCTTGGCGCGCCCCGCTCGCGTGCCTGCCGAACGCACCAATAGGGGACATCCTGACATGAAACTTCGTTATTCGATCGCGGCTAGCCTGATGGCTATCAGCGTCGCGACCGTTGTCGCGGCGCCCGCCCAAGCGCAGCAAATCACGACCGGCATCCAGGGCCAGGTCAACGACGACAGCGGCGCCGCGATCGGCGGCGCGACGGTCGTCATCACCGACACCCGCACCGGCGCCGCGCGCACGATCACCACGGGCGCCGATGGCCGCTTCTCGACCACCGGCCTTACGACCGGCGGCCCTTACACGGTCAGCGTCAACGCCGACAGCTATGAAGGCCAGTCGCTCCAGGATATCTACACCACGCTGCAGGGCAGCACCGACCTGACCTTCGCGCTCACTTCGGGCGGCGGCGAAATCGTCGTCACCGGCAGCCGCGTCCGCGTGACGCAGCTCGAAGTCGGCCCCGGCACCAGCTTCACCAGCGAAGTCCTCGCCAGCGCGCCCTCGTTCAACCGCGACGTCCGCGACATCATCCGCCTCGACCCGCGCGTCAGCCTCGACCGCGATGATGGCGGTTCGGGCCAGGACCGCATCTCGTGCCTCGGGGGCAACGACCGCGGCAACGCCTTCACCGTCGACGGCATCAGCCAAGGCGATATTTACGGTCTGAACGACACGGGTTTCTCGTCGCGCAGCTCGACCCCGATTCCCTATGACGCGGTCCGCGAAACGCAGGTGCAGTTCGCGCCCTTCGACGTCGACTATGGTTCGTTCACCGGCTGCGCGATCAACGTCGTGACCAAGTCGGGCACCAATGACTATCATTTCGGTGGCTTCTTCGAATATGGCGACAACGGCATGCGCGGCGACAAGGTCAAGGGCCAGCCGGTCGCGCCGATCGAAACCGAAAAGCGCTGGGGCGCGTGGCTGAGCGGCCCGATCATCAAGGACCGTCTCTTCTTCTTCGGCGCCTATGAACATCAGGAAGCCGGCCAGTCGCAGGACGACGGTCCGGCCGGCGCGGGCTATGCCAACGAACTGGAAGGCGTGCCGGTCGAGGCCTTCAACGAAGTCTCGGATATCCTGAGCAGCGTCTACGGCATCGACACCGGTCCGCTGGTCCGCAGCCGCCCGTTCGAGAATGACCGTTATTTCGGCCGCCTCGACTGGCAGATCAACGACGATCACCGTCTCGAGCTGACCTATCAGCGGCTCGAAGAAGCGACGACCCGCCCCGACGATTTCAGCACCTCGTCGAGCAACCCGCGCGTCACGGGCCTCAACACCTTCTATCTCAGCGGCACCAAGTCGGATTATTATTCGGGACGTCTCTATTCGCAGTGGACCGATAATTTCTCGACCGAACTGCGCTATTCGCGTTCGAAGATCACCGACCGTCAGGATCCGATCGGCGGCGGCGAAGCGCAGTCGGACAACCCGATCCCGCGCATCATCGTCGGGGTCGAAAGCGCCGACGGCAGCAGCTTCGGCCAGATCCTTGCCGGACCGGGCTTCTCGCGTGCCGCAAACGACTTGCGGACGACGGTCAATGCTTATCGCGCCGTTGCCAAGCTCGAGCAGGGTGCGCATTCGCTGAAGGTCGGCTTCGAAATGAATCAGGCCGACCTGTTCAACCTGTTCGTCCAGAACGCCACCGGCACGCTCTATTTCGAGAACATCGACGATCTGCGCGAGGGGCTGCTCTCGGGCGGTAGCACGACCAACCCGACCGCATCGCAGATCGCGGCCGGCGACGCGGTGGGCGCCGAGGGCAATTTCACCGCGACGGGCAATGTCCGCGACGCGGCGGCGGCGTTCAAGCGCACGACCTATTCGATCTTCGCGCAGGACGACTGGGAAGTCACCGATCGCCTGAAGGCGGTGGTCGGCGTACGCGCGGACTGGTATTCGGGCGGTCAGCCCAACGCCAATCCGTTGTTCCTCCAGCGTTACGGCTTCTCGAACACCACCGCCTTTAGCAACCTCGACCCGATCGTCATGCCGCGCCTCGCGCTGACCTATGACATGGACGATTTCGCCGTGTTCGGCCGGCCGAAACTGACCGCCGGCGTCGGCATCTTCTCGGGCGGCGATCCGCTCGTCTGGTTCGGCAACGCCTTCCAGAACGACGGCCGCGGCTTCGCGACGGGAACGACCAACGACGCGCTGTGCACGCCGCTGAAGGATGCCAATGGGCAGATCGACGTCGTCACCGGGGGCCAGTTTAATGGCGTTCCGGGATGCTTCCAGCAGTCGGCGTCGAACAACGCGGCTGCGGGCCGCGGCGATACGCAGTCGATCAGCCCGAACATCAAGATGCCGTCGGTGCTGCGCGCCAACATCGGCTTCACGTCGGAACTGAATTTCGCCCCGTCGGGCTTCTTCAGCGGCTGGAACCTCAACCTCGACTATATCTACAGCAAATATCGCAACCCGTTCACGCTGGTCGACCTGTCGCAGACCGTGAACCCGGCGCTCGGGATCAACGGATATACCGTCGATGGTCGTCCGATCTATCGTGCGATCGATGCCAATAACGCCGGCTGCACGGCCGAACTGGTCGGGCTTAACCCCGCGCCGGTCTGGCAGAATGTCAACGCCGTCTGCTTCAACACCAGCCGCGACGACGAACTGCAGCTGACCAACAGCGCGGGCTATCGCAGCCACAACGCGTCGATCATCCTGTCGAAGACCTTCGACGGCGGGCTGTTCACCGAAAATGGCAATGTCGATTTCAATATCGGCTATGCCTATACCGACGCGCAGGACCGCCGGAGCATGTACAACTCGACGGCGGGTTCGAACTACGACCTCGTCGCGGCGTTCGACCGCCAGAATCCGGGCGCCGCGCGCGGTTTCTACAGCAGCAAACACAATATCTCGACGCGCCTCGCGTTCCGCGAGGAGTTTTTCAACGAGCTGTCGACGCGCCTTGCGGTTACCTTCGTCGCGCGGTCGGGCCGTCCGTACAGCCTGACCTTCACCGGGGGCGGCGTGTTTAACGACAGCGCCTCGGGCTTCGAGAATGCGCTGCTCTATCTGCCCACGGGCATCGACGATCCCAATCTTTCGGCTTCGTCGAACATGGACGCAGTGCGTGACCTGGTCGCCTTCACCAGCGGCCTTGGCTGCGCCAAGAAATATCTTGGCCGCACGATTCCGCGCAATACCTGCTCGAACGACTGGTATTTCGACGTCGACCTCAGCTTCTCGCAGGAGCTGCCGGGGCCGGGCCGCCTGTTCGGTCGCAACGACAAGGTCAAGCTCTATGCTACGATGGACAATTTCCTGAACTTCCTCGACAGCGACTGGAACGTCCAGAAGCGCCGCAACTTCGCGGGGCTGCAGGATATCGCAACCGGCGGTGTCGATACGGCGACGGGTCAGTATATCATCAGCGGCTTCAACGGCGTCGATGCTTATAACGACGATAACCAGATCAACGTGTCGTCGTCGGTGTGGCGCCTGAAGATCGGCGTGTCGTACGAATTCTGATCGCCGCTCGGGACATGAAAAGGGCGTGGGAGGTAACTCCCGCGCCCTTTTCTTTTGGGCAGACGGCGGAGGTCAAGCGGCGGGTTTCGATCGTTTGCCGCCCTATCGATCAGCGTCACCCCGGACTTGATCCGGGCCCCATGACTCCACGCCGCCGCGGATCCCGGATCAAGTCCGGGATGACGAAGGGAAAGGAGGCGGCGTCCGCTCCCCCCACGCCAAAACCGTCCTTAAACCGCAGCCCCGCCTAGCGACGACGCGGCGCGCCTCAGCTGGCGGCGATACGGCGGGCTGTGTCCTGGACGAGCGCGATCATGTTGGGGACGCCCTGCGTGCGGTTCGACGAGAGCTGGCGCGTGAGGTCGAAGGGCGCGAGCGCGGCAGCGACATCCATCGCCGCGACCTCGTTCGCCGGTTTGTCCTGCACCGCGGCGAGGACGAGCGCGACGATGCCCTTGGTGATCGCGGCATTGCTGTCGGCAAGGAAGTGGAGCCGGCCATGGTCCTGCGGCACGGGATAGACCCAGACGCTCGCCGAACAACCGCGCACCAGCGTCGCGTCGGTCTTGAGCGCGTCGGGCATCGGCTCCAGTTCGCGCCCGAGCTCGATGAGCAGGCGATAACGATCGTCGCCGTCGAGAAAATCATATTCTTCGAAGATGTCGTCGAGACTGCGCATGGCGGCGCCCTCGCACAGATGCCGCCAAGTTGGAAGGGCTTGAAACGACATCGGCCCGCCCCCCTGTCAGCCACCGGATGGAGGGCGGCTGACAGCGGAGCGGACCGATGCCGCGTCGGATGGAGGGACGTTTAGAGGTCGACCCCCGCCGCGATCGCTTCCAGTTTGCGCAGCCGTTCCTTGAGGTCGGCGATCTCGATCCGCGACCCGGCGTTCGGGACGCTATGGTCCTGCGGTGCCGCGACATGCCCCGCGGCCAACTCCTCGCGCTTGAGCTGGATCCAGTCGCGCCAGCCGCGCAGCGCGACGAGGCTAACGATGCTCAGCGCGCTGAGCGCGACCGCTGCGGCGGTGAAGTCGGGAGTGATGAAAGCCATGAGCGTTGCTCCTTTGCCGGCATTCAGATTTTGCTGCTGTCGCGCAGCTTCTCGATTTCCTGATCGAGCGTGACCGCGCGGTTGTTGTCGGTGGCGATGCGTTCGAGCACCTGGATACGGTCCTTGAGCGCGCGAATCTCGGCCTGCAGCGCCTTGGTCTCCGCATCGTTCCCGGCGACATAATCATTGCCATGGCGGTCGCGGCGGATGCCGTGTTTGGTGCGGACGATGCTGCCGATCGTCACGATGAGGACGATGCCGATGACCATTTCAAACGGGCCCATGGGGAGGTTCCTTTCCTGTCTCTCTTTTTCTTGTCAGTTGAGCGGGGCGTCGCGCAGCTTTTCGATCTCGTCGGCGACATCAATTCCCTTGTCGGTAACGATGCGCTCGAGAACGCGGACGCGCGCCTCCAGCCGTTCGGTGTGCGCCGCATATTGGGCGGCCTTTTCGGCGGTCTCGTTGGTGATCGCCTTGAACTGCCGTTCCTTGAACTTCAGGTGCCGCTCATAGGCGGCGTAGCCGATGCCGAGGGTCACGGGCAGTCCGACGACGATCAGGAGGATGACGATGGCTTCCATGGTTGTTCTCCTCAGTTCGCCGAGCGCCGCAGCGCCTCGATCTCGTGGCTCAGCCGGTGGCCCTCGTCGGTGACGATGCGCTCGATCACGGCAAGGCGATCCTTCACCGAACCGAGTTCGGCGCGCAGCTGGGCATTTTCCTGACTGATCAGCTTGACGCGCTCCATCGCCTCGTCGCTGGTCTTGGGATAGACCGCCTTGCCCCAGCTGTTTTCAAGCGGATAGCCGTTCTTGACGCGGAGCCAGGTGGTGAAGACCCATCCCCCGACCCCGGCCAGGCCGACGATCGCGGCGACGGGAGCAACAGCGTTCAGCACATCCAAATCCATTATCTTACCCTCTCAGCGCAGGCGGTCGATCTGGTCGGCGAGCTGCGCCGCCTTTCCGCCCTCTTCGGTCGCGATGCGTTCGAGCACCGAAATCCGCTCCTCCAGCCGGCTGACCTGCCCCGCCAGTTTGGCGTTATCATCGGTCAGCAGCGCGATTTTTCGATCAGCGTCGGGGTCGGTTCGATGAACCGTGCCACCCCATTCATTCTCGACGGGATAGCCGTGCTTGGCGCGGATCCAGGTGGTGAACATCCAGCCGCCGATCGACAGGGCGATGATGGCGAGGACGAAAGTGGTGCCACCGAAATTCATGAAACGTCTCCCTGTTGCTTCAGCCCGCTCAGCGCAGCGCGTCGATCTCGTCGGCGAGGCGGCGGTTATGGCTGGTGTAATATTGCTCGATGTCGGCAAGCCGGCGGTCGATGTCGCGGAAGCGCGACTTGATGTCGCGGGTCGATGCGGTCGGGTTGCTGCGCACACCCTGCCAGAATTTCGCTTCCTCGGTCGAGCCGTAGAGCGCGAAGGGCTTCGGCGTTCCCATCCAGGCGACCATCCAGTAGGCGATCAGCGTCCAGGGAAAACCGCCCATCAGGGTGAGCAGCACCGCGCCGACGCGAACCCAGAGGACGTCGATCCCGCTATAGTCCGCGATCCCCGCGCACACGCCGCTCCATTTGGCGTTCTGCTTGTCGAGATAGAATTTGGTGCGGCTGGCAGACATCTCAGTTCCTCCGGTTCGTCATGTTTTCGAGCTGCGCCAGTTCTTCATCGCTGCGTACCGCGGGGCGGAAGTCGGGATGGTCGGCGCTGATGATACGTTCGACAGTATGGAGACGATTCTCGAGCCGCCGAGCCGTATCGTAGAGTTCGTCGAGCAGCTGTTCATCTTCTCCGGTCAGCGTCTTGGCCTGTTTCCACTTGGTAATGTAGTGGAGGATCAGCCAGGGCAGACCGAGGAAGAGCGTTCCGATGACGATCGGGACAATGATGACTTCTTCCATCGGTCCGGCTCCTCAATTCTTGCCCTGCGCGGCCTTCAGCGCGGCGAGTTCGTCGGCAACCTTGTCGGCGGCCTGCAGTTCGGCGATCTCCTCGTCGAGCGACTTCTTGTAGCCGAGACCCAGCGCATCGGCACGGCCTTCGGCTTCGTCGACGCGGCGTTCGAGGATTTCGAAGCGCGAGAAGGCGTCTTCGACACGGTCGCCGTTGGTCATCTCGCGCAGCTTGAATCGGTTCTCGGCGCTTTCGAGGCGGTTGACCACGCTCGACTGGCGCGCGCGGGCTTCCGAAAGCTTCTTCTGCAGCTTGGCGATGTCGGCCTCATAGCCGGTCAGCGCGTCGTCGAGGACGGCGATCTCGGCCTTGAGACGCTCGGCCATGTCGCCCGCCTTCTGCTTTTCGACGAGCGCGGCGGTGGCGAGGTCCTCGCGGTCCTTCGACAGCGCGAGTTCGGCCTTTTCCTTCCAGCTGTCCTGCAGGCTTTCGAGTTTGGCGATATGGCGGCGCATCTCCTTCTGGTCCGCGATCGTGCGGGCGGCGGAGGCGCGGACTTCGACGAGCGTTTCGTTCATCTCGAAGATGATCTGGCGGATCATCTTTTCCGGATCCTCGGCCCGGTCGAGCAGATCGGTGACGTTGGCGGCGATGATGTCGCGGGTTCGTGAGAAAATACCCATTTGAAACTCCTGTCGAAAACGTAAGACCTGTGTCTGTTTATAAAAAAGGCTGGTGCCGGGGCGGGGCAAGGGGGGAGAGTGCCCCGGCACCAGTGCCGGTCAGGCCATCGGACTGACCGCCGGGGTCGAAGCAGCACCGACCAGGCCGACGACCGGGAGGCCGGCAGCGTTGGCGGCTGTGGCAGGATAGTCGATCGCGCCGACGAGGACGGCCAGCGCACCCAACGCGCTGAACGCGAAAGTAGCGGCCTGGGCAATCTTCGTTTTCATCGTTTCGACCTTCCTGTTTGCTGCACCGGAGCGCTGTGCGCCGGTTCGCTGAAATCTTTGCAGGAGGCGTGCCAATTGCTGGAAACGGCAGAAAAGTGGGAAACTTCACTCGCGACTGCCTGTTCGTTGCAATTTGACTTGCCAATCAGCGGGAAAATTTGCCAATGATTGGGAATGGAGCGCGAAACACAGTTCATCGGCCAGTCGGCCGCCTTTCAGGACGCGGTGGAGCGCGCGAGCCTCGCGGCGTCGCTCGACCGCCCGGTGCTCGTGATCGGCGAGCGCGGCACGGGCAAGGAGCTGATCGCCGAGCGCCTCCACCGGCTGTCGACGCGGTGGGATCGTCCCTATGTGATCATGAACTGCGCCGCGATGCCCGAGACGCTGATCGAAAGCGAACTTTTCGGGCATGAGGCGGGCGCCTTCACCGGTGCGACGCGCAGCCGCGCGGGGCGTTTCGAAGAGGCCGATGGCGGCACGCTGTTCCTCGACGAGCTCGCGACGATGTCGATGGGCGCGCAGGAACGGCTGCTGCGCGCGGTCGAATATGGCGAGGTCACGCGCGTCGGCGCGTCGCGCCCGATCCGCGTCGACGTGCGGATCGTCGCGGCGACCAACGAGCATCTGCCCGCGCTGGTCGACGACAATCGCTTCCGGGCCGACCTGCTCGACCGGCTGTCCTTCGAGGTCATCACCCTGCCCCCGCTGCGCGCGCGCGAAGGCGATATCGAGGTGCTCGCCACCTATTTCGGCCAGCGCATGGCGGCGGTGATCGGCTGGGACGAATGGCCCGGCTTCGGCCCGCGCGCGCTCGCCGCGATGGAAGGGCATGATTGGCCGGGCAATGTCCGCGAGCTTCGCAATGTCATCGAACGCGCCATCTATCGTTGGGCCGACCCATCGAAACCGGTCGACGCGCTGAGCTTCGACCCGTTCGCGAGCCCGTGGCAGCCGGCGGTGCGCAAGGCGGCGGCGAAGGCCGAGGCGCCCGCCGCGACAACCGCCGATCCGGCGCCAAGCGCCCCCACCTCATCGGGCCCGGTCAGCGACCTGCGCGCCGCGGTCGACGGCTATGAAAAGGCGATCCTTGCCGACACGATGGCGCGCTGCCGTTTCAACCAGAAGGTCGCGGCCGAGGCGCTGGGGCTGAGTTACGACCAGATCCGCCACGCGCTCAAAAAGCACGGATTGAATCAGTAACCGGCCTAGTCTTCATCGTCAGGCCGGACTCGATCCGGCATCCATAACGCGGCCGCCGCGTGGGTCCCGGATCGAGTCCGGGATGACGAATGGCGCATTACCCGTTCGGCAACCCTGCGCTCAGTGCCTCGATCACCGCGTCCTGCGTCGAGACCATGTCGGCGAGCCGGTCGCGCAGCGCATAGATGTCGGGCAGGCCGTCGATCTGCTCGTCCACGCTGCGATCGAGATACAGCCGGTCGATGTCGGCCAGCGCGGCGGTAAGCGGCGCGCGCGCGGCGACGAGGCGCGAGATCGCCTGCTGCGCGACGACCCAGCGTTCGCCGGCGACCGGCGCGCCGGCCGCGGCCGCCACGAGCGAGGCGGCGGCGGCGCGCTCGGCGGCGAAAGCCTGTTGCCCGGCGGCGGCATCAGCCTCCCAGCGGTCGAGCCGTCCGGCGAGGTCGGCGGGGAGCGGTCCGGGCGGCGCCACGACGACCGCGGGCGGCGCGACATCGAATCGCCCCTCGACCGCGCGCTTCGCCAACGAAGGGCCGTCATTGGACTGAGTCGCGGCACAGGCGGGCAGCGACAGAAACAACGGGGTGAAAAGAAGGACGCGCTTCATCGCCGCCCCTGATATGGTCGCTCCCGTGGCGCAGCAAGTGCCGAATCGGGCGCGCGCGCAATAATCGGCACCGCCGCCGCGCTTTCGGATAAAAAGCGCGGAAATATGCGGTTGACAGCACGGGCCTGGCTCGCTAGTGGCGCTGACTTTCCCGCATGCCGGAAAAATCGCCTGCTCTGGCGGGTGACTGGCAGCGCGGGTGTTCTAGTTTCTGATTGGATGGAAGACCATGTTCGCAATCGTGCGCACGGGCGGAAAGCAGTATCGCGTTGCCGCCGGAGACAAGATCGCCGTCGAGAAGATCGAGGGTGAAGCCGGCGACACCGTGTCGCTGGGCGACATCCTGCTGGCCGGCGACGGCGGCGAGGTGAAGGATGCGAAGGGTCTCGTCGTTTCGGCCGAGATCATCGCCCAGACGCGCGGCGAAAAGGTCATCGTCTTCAAGAAGCGCCGCCGGCACAATTACCGCCGCCGCAACGGCCACCGCCAGTCGCTGACGCTGCTGCGCATCCTTGCCGTCGGCGATGCCAAGAAGGCCGCGCCGAAGAAGGAAGCCGCTCCGAAGGCAGAGGCCGCTCCGGCCGCCGAAGCCAAGGCTGCGCCCGCGAAGGAAGCCGCGCCGAAGAAGGCCGCTGCTCCCAAGAAGGAAGCTGCGCCCAAGGCCGAAACCGCCGAAAAGAAGCCCGCTGCCAAGAAGGCAGCCCCCAAGAAGGACGCCTGAGCGCGGAAACGCCGCTCGGCCTCTCGAACGAATTAAGGAGCATCAGTCATGGCACATAAGAAAGCAGGCGGTTCTTCGCGCAACGGTCGCGACTCAGCCGGCCGCCGCCTTGGCGTGAAGAAGTTCGGCGGTCAGGAAGTGATCGGCGGCAACATTATCGTGCGCCAGCGCGGTACCAAGGTGTACCCGGGCGCCAACGTCGGCATGGGCAAGGATCACACGCTGTTCGCCACCGCCGACGGCCGCGTCCGATTCCACGACGGCAAGCTCGGCCGCAAATATGTATCGGTCGACATGATGGCCGAAGCCGCCGAATAAGGACGATCGCTGACGGGTCGTCCATCCAAGGGATGACCCGGAGCTGTCCTTTCCGCGCATAGCGGAAACAAGGTTCGAAAAGAGGGAGACGGGTCACCCCGGACTCCCTTTTTTCTTGTCCGAAATCCGCAGTCTAGCGGGGCCGTTGTTGGCAATGGGCGCGAAAACGGGGCCTTCCATCTCCCTCCATATCGAATGTCGTCAAAGCGTCACCATCTGGCGCCAAGGCGACTGGCATTGGGAGTTTGAAAAGATGTTCGCGCGTACCGAAAGACTGTTGCTGCGGCCCGGCTGGCTCGAAGACGCCCCCGCGCTCGCCCGTGCGATCGGCGAAGAGGTGGTGGTCCGCAATCTCGCGACCGCGCCCTGGCCCTATGGCGAGGCGCAGGCGCAGGAATTTCTGGCGAAGCCGATCAATCCCGATCAACCGCGTTTCCTGATCTTCGCCCGTACCGGCGGCGCGCCGCGCCTCGTCGGCGGCTGCGGCATTTCGCCGAGTCCGGAAGGCGAACTCGAAATGGGTTACTGGATCGCGCGGCCCTATTGGGGTCTCGGTTTTGCGACCGAGGCGGGGCGCCAGCTCCTCCACATCGCGCGCGCGATGAACCTGCCCCGATTGTCGGCGGGCCATTTCCTCGACAATCCGGCGTCGGGCGCGGTGCTGCGCAAGCTGGGTTTTAAGCCCACCGGCAAGGTCGCGCAGCGTTACAGCCTGGCGCGCGGCGGCGAAGCGGCGTGCGCGCTGTTCGAGGAAGGCGACGCCGATGCCGATGGCGGCGTCACCCCGATGCGAAGCCGCATCGGGGTGGACGAGGATTTCCGCGAGGATATCAGACTGATGGCGGCGTGAAAGTTAGCGTCGCCCCCGCGAAGGCGGGGGCCGCTATCGATCTGGCGCAAGGTTGCCGGCGGCCCCCGTCTTCGCGGGGGCGACGACTTTCCTACCCCCGCATCTTGTTGACCATGCCCATGATGTCGTCGAGTGGATTGCCGTCGCCGTCCATGTCGAGCATCTTGCCCAGGCCGCCCAATCCGCCGCCGAAACCGCCGGCGGACGGGGCCGCGCCGCCGCCCATCGCGCCGCCGAGGACATTGCCGAGCATGCCGCCGAGGCCGCCGCTCGCGCTGCCCTGCCCGCCCTGCTTCGCCATATAGCCCGCGACCATCATCGCCAGCATCGGCAGCATCTGCTTGAGCAATCCCGAGTCGATCCCGGTCTGCGCCGCCGCCTGTCCGGCGACCGTACGGCTGACATCCTTCGACCCGAAAATCTGGCCGAGTACGTCATTGCCCTGGCTCACCGGCGTCGGCTGCGACCCGAGCACCGAGTCGAGCAATCCGCCGCCGCCAAGCTGGCCGAGCAGTCCGCCCAGCCCCTCGACTCCGCCGCCGCCTTGTGCCTGTTTCTTGAAACCGCCGAGGATCGCGGGAAGCAGCGCGTCGGCGCCCTGTTTCGCCGTGGCAGGCGGGATGCCCAGCTCCTTCGCCATCGATTCGATGCCGCCGGCCTGCGCCAAAATATCGGTCAGATTCATGGATCATACTCCCGCTACGGCACGGATCGGACCGCACCGATGCGCCGCAGTATAGCAGCAGGCGGGATCGGGAGGAGTCGTCATTTGGCTGTCATTCTCAATTGCATAGTCCTAGCCTGCACCTGTGCGACTCGCCCTTCCGGGGAGCGCCGTGGTTTCTAGTGGGAGCTACACAATGAGCATTTTCGGCAAGATCAAGGACGCCATTTTCGGCAAGAAGGCTGTCGCCGCGGAACCCGCCGCCCCGGCTGCGCCCAGTCCCGTCGGCACCGCGCTCGACGCCGCGACGCAGGCCATGGCGTCGGCCGCCGCCGCGCCGGTCGACGTCGACGCGATCCTCACCGCCGAGGCGGCGAAGGCCGGGCAGGATCTCAACTGGCGCACGTCGATCGTCGACCTGATGAAGCTGCTTGGCATCGATTCGAGCCTCGCCAACCGCAAGGAGCTGGCGCAGGAACTCGGCTATACCGGCGCGCTCGACGGCAGCGCCGAAATGAACATCTGGCTGCACAAGGCGGTGATGCGCGAGCTCGCGGCGAACGGCGGCAAGGTGCCCGCCGACCTTACCGATTGATAGACGGTCCATAATTTTCGACGGGGGTCGGGAAGGCAGAGGCTTTCCCGGCCCCTTTTCGTTGACCCGCGCGCCCGCCCGCCTAGACAGGTTTCAACAGAAACAAGTCGCAGGGAGCCGCCAGTGCAACATCCGCTTTCCACCCCCGTCAGCCGCCGCCACACGCTAGCCGCGCTTGGCGCGGGCTCCGCCGGACTCGCCATCGCCGGTCCCGCCGCGGCGCTGCAGGACGCGCCCGGGAGCGATGCGCAGCAACTGCTCGACTCAGTCGCCGACAATCTGCTCGCGAAATCGCCCGAGGGCGCGACCTCGCTCGGCATCGACACCGGCGCGCGCGCGGCGATGCGCGGGCAGCTCGGCGACCGTTCGGCGGCGGGCGTGCAGGCGCTCGCCGACACGCTGAAGACCGACGTCGCGCGCGTCCGCGCCTTTGACAAGGGCGGGCTCGACCATCAGGCGCGCACCAGCCTGGCGGTGGTCGAAAGCGCCTACGACGTCGCGCTCGCGGGCTTCGCCCTCCCCTATGGCGACGTTGCGGTCGGCGGGTGGCGCAACACGCCCTATGTCGTGATCCAGAATGTCGGCGCCTATCTCGACATTCCGAAATTCCTCGACAGCGATCATCCGGTGAAAAGCTCGGCCGATGCCGAAGCCTATCTCGCGCGCCTCAATGCCTTTCCGGGCGTGCTCGACGGCGAAACCGAGCGGCTGAAGGCGGCGGGCGGGCTGGGGCTGGTCGCCCCCGCCTTCCTGATCGACAAGGCGGTGAAGCAGATGGAGGCGACGGTCGCCGACGCGAAGGCGGGCGGGTCGATGGTCGAAAGCCTCGTACGGCGCACCGGCGACGCGAAGATCGCCGGCGACTGGAACGCGCGCTCGGCAAAGATCGTGCAGGGTCCGGTCGCCGCGGCGCTCGAACGCCAGCTCGCCGAGCTGAAGGCGCAGCGGCCGAAGGCGACGATGGACGCCGGCATGTGGGCGCGCCCCGGCGGCGACGAATGGTATGCGTGGGGCCTCCGCGCCTCGACGACGACGCGCATGACCCCCGACGAAATCCACGCGATGGGCCGCGAAGAACTCGCCGAACTCCACGGCCGGATGGACCCGATCCTGAAGAAGCTCGGCTATACGCAGGGCTCGGTCGGCGACCGGATGAACGCGCTCGCCAAGGATCCCAAATATAAATTCCCCGACAATGATCGGGGCCGCGCCGAGATCGTCGCCTATATCCAGACCTGGCTCGGCAAGATCCGCGCCGAACTGCCGCGCGCCTTCCGCACCCTCGTGAAGGGCAATGTCGAGGTGAAGCGGCTGCCGCTCGCCGAGGAACCCGGCGCGCCCGCGGCCTATGGCGGCGCGGGGTCGATCGACGGCAGCATTCCGGGACGCTTCTGGATCAATTTGCGCACGACCGAGCTGCACAGCAAATATTCGCTGCCCGATCTGACGATGCACGAGGCGATCCCGGGCCATGCCTGGCAGGGCGAATATGCGCATTCGATGCCGCTGATCCGCACGATGCTGGCGTTCAACGCCTATAGCGAAGGCTGGGCACTCTATGCCGAGCAGCTCGCCGACGAGCTTGGCCTCTACGACGATTTCGAGGTCGGGCGCTTGGGCTATCTCCAGTCGCTCGCCTTCCGCGCCTGCCGCCTCGTCGTCGACACCGGCCTCCACGCCAAGCGCTGGACGCGCCAGCAGGGAGTCGATTTCTTCGTTAAGGAGAATGGCTCTAACCCGCTTGAGGTCGCGAGCGAGGTCGACCGCTATTGCAGCTGGGCCGGGCAAGCGTGCGGATACAAGGTGGGGCACAGCGAAATCGTGCGCCAGCGCGGCCTCGCGCAGAAGGCGCTGGGCGCGAAGTACGACCTCCGCGATTTCAACGACGTTGTGGTCAAGGGCGGCAACGTTCCGCTCGACGTGCTCGCGAAGAATGTCGATGAATATGTGAAGGGGGCGAAGGCATGAGGTTCCGTCCCATGATGCGGGGGCTGTTCGGCGCCGTGTTGCTCGCCGCGATTCCCGCTCACGCGCATGAAGCGGCGGACGCGCCCGGCGTGGGGCGCGTCACCATCGCGACGAGCGACGTCGATCGCTTTTACGCGCTCTATGACGACCCCGCGCTCGCGGCGCAGCCCGAGGTGGTGGCGGCGCGCTATCTTGCCACCCCTTCGCCGGGGCTCGCGGAATTCATGGTGATGCGCCGGATCACGCCCGAAAAGCTTGCCGCCGCGCTGGGCAAGAAGCCGCAGGTCTTTGCCGACGCACGCGGCTGCGCGGCGAATCTTCCCGCGGTGCGCACGCGCCTTGTCGCCGCAACCGACCGCCTCGCGCAAATCTATCCCGCCGCGAAATTTCCGCCGATCACCATCGCGATCGGCCGCGCGACGACCGCGGGGACCGCCAATGCGAAGGGGCTCTACATCGGCCTCGAAGCGCTGTGCGCCGCCAAATTCATCGAAGCCGACGACGAGGACCGCTTCGTGCACGTCATCGCGCATGAATATATCCATGTGCAGCAGCCGCTGGCGCAGGTCGAGGACCGCGAAGAATCGGTGCTGCGCGCAGCGCTGGTCGAAGGCGCGGCCGAATTCGTCGCCGAGCGGATGACGGGATCGGTCGCCTATCCGCTGCTTCACCAGTGGGCGAAGGGGCGCGAGAAGGAGCTCGAGACGATCTTCCTCGCCGAAAAGGACCAGAAGGCGATCGGTTCGCGCTGGCTATACAATCAGAAGGGCGCCGATGGCTGGCCCGGCGACCTGGGTTACTGGGTCGGTTATCGTGTCGCCAAAGCCTATTACGACCGCACGCCCGACAAGGCGGCGGCGATCAAGGCGATCGTCGAGATGCAGGACCCCGCGGCGTTCCTCGCGGCGAGCGGCTGGACGCCGGGAATCGCGCTCTAGCCGGGCAGCGGCACAAGGTCGGGTTCAACGAAGGCGCGCCGCGCGGGCACGGAAAACAGCAGCTCGCGGCTGTAGAAGCGCAGCGGCCAGTCGCGGCGCCCGACGTCGGACAGCAGCAGCGCGTTGACGCGCGCCGCGAGCCCCGTCTCGGCCGTCTCGCGCAGGAATAGCCTGACCCCCGCGACATAGGCACGCGTAATGCTGTCGTGATAGCCGCCATGATCGTCGTTCACCCCGCCGACGCTCTCGTTGAAGCGGCGGATGAGGCCGGCGATCTCGACATCGACGTCGATGTCGGGACGTTCGCTGAGCAGCCAGAGGCAAGCGCCGAGATGCGCCTCGTGAGTCCACGCCTCGCGCGGCAGGGCACAGGCGAGCAAGCCTTCCCCGATCGCGCGTATCTCTTCGTCGCGCTCGAACAGGCGCGGGGAATATTGGGTGGTCATTGGTCCGGTCCTTCCGGGTGAATGAGCACCCGGAAGTTTCCGGGTCAATCAGGCTGCGACGGCGGCCCGCGGTGCGGCCTGGCGGACGCCTTCGTCGACATGCTCCGCAAATTGCGCGAAATTGTCGATGAACTGGCCGACCAGCGTTTGCGCGGTGCGGTCATAGGCCGCCTTGTCGGCCCAGGCTTCGCGCGGGTCGAGCAGCGACGAATCGACGCCCGGTACCGCGATGGGCACCATGAAACCGAAGTTCGGGTCCTTGCGGAATTCGGCGTCATTGAGGCTGCCGTCGAGTGCGGCGTTGAGCAGCGCGCGGGTTGCCTTGATCGGCATGCGCTTGATGCCGTCCATCGTCGCCATGCCGCCGGTCCAGCCGGTGTTGACGAGCCAGCACTGAACGCCGCCCTTGGCGATGCGTTCTTTCAGCAGATTGCCGTAAACCGACGGATGCCGCGGCATGAAGGGCGCGCCGAAGCAGGTCGAGAAGGTCGCCTCGGGCTCGGTCACGCCGATCTCGGTCCCCGCAACGCGCGCGGTATAGCCCGAAAGGAAGTGATACATCGCCTGATCGGGAGTGAGCTTCGCGATCGGGGGCAGCACGCCATAGGCATCGGCGGTCAGCATGATCACCGTCTGCGGCACCGGCCCCATATTCTTTTCCGACGTGTTCGGAATGAAATCGATCGGATAGGAGCCGCGGCTGTTTTCGGCGAGGCTCGCATCGTCGAAATCGAGTTCGCGCGTTTCCGGGTCCATCACGACATTTTCGAGAATCGTCCCGAAGCGTTTGGTCGTCGCGAAAATCTCGGGCTCGGCCTCGGGCGAGAGGCGGATCATCTTGGCATAGCAGCCGCCCTCGAAGTTGAAGACCGCGGTATCCGACCAGCCATGCTCGTCGTCGCCGATCAGCGTGCGCGAGGCATCGGCCGACAATGTCGTCTTGCCCGTGCCCGAAAGGCCGAAGAAGACCGCCGTATCGCCGTTCGCGCCGATGTTCGCCGAACAGTGCATTGGCATCACGCCCTTTACGGGGAGCAGATAGTTCAGGATGCCGAACACCGACTTCTTCATCTCGCCGGCATATTGCGTTCCGCCGATCAGGATCAGCTTTTCGGTGAAATTGACCGCGATCACCGTTTCGCTGCGCGTGCCATGCTTCGCCGGGTCGGCACGGAAGCTCGGCAGGTCGATGATCGTATATTCGGCCGCGAAATCCGCGAGCTCGGCTGCGGTGGGACGGCAGAGCAGGGTGCGGATGAACTGGCTGTGCCACGCGAATTCGGTGACGACCTGCACCGCGACGCGATGCTCGGGCTGCGAGCCGCCGAACAATTGCTGGCGATAGAGGCGCGGACGTTCGGCAAGGTGCGCAAGGAAATCGGCCTTCAGCGCCGCGAAGTGATCGGGGGTCATCGGCACGTTGGTCTTGCCCCACCAGATGGTGCCCTGCGTTTCATCGTCCTGGACGATGAACTTGTCCTTGGCGCTGCGGCCCGTGTGCTTGCCCGTCTGGACGACGAGCGGCCCGTCCTTGGCGAGCAGGCCTTCATCGTGACGCACCGCATCCTCGATCAGCGCCGACGTGCCCCAGTTTTCGGCCACCTCCGCCGTTGTCTCGACGCTTTCGCTGCCGATCACAATCTTGGTCATTTGCTTCGCCTTTCCTTGCCGGACAGCGTCTTTGCATACCTATGCAATGCTTAGCGCGCTAATGGGCTGGCCCGCATGTACATGGGTGCCGACGTGTCCGCCGATTCCGAAATCCCGGCCGCGTTAGCGACGGCGGGGGCCGAGGTCAAAAGATTAACGTGGCGCAGTGCAGCATGTGCGACGAGCGCAGGACCAAGGGAACCGGTGCCATGCGCGCGCGGTTGTCGCTGAACGCCGGATAGGCTAATCGCTCCCCTGGAGCCCGCCCAATGGAAAGAGCATGACGGCAACCATCGCGCTGGTCGACGACGACCGCAATATCCTGCAATCGCTGTCGATCGCGCTGCAAGCCGAAGGATTCGTCACGCGCGTCTATTCGGACGGTGAGGCGGCGCTGAAGCCGTTGATCGACAATCCGCCAGATCTGGCCGTTTTCGACATCAAGATGCCGCGGATGGACGGGCTCGAGCTGCTGCGCCGGCTGCGCGAGAAGAGCCAGCTGCCGGTCATCTTCCTGACCAGCAAGGACGACGAGATCGACGAAGCACTGGGCCTCGCGATGGGCGCCGACGACTATATCGCCAAGCCTTTTTCCCAGCGCTTGGTGATCGCGCGCATCCGCGCCATCCTGCGCCGCGTCGAGCTCAACCGGAGCGCGCCGAGCGAGGACGACGAGCCCGTCGCCGAGCCGATCACGCGCGGGCGGCTGAGCATGGACCCGGCGCGGCACAAGGTTGCCTGGGACGGCAAGGATGTGACGTTGACCGTCACCGAATTCCTGATTCTCGAAACGCTCGCGAGCCGCCCCGGCGTCGTGCGCAGCCGCAACCAGCTGATGGACGCCGCCTATCAGGACGACGTTTATATCGACGACCGCACGATCGACAGCCACATCAAGCGCCTGCGCCGCAAGTTCCGCGAGGTCGATCCCGAGTTCGATGCGATCGCAACCCTCTATGGCGCGGGATATCGCTTTGCCGATGAAAGCTGACGCCCGGAAACCCGACCGGCTGACAGCCGACGCGAGTATCGCCGAGCAAGAGGAATCGCCGCTCGTCTGGTCGGCGCGCTGGTCGCTGACCACGCGCATCCTCGCGGTCAACATCCTCGCCGTCGCGCTGCTTGCGGGTGGCTTCTATTATCTCGATACCTATCGCAGCCGGCTGGTCGACACGCGCATCGAAGTGATGAAGGACCAGCTCGCGATGCTCGACAGCGCGCTCGAAGCCGCGCGGCCCGACCAGCGCGCCAGCCTGATCAGCGAATTCACCAGGGCCACCGAATCGCGGCTGCGCTTCTATAGCGCCGACGGGAAGCGCGTCTCCGACAGCTTCGCGAGCGGGCCGCCGACCTATACGCTGCGCGATCCCGAGCTCCAGCCATGGAAACGCGACGCCGCGCGCGCGATGGATCGCGGCATCGACTGGATCGTCGGCGCGCCGAGCTATCCCGATTTCGAGGAACCGCGCGTCGACCGGGCGCAATCCTGGCCCGAGGTCGTCGAGGCGCAGCAAAGCGGCCTCGCGGCGAGCCGCTTCCGCTATGCGCCCGAGCGCACGCCGCTCTTGAGCGCCGCGCGCGTCGTCGATCTCGAAGCGCCGCAAACGGTGCTGATGACGCTCAATGCGCGCGACATCACGCGGACGGTGCGCGCCGAACGCTTCCGCCTCGCGGTGGTCATCCTCGTCGTGCTGATGGCATCGGTGCTGCTCTCGCTCTTCCTCGCGCGCACGATCGTCCGCCCCTTGCGCCGCCTCGCGCGCGCCGCCGTCCGCGTCCGCCTCGGCCGCGCGCGCGAAGTCGTCGTGCCGCGCCTGCCAAGCCGCCGCGACGAGATCGGCACGCTCGCGCGCGCACTTTCGGACATGACGCAAGCCCTTCGAGAGCGCATCGATGCGGGCGAGCATTTCGCCGCCGATGTGACGCACGAACTCAAGAATCCGATCGCCTCGGTCCGCTCGGCGATCGAGGGGCTGGGCCGCGTCAAGAGCGACGAACAACGCGCGCAATTGCTCCGCATCGCCGACGAGGATGTCCGCCGGCTCGACCGGCTGGTGAGCGACATCAGCGAGGCGAGCCGCGTCGACGCCCAGCTGTCGCGCACGCTGTTCGAGCCCGTCGACGTCGGCATCATGATCGAATCGATGCTCGCCGCGCGCGCCGCGCGCGTCGAGGCGGGTACGCCGCACCCACGCGTCGCCTTCGCGCGCCCGCGCAAGGGCACGACCGTGGTGATGGGCGACGGCCACCGGCTCGAGCGCGCGATCGACAATGTCATCGACAATGCGATCAGTTTTTCGCCGCCCTCTGGCCTCGTTTGCATTTCGGCGACCCGCCTCGGCGACGAGGTGCATGTGAAGGTTGACGACGACGGTCCCGGGATCGAGCCGGCGCAGCGCGACGCGATTTTCCGCCGCTTTCACAGCGAGCGGCCCGCGGGCGAGGCGTTCGGTCGCCACAGCGGGCTCGGCCTCGCGATCGCGCGGACGATCGTCGAAGGCCACAGCGGGACGATCAGCGCGAGGGATCGCGACGACGGCAATCCGGGCGCCAGCCTGCTGATCACCCTGCCGGCGCGCGAGGGATCGGACGCTGCCACCTAGATCGTCGAGCGGTTTAATCTGCAGCTTCCCCACCCGTTTGTGCCGAGCGTGTCGAAGCACCGTCCTTCTTTCTACGTCGCAACGAAAGAACGGCCCTTCGACAAGCTCGGGGCGAACGGTTCATATTAAGCGCACGGTGCTTTAGATCGCCCCCCCGCGAAAACGAGGACAGGCGTCAGCTCGGCGCGGCCTCTCCAGCGGCGGCCGCCTTCGCTGGGGCGACCTTCATCCTATCGCCTTGCGGCCCCGCTTCGGCGCCGGTAAGCCTTGCGCTATGCTTCCTAGCCGGACCAGAACCGAAATCGTCAACATCCATGCAAGCTGCGTCGCGGCGGGCAATGGCGGCGTCCTGATTCTCGGCAATTCGGGGCAGGGCAAGTCGGACCTCGCGCTGCGGCTGATCGATCGCGGCGCCAAGCTGGTCGCCGACGATCGCTGCGACATCTGGTTCGAGCGCGGCCGCCTGTGGTGCCGCCCGCCCGAAACGCTGGCCGGCAAGCTCGAGGTGCGCGGGATCGGGATCATCGAACGGCCGTGGACGGCGCCGGTGCCGCTCGCGCTCGCGGTGCGGCTGTCCGACCGTTACGACCGCATGCCCGCGGTGGGTCAGGTGGAGACGGTCGCGGGCCATCCGCTTCCCGCGCTGCTCTTGTCGGCGTTCGAGGCGTCGGCGCCGATCAAGATTCTGCTCGCGCTCGAACAGCTGGCGCCCGCGGCATGAGCCGGGACGCCGAATCGCGGCTGCTGCTCGTCACCGGCCTGTCGGGCGCGGGCAAGTCGACCGTGCTCAAGGTGCTCGAGGATCTGGGCTGGGAGGTCGTCGACAACCTCCCGCTCGCGCTGCTCGAAACGCTGATCGACGCCCCCGTCAAGCCCGGCGAGGCAGGACGCCCACTCGCGATCGGCATCGACAGCCGGAGTCGCGGCTTCCGGCCGGCGCTGCTCGTTCGGCGGATCAAGGAATTGCGCGAGAGCGGCCGCCGCGACATCCAGACTTTGTTCCTCGACTGCGCGGGCGCCGAGCTCGAACGCCGCTTTTCCGAAACGCGGCGGCGCCACCCGATGGCCGAGGACCGCCCCGCCGCCGACGGCATCGCGCGCGAGCGCGAAATGATGGAGCCGCTGCGCCGCTGGGCCGAGAATGTCGTCGACACGACCAATTATTCCAGCAACGATCTGCAGCAGGAAATCCGTCAGCGGTTCGGCGAGGCGGGCGATGGTGAGCCGGTGCTCAACATCCTTAGCTTTGGCTTCGCGCGCGGCCTTCCGCGCAACGCCGACCTGGTGTTCGACATGCGCTATCTGCGCAATCCGCACTGGGACCCGAAGCTCAAGCCCGGCACCGGGCTCGACGCCGATGTCGCCGCCTATGTCATCGCCGATCCGGCTTATGAGGATAGCGTGTCGCAGATCGAGCGGCTGATCCTGACATTGCTGCCGCGCTACCGCGCCGAAGGCAAAAGCTATGTCACCATTGCCTTTGGCTGTACCGGCGGGCGGCACCGATCGGTCCATGTCGCGAACCGTGTGACCCAAACGCTGCGCGAGTCCGGATATGAGCCAGTGCTGACCCACCGCAATCTTGACTCCGCCCCGCAAGATGGGCTTGAGGGCAGGCCCCCGCCCGCGTCTCCCGCATCCGGCGGCAACATATAAGGGTCGACGACTGCATGGCGAACGATAAGGCTCTGCCGCTTCTGGGAATGGTGCTCGTCACCCACGGCCGCCTCGCCGAAGAAATGGTGCGCGCGATGGAGCATGTCGTCGGTCCCCAAAGGGCCATCGCGACGGTGTGCATCGGCCCCAACGACAATATGGAAATGCGCCGCAAGGAAATCGCCGATGCGATTCGCAAGGTAGACGAAGGCCGCGGCGTCGTGATGCTCACCGACCTGTTCGGCGGCACGCCGTCGAACCTCGCGATCAGCCTGCTCGAAGCGGGGCGCACCGAAGTGATCGCCGGCGTCAACCTGCCGATGCTGATCCGCCTCGAAAGCGCGCGCAAGACGATGGAACTCCGCGCCGCGGTGATCGCGGCGAAAGAAGCGGGCCAGAAATATATTTCGGTCGCATCGGAGATGCTGGGAGTAGGCCCTTGAACGAAAATAGCGAGACGGTCGAAATCACCAATCAGCGCGGGTTGCACGCGCGCGCCAGCGCCAAATTCGTGACCTTCGTCAGCCGCTTGCCCGAAAGCGTGTCGGTCGAGGTCGAAAAGGGCGGCAGCCGCGTCAACGGCACCTCGATCATGGGCCTGATGATGCTCGGCGCCGCCAAGGGCGATTCGATCACCATCCATACGAAGGGCGACGGCGCCGACGCGGCGCTGCTCAAGCTGGTCGGGCTGGTCAAGGACAGCTTCGGCGAAGATTGAGGTGGGCGGCGAAGGATAGCCCGTCGCCCCCGCGGAGGCGGGGGCCGCTGTCGGCCTGGCACCTGCTTCGCCGCGCGAACGTCCAGCGGCCCCCGCCTCCGTGGGGGCGACGAAAGAGTGAAACATGTCGGCCCGCCGTTCCCTTATTGAAAGCCTGTCGAACCCGCTGGTCAAGCGGATGCGCCTGCTGCGCGAGAAGCGCCACCGCCGCGCCGAAGGGCTGTTCCTCGCCGAGGGGCTGCGCATCGCGACCGAGGCGCGCGAGGCGGGTGTCCTGCCGCAATGGCTGTTCCTCGGCCCCGAAAGCGACGCGCATCCGCTCGCGAAGGCGCTCGCGGCCGATACGATAGCGGCGGGCGGCGAGGTGGTCGACACGACGCCGGCGATCCTGTCGAAGCTGTCGGGCAAGGACAATCCGCAGACGGTCGTCGGCATCTATGCCGAACCTCACACGACGCTCGCCGATCTCGACCGCAACGCGGCGCCGATCTGGCTCGTCGCCGAACGCCTTCGCGATCCGGGCAACCTCGGCACGATGCTGCGCACCGGCGACGCGGTCGGCGCGGGCGGACTGATCCTCTTGGGCGACAGCACCGACCCCTATGCGGTCGAAGCGGTGCGCGCGAGCATGGGGGCGATCTTCACGCAGAAGCTGGTGGTCGCGCGCTGGGAGGAATTTCTCCCCTGGCTGCGTCAGGGCCCCGGCCAGCTCGTCGCAACCTGGCTCGGCGGCGATACCGAGGATTATCAGGCGGTGCGCTATGCCGCGCCGACCTTCATCCTCACCGGCAATGAATCGCAGGGACTGCCGCCCGCCTATGCCGCCGCCGCGGACGTGCGCGTCAAGATGCCGATGCTGGGCAAGGCCGACAGCCTCAACGCCGCGGTTGCGACCGCGGTGATGGCGTATGAGGTGCTGAACCAGCGGCGGCGATAGTTTTCCGTCGGAGTTTTCTGTAACCTTCGTCATGCTGAACTTGATTCAGCATCCATTCTTCCTTCGGCCGATAAGCAAACGCCGAATGGATCCCGGATCCCCTGAGCTTGTCGAAGGGGCGGGATGACGATGAGGAAAGGTCCGTTCGATGATCCGCACTCCGCTCCTGATTGCCCTGCCCGCCTTTGCCGCCCTCGCCGCCTGCGCGCCCGCCGGCGACATGCCGCGCGGCCCCGGCGAACCGCCCGCCGTATATATGGCGATCGGCACCGAGCCCGGCTGGACGCTCGAGATCACGCCGTCGCGGCTCAATTACGACGGCGATTATGGCGAGACCAAGATCATGGTGCCGAACCCCGGTGCGCGCGCGGTGGCGAACGGCGAACATTATGTGACCGATCGGCTGAAAGTCGAAGTTGCGCGCGGCGAATGCAGCGACGGGATGAGTGATCGCCGCTACCGCGACACGGTGACCGTGGTCGCCGACGGCAAGACCGTGAAGGGCTGCGGCGGCGGGATCTTGCCGCCGACCGAGCTTGCGGGAACCAACTGGACCTTCGTGTCGATCGGCGGCGTTCCCGTCGCGGCCGATCGGCCGACCACGCTCGCCTTCGAAGCCGACCGGCTGAGCGGCAGCGCGGGCTGCAACCGGTTTTCGGGCGGCTATTCGCTCGCCGACCGCACGCTGACCGCCGAACCGCTGATGGCAACCAAGATGGCGTGTCCCGGGGCGGGAATGACGCAGGAAGGCGCCTTTTTCGCGCTGATGCGCGGCCCGGTGAGCCTGAGCTTTCCGACCGACGGGACGTTGATCCTGACGGGGAGCGACGGGCAGACGGCGGTGCTGAAGCGGGCGATCTAAAATCCGGACGTCGCCCCCGCGAAGGCGGGGGCCGTTGTCGGCGTAGCGCAAGGCTGCCAGCGGCCCCCGCCTTCGCGGGGGCGACGATCTCATTCGCCGTCGTTGACCGCCGCAGGCGCCGGGGCCAGCTTCGCGAGCGGACGCGCCGCCTGCTCGGCGACGGGCAGCGTTGGAATCTCCCTGCCGCCGGTCTCGACGTCGAGCGCCTCGAACCGTTTCGCCTGCGTCAACACTTGGCTTTCGAAGCTACCGACAAAGGCGTTGTACGCGCCCGTCGCCTGATCGAGATTCTTGCCGACGCGCGCGATGTGCGAACCCATCACCGACATGCGCGCATAAAGCTCCTTGCCGAGCGCCGCGATCTCGCGTGCCTGGCCCGCCAGCTTTTCCTGCCGCCACACCGCCGCGACGGTGCGCGCGATCGCAATGAGGTTGGTCGGGGTCGCGAGCAGCACCTTGCGCTCGAACGCATAGTCCCAAAGCTCGTGGTCCTGATCGAGCGCGGCGGCGAGGAAATGTTCGCCGGGGACGAACATCACGACGAAGTCGGGCGTGTCGTCGAACTGGTTCCAGTAGCTTTTGGCGCCGAGCGCGTTGACGTGCGCGCGCATCGCCGCGGCATGCGTGGCGAGATGCGTGGCCTTCTCGCCCTCGTCGACCGCGCCGAACGCATCCTGATAGGCGTTGAGCGACACTTTCGCATCGATGACGAGGCTTTGCCCACCGGGCACCTTGACGACGACGTCGGGGCGCAACCGTCCGCCGTCGCCGTCGGTCACGCTGACCTCGGTCTGAAAATCGGCATGTTCGGAAAGCCCGCAGCTTTCGAGCACATTACGGAGCTGCTGCTCGCCCCAGCGCCCGCGCGCCTTGGGCGCATTGCGCAGCGCGTTGACGAGCTTCGCCGCCTCGCTCGACACGCGTTCGGTGCCCTCGCGCATCGCGGCGATCTGGCCATGGAGCAGGCCGAAGGCATTCTGGCGTTCTGCCTCTACCTTGCCCACGGCTTCCTCATATTTTTGCAATCGCTCGTGGACGGGATTGAGCAGCGCCGAAAGCTTTTGCCCCGCTGTCTCTTCGCTCTGCTTGAAGCGCTGCTCCGCACGTTCGAGGAACGCCTTTTGCGCGCCATCGAGCATCACCTGCCCGACCTCGCGGAATTGTGCGGTGAGCGCGGCCTGCGCGTCCCTGAGCTGCGCGATCTGCGCTTCATGCGCCGCATCGCGCGCTTTCTGTTCGCTGAGGAGCGCGGCGAGCTGGATATCGGCCGCCTTGCGCGCCTCAGCCTCGGCCGCGAGGTCGGTCACCGCGCTCCTGAAGCGTTCCGAAAGCCCGTCGCGCTCGGCCTTGAGCGCGCCAGATTGGCGGCCGGCGACGAGCCAGCCGATCAGCGCGCCGATGGCGAGGGCAACAAGGGCGACGACGAGCGAGCTTCCATCCATGAGCGGAACATAGGACGAACGCGGCCCGTCTGGCTAGCCGCTATTTCTCGCGGGCCATCACGCCGCGCGCCATGAAGCGGGAAGGATCGCGCGATAGGCCTCGACCCCCGGCGCACCGCCGATGATCGCCCCCTGTGTCAGCAGCCAATAATGGCGCACGATCTCGGCCTGCTGTTCGAGCCCGTAGCGTTCGAGGAGCCAGCCGGGTTTGAGGCTGTAGCTATAGGTCGCGAAGGGGTGGCGCATCAGCACCAGATACCAGCGGCCGCGCGTCTGCGCCTGCCACACGTGCGTCATTTCATGGATGAACAGCCCCTTGAGCCGCTGCGATGCCGCGCTGAAATCGTCGCAATAGAGGTCGCCGTGCGGATTGAAGTGCAGGCTGCCCATCGGCGCCATCACGATATGGCGCGGCTGGAAGAAGATCCATTTATGGTGGTTCACCCGGACGCGGTCATAAGCGATAGCGTCGCCGAACACCGTCCGCGCGAGCGCGATCTCGCCGGTCGTCAGCGGTCGCGACGGACGCGGCACCGATGCTTATTTCTTCGCGGCGTCGGGGGCGGCCGTATCGGCACCCTTCTCCATCGAACCATGGTCCATCGCGCCATGATCGGCCGCGTCGGTGCCACCTTCGGCGGGCTTGATCACCATGTCGAAGAGGATGCGTTCGTTATTGTTGTTGGTGAAGACGAACGCCATCGGCAGCTTGCCCGCGCGCACCGCGGCGCCGTTGATGCCCCAGATCATCAGATGCTTTCCGCCCTGCTTGAACACCAGCTCGCCCTTCGCGGGAACCGGCGCGCGGAGCAGCGGCTTCATCGTCATCACATTGTTCTCGCGCACGCTCTCGTGCATCTCGACGCGCTGCGCGAGGTCGCTGGTCACCGCGACCAGTTCGACCGGCACCGGCCCGCCCTCGACGCGGAAATAACCGACCGCGGGCCTGTCGGGCGTCGCCCCCATCACGATATGGCCGCTGACCACATTGAGCGGCTGCCCCGCACCCAGATTTTCGCCGCAGCCGGTCAGGCTGAGCGCGGTGGCGGCAAGAGCGGCAAGTGCGAAGGGTTTCATTTTGGGAGGACTCCGTAAAAGCGCGACAATTCGCACCCTCGATAAGCCGTCAAAGCCCTTGTGCCAAGGATTAGCGCACCTATATCGCGCCCATGTAACCCATGGACGGCGTGCCTTTTCAGGGCGCCGGAAGAAGCAACAAGGACGTATTATCAATGGCCAAAGTGATCGGGATCGACCTCGGCACCACGAACAGCTGTGTCGCGGTGATGGAAGGCGGAAAACCCAAGGTTATCGAAAATGTCGAAGGCACGCGCACGACCCCGTCGATCGTCGCCTTTGCGAAGGATGGCGAGCGCCTGATCGGCCAGCCGGCGAAGCGCCAGGCCGTCACCAACCCCGAAAACACCATTTTTGCGGTGAAGCGCCTGATCGGCCGCCGCTTCGACGATCCGATGACCAAGAAGGATATGGAGCTCGTCCCCTATTCGATCGTCAAGGGCGCCAATGGCGACGCGTGGGTCAAGGCGGGCGGCGAGGATTATTCGCCGTCGCAGATCAGCGCGTTCATCCTTCAGAAGATGAAGGAAACCGCCGAAGCCTATCTCGGCGAAAAGGTCGAGCAGGCGGTGATCACCGTCCCCGCTTATTTCAACGACGCGCAGCGTCAGGCGACCAAGGACGCCGGCAAGATCGCGGGCCTCGAAGTGCTGCGCATCATCAACGAGCCGACCGCGGCCGCGCTCGCCTATGGCCTCGACAAGACCGAGAACAAGACGATCGCCGTCTATGACCTTGGCGGCGGCACCTTCGACATCTCGATCCTCGAGGTGGGCGACGGCGTGTTCGAGGTGAAGTCGACCAACGGCGACACCTTCCTCGGCGGCGAGGATTTCGACAGCAAGATCGTCGAATATCTTGCCGACGGCTTCAAGAAGGACGAAGGCATCGACCTGCGCGGCGACAAGCTCGCGCTGCAACGGCTGAAGGAAGCCGCCGAAAAGGCGAAGATCGAGCTGTCGACCGCCGCGACGACCGAAGTCAACCTGCCCTTCATCACCGCCGACGCCAACGGGCCGAAGCACCTTGTGAAGACGATCAGCCGCGCCGACCTCGAAAAGCTGGTCGAAGAGCTGGTCAAGCGCACTCTCGAACCCTGCAAGAAGGCGATCAAGGACGCCGGCGTTTCGGCGAGCGAAATCGACGAAGTCGTGCTCGTCGGCGGCATGACGCGCATGCCGCGCGTGCGCGAAGTCGTGAAGGATTTCTTCGGCAAGGAACCGCACACCGGCGTGAACCCCGATGAGGTCGTCGCGATCGGCGCCGCGATCCAGGCGGGCGTGCTGCAGGGCGACGTCAAGGACGTGCTGCTGCTCGACGTCACACCGCTCTCGCTGGGCATCGAGACGCTCGGCGGCATCATGACCAAAATGATCGACCGCAACACGACGATCCCGACGAAGAAGTCGCAGGTTTATTCGACGGCTGACGACAATCAGTCGGCGGTGACGATCCGCGTGTTCCAGGGCGAGCGCGAAATGGCGCAGGACAACAAGCTGCTCGGCCAGTTCGACCTGGTCGGCATCCCGCCCGCCCCGCGCGGCGTGCCGCAGATCGAGGTGACCTTCGACATCGACGCCAACGGCATCGTGTCGGTCCACGCCAAGGACAAGGGCACCGGCAAGGAACAGCAGATCAAGATCCAGGCCTCGGGCGGCCTTTCGGACGCCGACATCGACCAGATGGTCAAGGACGCCGAGCAGTTCGCCGAAGAGGACAAGACGCGCCGCGAGGCGGCCGAAGCGAAGAACAACGCCGAAAGCCTCGTGCACTCGACCGAACGCCAGATCGCCGAGCATGGCGACAAGGTCGACGCGGGCCTCAAGTCCGAGATCGAGGCCGCGATCGCCGAAACCAAGACGGCGATCGAGGGCGGCGATGCCGCCGCGATGACCGAAAAGGCCGGCGCGCTCGCACAGGTCGCGATGAAGCTCGGCCAGGCGATCTACGAGAAGGAGCAGCAGTCGGCCGCGTCCCCCGGCGCCGACGACGATGCCGGCGCGGCGAAGAGTGACGAAGATGTCGTCGACGCCGAATTCTCCGAAGTCGAAGACGACAAGAAGTAAGAATGAAACTCTCTCCGCCGTACCCCCCGGGTGCGGCGGAGTTGAGGGGGCCTTTTGAGCTATGTCACTCGACGTCGATTATTACGAACTGCTGGAAGTCGAGCGCACCGCCGACGATGCGGCGCTGAAGGCGAGCTACCGCAAGCTCGCGATGAAATATCACCCCGACAAGAATCCGGGCTGCGGCGACAGCGAAGCGCGCTTCAAGGCGATCAGCGAAGCCTATGACTGCCTGAAAGATCCGCAGAAACGCGCCGCCTACGACCGTTTCGGCAAGGCCGGGGTCAACGGCGGCGCGGGCGGTTTCGGCGGCGGCAATGGCGCCGATTTCGGCGATATCGGCGATATTTTCGAATCGATCTTCGGATCGGCCTTCGGCGGCGGACGTCAGCAGCGCGGCCCCGCGCGCGGTGCCGACCTGCGCTATGACATGGAAATCCGGCTCGAAGACGCTTTCTCGGGCATCACGCGCGAGATTCAGGTCGACGTCGCCGCGCGCTGCGAGACGTGCGACGGATCGGGCGCGAAGCCCGGCACGTCGACCAACCGCTGCACGACCTGCGCCGGCCACGGCAAGGTGCGCGCGCAGCAGGGCTTTTTCATGGTCGAGCGCACCTGCCCGACCTGCCAAGGCGCGGGCGAGGTCATCGCCGACCCCTGCAATTCATGCCACGGTGAAGGCCGCGTCGACCGGCGCAAGACGCTGACCGTCAACATTCCCGCGGGGGTCGACGAGGGCACGCGCATCCGCCTGTCGGGCGAGGGCGAGAGCGGCGCGCGCGGCGCGGCGCCGGGCGACCTCTACATCTTCCTCCACATGGCGCGGCACAAGGTTTTCGAGCGCGAGGGCACCACGCTGTTCACGCGCGCGCCGATCAGCTTCACGACCGCCGCGCTCGGCGGCGAAATCACCATTCCCGGCCTCGACGGCAAGAAGCACGACATCAATATTCCCGCGGGTATCCAGTCGGGCAAGCAGCTCCGCCAGCGCGGCGCGGGCATGCCGGTATTAAACGGCCGCGGCCACGGCGACCTCGTCGTCCAGATCGACGTCGAGACGCCGACCCGCCTCACCGCGCGTCAGAAGGAATTGCTGTGCGAGTTCCGCGAGACCGAGACCGGCGAGGAATGCCCCGCAAGCCAGGGCTTTTTCGGCCGCATCAAGGAAATGTGGGACGATCTGACGGATTAGGTTCGCCGCCTCCACCCCATCTTCGTCATTCCCGCGAAAGCGGGAACCCAGTTGCCACAGCAGTTTGCTCAAGCTGGGTTCCCGCTTTCGCGGGAATGACGAATTGAGTCACCCGATCTCACCCCTCAGCTCCGCGATCAGCGCCTTCACCTTCGGCAGCCGTTCTTCCTCCTCGTCGAGGATGGCATGGAACGCGCGGCGCTTGAGCGCCTTCAGCTCGTCCGCCGTCAGCGCACCGTCGCCGGTCACGCTGCTGGCGACGATGTCGATCAGCCGGTCGGCGCCGTGGAGCCGCCCCCACAGATAGTCGTTCTCGCGGTAGGCGCGGCTGAAGAAGGCGCCGAAGCTGTTGAATTCGACCCCCTTGAGCATCGCCGCCGCGCCGCCAGTGCGGATCGCGGTCGCGTCCGACGGCGAGATGCGGTCGATCTTGATCGGGTCGAACTCGTCGAACCCCTCCCCTTGCAGCAGCGGCAAGGTCGCGATGTCGTAAAAAGGATAACCGAGATAGGCGAGGAGCAGCGTCCGCCGGTCATCCTTGGGCAAGAGCGCCAGCGCCTCGGCCATCAGCGCGTCGGCTTCGGCATCGGCGCCGATCAGGTCGCGCCGTTCGCCGATCGCGTCGATCCACGCCCCTGGACCGGCTTCGGCGGCGATATCGATGTCCGCGAACCAATTGTCGCCCTCGCGTTCGAGATAGAGGCCGAGCGCGGTATAGATCGCGTCGCGCATCGCGTCGCACGCCGGATCGCGCGTATCGCGCTTCGCCTCGACCACGCGATCGAGTTCGCGCGCGAGGAATCGCAAACGCCGCACGCGAAAGCCGAGATCATGGCTGCGGAAGAAAGTGACCGCATCGTCGCTCGCGCCCGACCCGCGCTTGCCCGAAATGCGGTCGAGCCCGCGCGCGCGGACCTCGTCCCAAATCGCGCCGCGCCGGTTGCGGCGATGGATGTCGCCCTCCGCCGGGGCGAGCCGGTCGACCAGCGTCACCAGTTCCTCGACCACCGCCGATAATTTGAGATGGCCATAAGGCGAAAAGGCGAAGCCCGCGCGCGCCGCCGCCTGACCCTGTGCCTTCGCGCGCCACTTCTGCAGCCGCGCCGGGGTGGGCGTGTCGAGGAAGAAGGTCGTGCCGAACAGCGCCGCGACCTGTTCCTCGACCTCGACCTTCATCGCGTCGACGATGCGCTGCATACGGCGGATCCGCCGCGACATGCCCTCGATCGCCTCGACATTGTCGCGGATCGGCTGTTCGCGCGGAATCTCCGACAGCGCGCCGAGGATCGTAGAGAGGAAACCCGGCAGCTTGGGCGCCTCGCCTTCGGTCGCCTCGCCTGGCTTGCCGAAGCTGATCGAGCGATAATCGGGCTTGGGGTCGATATAGACGAAGCGGCGGTCGATCTCGCGCCGCGCCGGCCGCTGCTTGAGCGCGGCGATCGCGGGACGAAAGGGCGCGTTGGCGAGCACCGAGCCGTCGATGAGCACGCGGTCGGCGGGATCGACCTCGCCGCTCGCCGGAAGCTGCCGAGCGATGAAGGCGTCGCGTCCCGGCCAGTCGATCCGTCGCTTTTCGAGCACCCGGTCGAGCTCGCGGAGCGTGAAGGGCGGAAAGGCGCCCGGAAAGCTCGCCGTCGCGCGCGCCGCGGCGGTGAGGCCCGGCACATCGTCGATGCGCTTTCCGGTGCGGCGGTCCTCGCGGAACCGCATGATCAGCCGATGCTCCTGCTCGGTGACGCGCGGCGGGCTGTTGAGCGACAGCGGCGCGCTGTATCCGGCAAAATCGGTCACCGACACAAAGAGGTCGATGGGCTGCCCGGCGGGGACGAGCGGCGGCCCCTTGGGTCCCGTTTCCATCGCGTCGAACGCGTCGAGCAGCAGGTTCGAGAAGGTCGCGCCCCCGAAAGGCGGTTCGAACCAACGCGCGCGCACGAAACGCGACAGCTTGGCGCGAACCTCGTCCTGCGCGGCTTCCCCCACGGTGCGGTCGATGACGTTGCCGCGCCGTTTCATCGCCCAGCCCGCGATCGGCACCGCCCAGAATTTCGTCGCTGCCGACAGCGCGCGCGCGTCGGGATCGAGCAGCCGGTCGACGTCGGCGCCATCGAGCCACAGCCCGGTGAGCGGATCGAGCGACTGGCCCGTCGCCAGCGCGCGCGCCAGGAAGATGCCGTTGATCCCGCCCGCGCTCGCTCCGGCGACGATGTCGGCGAGAACGCGGAGCTTGACCCCGCTCTTTTCAGCGATCTGCGCCAGCAGGTCGTGATAGACGCCGCACGCGCCGGAAGGCGGCGCATCCTCATGAAAAGCGCGCGAGGCGGCGGCGAGCCGCCAGATCTCCTTGGTGATCCCGTGCATGTAAACGGCAAGGCTGATGCCGCCGTAGCAAATCAGGGCGAAGCGCAGTTCCTTTTCCCGCATGAGCCGGGTGATAGCGGGGTTTGATGCGCCGCGTCACCCCTTGCGGGGTGATCATGTGGGGCGGGGTGGTTTCCAGACCTCCCTTTGCCGCTCGTGTCGAGCGAAGTCGAGACATCCGTCAAGGTGGCGCCTCCCCGATTGGCATCTCGGCTTCGCTCGATGCGAACGGGTTGGGTGACGGCGTCCGCTTTCACTCCGCATCGCACCACCGCCTCACAAACTCCTTGCTTTTGCGAATGTGTCGCACTAGCGCGCGCTCCGAAACAGGAGTTCATGATGAATCGCAAATTCGCTCTCGCCGCGCTTGCCTGCACGGCGCTTTCCTCGACCGCCTTCGCGCAGGACACCGCGCCCGCCGATACGGCCGGGAGCGAAGACGCGATCGTCGTCACCGCCGCGCGCACGATCCTGCCGCCGAACGCGCTGCCGCTGACGATCGAGGTGATCGACAAGGACGCGCTCGACCAGCAGATCGCGATCTCGGGTTCGGTGACCGATGCGGTCGCGACGCTGACTCCCAGCTTCTCGCCGACGCGGCAGAAACTTTCGGGCGCGGGCGAGACGCTGCGCGGCCGCTCGCCGCTCTATGCGATCAACGGCATCCCCCAGTCGACTCCGCTGCGCGACGGCAGCCGCGACGGTTTTACGATCGACGGCTTCTTCGTCGACCGGGTCGAGCTGATCTTCGGGTCGAACGCATTGCAGGGAATCGGCGGCACCGGCGGCATCGTCAACCAGGTGACGGTCGGTGCACCGGCCGAAGAGGGCGTGTCGGGCCGCGCATTGCTCCAGGCAACCGCCGATAACGACTTCTCCGACGAAGGCATGGGCGGCAAGGTCGCCGGCCTCGTCCAGTATAAGGCGGGGCGATTCGACGCGTCGGTCGGCGCCGCCTGGGAACGGCGCGGCGTCTTTTTCGACGGCGAGGGCCGGCCCGTCGGGATCAACCTGACGCAGGGCGAAACGCAAGATTCTGAAACGCTCTCGCTGTTCGGCCGCTTCGGCTATGCGGTGACCGACACGATGCGGCTCGACCTGACCGCGAGCCGCTTCGAGCTTGAGGGTGACGGCGATTATGCCGCGGTCGCGGGCAACAAGCCCGGCGGCGTGCCGACGAGTGCGGAACCGGGCATCCCGCCGGGCGTGCCCGCGACGGGGCGCACCGAAAGCGTCGCGCTGTCGCTCACCGACACCGACCTTGGCGGCGGGAATTTCATCAGCCAGATTTTCTGGAACCGCAGCCGCGACACCTTCGGCGGCGAACCCAATCCGATCGCGACCTTCCAGGATCCGGCGATCGCGCCGCGCGGCACCTTGTTCGACCAGTCGCAGAACCGCAGCCGCAAATATGGCGGGAAGCTGAGCTATGAGCGCGCGGTGCCGGGGCTCGATGCGCTGACGCTGATCGCGGGTTTCGACGCGCTGTGGGATTCGACCGAGCAAAGGCTGATCGCGACCGACCGCGCCTGGGTGCCGCCGACCGATTTCCGCAGCCTTGCGCCCTTCGGCCAGGCGAACCTCAAGCTTGCGGGCGGCCTTGTCCGTCTCGCAGGCGGCGTTCGCTATGAAAATGTGAAGATCACGATCGACGATTATCGCACGCTCGCGTCGACCACGTTCAACGGCACCGACGAATCCACCTTTGGCGGCGTTGCCGTCGCCGGCGGCAGCCCTACATTCGACGATGTGTTGCTCAACGGCGGCGTGATCGTCGAGCCCGTCCCCGGCATCCGCGCCTATGCGAGCTATGCCGAGGGGTATACCGTCCCCGACGTCGGCCGCATCACGCGCGCGGTTCGCACGGCGGGCACCGACATCGACAATTTCCTCGATATCTCGCCCATCGTCTCGAACAATCGCGAACTGGGGGTCGAGGTGAAGCGCGGCCCGCTCGATGCCAGCGCAACCTATTTCTGGTCGTCGAGCAAGAAGGGGCAGCTGCTCATCGCGCGGCCCGACGGCATTTTCGACGTGCAGCGCCAGCGCGTGGAGATCGAAGGGCTCGAAATCAACCTCGCGGTCAGGATGCCGATCGACGGGCTGACGCTGTCGGCGGGTTATGCGCATCTGAACGGCCGGTTCGACGATGACGGGGACGGCGTCGTCGATACCGACCTCGACGGTGCAAACATCTCGCCCGACCGGCTCAACCTCGCCGCGGCCTATGCCAGCGGCCCCGTCTCGGCGCGGGTGCAGACGCAATTCTACCTCGCGCGCACCTTCCGCGGGCCCGGGCGCGACCCGCGCAACGACTTCGGGGGCTACAATCTGACCGACGCCTTCATCCGCTATCAGACGAGCCTCGGCGGCGTGAGCCTCGCGGTGCAGAATCTGTTCGACAAGCAATATATCAGCTACGCGAGCGACACCCAGCGGCCGACCGACAATTTCTTCAACTTTGCCGGACGCGGACGCACCTTCACGCTCGGCTGGGATTACCGCTTCTGATGATGAAACTGCTCGACACGCTGCACCGCTGGACGGGAGGTCTGATCGGCCTCGTGCTCGCGCTGCTCGGCCTGTCGGGCACGATCCTGCTTTACGAGCATCTGTGGGTCGGTGTGCCGGGGACGGGCGATCCGCTGCGTGGCGACCTCGCGGCGGTCGCCGCGACCACCGAAAAGCTGATGGCGATGCCCGGCGCGCAGGGCATCATCTACGCCGACGATCGGTTTGGACTGCATCAATTGCGCTTCGAGGAAGGCGCGGGCGCCTATGCGAGCCAGTCGGGCGAGATCGCCGCGCGCTGGGCGAGTCAGTGGGAGCGGCCCGAGCTCTGGATCTTCGATTTCCACCACCATCTCTTCGCTGGCGACAATGGCGAATGGGTGATCGGCATCGCGGGGCTCGCCGGGCTGTTCTTCGTGATTAGCGGCGTCATCCTGTGGTGGCGCACGCGGCGGACCTTCCAGCTCCGCCTCTGGCCCAGGCGGATGAGTCGCCCTGCGATCGTTATGCACCACCGCGACCTCGGCATTATCGTCGCGCCGCTGCTGCTTATCTCGATCGTCACCGGAACGATGATGATTTTCCGCCCGTTCGCGATGGCGGTGATCGCGCCCTTCGGCTCACCCGCCGAGGCCGCGAAGGCCATGGAGCCGCCGAAATATGAAAGCGGCCCGCTCACGGAAAAGCCCGACTACACGGCGATGCTGACCGAAGCGCGGCGGCGCTTTCCCGATGCCGAATTCCGGATCCTCAGCCTGCCGCGCAAGGCAGGCGACCCGATCGGCCTGCGCATGAAGCAGCCCGCCGAATGGCTGCCCAACGGGCGCACGACGCTAGCTTTCGACGCCGCGACGGGCGAGGTGCTCGGCGCGCGCGACGCGCTCGCACTGCCGAGCGGCGCGCAGGCGTTCAACAAGGCCTTCCCCATCCACGCCTCGAAGGTCGGCGGCTGGACGTGGCGCATCATCCTGACGATCTCGGGCGTGTCGCTGACGCTGCTCGGCAGCCTTGCGGTGTGGACCTTCTGGTTCAGGCGGCCGAAGCCCGCGAAGCGGACGGCCGAGAAGAAGACGGTACTGGTTTCGACATAAGCCCGGAGGCGCCCTCACGTCGCGGGGGAATGATGTCCGAAGCCGGCCGATAGCCTTTCAGAATTGATACGCAAGCCCCCCACCGAAGAGCCACTGGTCGGCGCTGCCGACCTCCGACACGATCGGCGATTTGGCGAAGCGCGAAGCGATGCGGCCATATTGCGCGCCGCCGATCAGCGTGAATCCCTTTCGAAGATCGCCCGACAGCGCATAGGCGCCGGCGATCCCCAGCGTATATTTGCCCGCGGTCGCCTTGCGCCCCGCGCCGTCATAGACGGGCAGCCCGCTCGCGGCGCTGTCTTCGGCATCGATGTCATAATAATAGCGGCCAAAGCCCTTGCCGTAGAAATTAACCGACGCGGAGACGCCGATATAGGCGCGTTTCGACAGCGGCGTGCCATAATCGATCGTCGGCGAGGCGGTCCAGCTACCGTGGCGGCCCGAAATATCCTTTGAGGCCGACATGCGAAAGCTGATCTGGTCATAGGCGCTGGTGATGACGCCGGTGTGGCTGACCCCGGCGAACAGCCCCATTTCGACCGCGACCTTGCGCTTGCCGAGCGCTGCGACCTGCGGATCGTCGATCTTGCCGGTGCGATCGCCGCGCAGACTGATCGTCGGGCCGAATTTGAAATCGGTCTTTTGTCCGCGCCGTTGGCGGATCAGGTCAACCTGGAAATTGGTCCCGCGCGTCGAGAAGGAATAGCCGCTGATCCGTCCGCGAAAATAGAAGGCGGGCAGCGTCCGTCGGTCGTCCGACCCGTTATATTTGGGGGTGTTGAGCACCCCGACGGCGACCGCGAAATAGTCGCGCGACCATGTGCGTTCGGGATCGTCGTCCTGCGGCCGCGCGGGGGGCAGCAGGATATTCTCGTCGATCTCGGTATTCTGAAAATGGGCGGCCGCCTGTTCGTCCTCGCCGGTGGCGAGCGTCGTGTCAGCGCTGGCCGGCAGGTCGTAGGGAAGCGCGGCACCCTCGGCGGCGGCGGGCGCGGCCAAACCGGCGAGGGTAAAGACTGCAAGCAGAGGGAGCGATCGGGCCGGGCGGGCCAAGCGGAACAACACGGTCAAATCGGGCATAAACATCCGCCTATATTTTCTTTGTCTATACCCCTCTTTACGGGGGTGTAAGTAAACGACGCGCCTTTGCAACGGCTTCGTCTTGCGGAGGGACGCATTTCGCCGCATGTGGCTTTCATGTCACGATGCTCCTTCGCCGCTTTCATATTCCCCCGCAGCGCTATTGGTTCCCTTGGGCGCGCCCGGTCGCGCGCATGAGCCGGATTCCGCGCCTGATCGGCTATGCCTTCATGGCCGCAGCCGCGCTGCTTGCGGCGATCGCGAAGAAGGAGGGTGTCGCGATGCTCGGTCCGCTGCCCATTGTCGCGGTGGCGCTGTTCCTCGGCATGGTCGGGGTGATGCTGGTATTCACAGACTTGATGGTGCGCGGGCTTTACGCGCAGGTCGATGCGGCGAAGCGACGCGAGGACGAGGGCGGCGACTGATCCCTTTTCGTTCGACACTATCGGCCGTTACCAGTATGACGGCGCGATGACCGACCGTCCGCATACGCCGCTGCTCGACACGGTGGATGTCCCCGCCGACCTCCGCAAGCTGAAGCCCGAAGACCTCCGCCAGTTCGCCGACGAACTGCGTGCCGAGATGATCTCGGCGGTCGGCACGACGGGCGGACACCTTGGCTCGGGGCTCGGCGTTGTCGAGCTGACCACCGCGCTCCATTATGTGTTCGACACGCCGCGCGACAAGATCGTGTGGGACGTCGGCCACCAATGCTATCCGCACAAGATCATCACCGGGCGGCGCGACCGTATCCGCACCTTGCGCACCGGCGGCGGGCTTTCGGGCTTCACCAAGCGCAGCGAGAGCGAATATGATCCATTCGGCGCCGCGCACAGCTCGACCTCGATCAGTGCGGCGCTCGGCTTCGCGGTCGCCAACAAGCTGACCGGTGCGTCCGGCCGAGCGATCGCGGTGATCGGCGACGGGTCGATGTCGGCGGGCATGGCCTATGAGGCGATGAACAATGCCAAGCAGGCGGGCAACCGGCTGATCGTCATCCTGAACGACAACGACATGTCGATCGCGCCGCCGGTGGGCGGGCTTTCGGCCTATCTGGCGAAGCTCGTGTCCTCGCGGCCCTTCGTCGAGCTGCGCGAGATCGCGCGGCGCTTTGCGCGCAAGCTGCCCGAGCCGCTGCACAAGGCGGCGAAAAAGACCGACGAATATGCGCGCGGCATGGCGATGGGCGGCACGCTCTTCGAGGAGCTGGGCTTCTATTATGTCGGGCCGATCGACGGGCATAATCTCGAACATCTGATCCCGGTGCTCGAAAATGTCCGCGACAGCGTGCACGGTCCGGTGCTGATCCACGCGGTAACCAAGAAGGGCAAGGGCTATGCCCCCGCCGAGGCCGCCGCCGACAAATATCACGGCGTGCAGAAATTCGACGTCATCACCGGCGAGCAGGCGAAGGCGCCGCCGGGGCCGCCCGCCTATCAGAATGTCTTCGGCGAAACGCTCGCCAAGCTTGCCGAGACCGACAAGAGGATCGTCGCGATCACCGCGGCGATGCCGTCGGGCACGGGGGTCGACAAGTTCGCGAAGGCGCATCCGACGCGCAGCTTCGACGTCGGCATCGCCGAACAGCATGCGGTGACGTTCGCGGCGGGGCTCGCGGCGCAGGGGATGCGGCCGTTCGCGGCGATCTATTCGACCTTCCTCCAGCGCGCCTATGACCAGGTCGTGCATGATGTCGCGATCCAGAACCTGCCGGTGCGTTTCGCGATCGACCGTGCGGGGCTCGTCGGCGCCGACGGTTCGACGCACGCGGGCTCGTTCGACGTCACCTATCTCGCGACCCTGCCCAATTTTGTCGTGATGGCGGCCGCCGACGAGGCCGAGCTGGTCCATATGACCTATACCGCGGCCGAGTATGACGCGGGGCCGATCGCCTTCCGCTATCCGCGCGGCAACGGCACCGGGGTGGCGCTGCCCGAGGTTCCCGAAAAGCTGGAGATCGGCAAGGGGCGCGTCGTGCGCAGCGGCAAGACCGTCGCGATATTCTCGCTCGGCACGCGGCTCGCCGAGGCGCTGAAAGCCGCCGATACGCTCGAAGCGCGGGGCCTGTCGACGAGCGTGATCGACCTCCGCTTCGCCAAGCCGCTCGACGAGGAGCTGATCCGCAAGACGCTCGCGGCCCATGAGGTCTGCGTGACGATCGAGGAAGGCAGCATCGGTGGGCTCGGCGCGCATGTGCTGACGCTCGCGAGCGACGAGGGACTGATCGACGCGGGGCTGAAGCTGCGCACGATGCGCCTGCCCGACGTCTTCCAGGACCAGGACAAGCCCGAGCTGCAATATGACGCGGCGGGGCTCAACGCGCCGCAGATCGTCGACACGGTGCTGAAGGCGCTGCGTCACAACAGCGCGGGGGTCGAGGAAGCGGGCGTTCGGGCTTGAGGGGGCCAAAATGCAAGTTGAAAGACTGGGAAAGCGTCTGGCTACGGCATAGCGAAGGCAGCCAAGGGCGACATCGCGGTCACCATCCACTTGTTCGGCATACAGTAAGCAAATGAGATTGGCCCTTCAGCCAATCAAGTCGCCATAGCCGCCGGAATCAGTGAAAAATACGGAACAGAACTGCGCAAAGGCATGAAACTGGCGCGATAGGTTACGTTGAAGAATCGCTGACCGCGAGAAGTCGGTGGCGCGCCCATAGGCTCCCGAAGCTTATTTCCGCTGGCCCACCGGAACGATCGTCGCCTGCGCGATCGCGCAGCGGCGCGGTTCGTCGCCTTTGCTTTCAGCCCAGACGTCGGCGCGGACGATCGCCTGCCTTTTGCCCGCCTTGATCACCGTCCCGCGCGCGCGCAAATGGCTGCCCTTCGCGGGGGCAAGGAAGTTGATCGTATAGCTGCCGGTGACGACGTCGCCGATGACGCTGGACGCCGCCCAGGCGCAGGCATTGTCGGCCATCAATCCGACGATCGCGCCGTGCGCATAGCCGTGATGCTGGGTCATGTCGGGGCGCAGCGCGAGCAGCAATTCGGACTCGCCATCGAAGCAGCGCAGCGGTTCGACGCCGAGGAAGGCGGTGAAGCCCGAGGCGTCGACCGCGACGCTTTTCATATAGGCGACGGCTTCGTCGTTATTGGCGAATTGGTGGCCGCGCATGGGAGAGCATCCTATTAGTCTGTAACGCAGACTTTATCGCCGGTTGCGCCGCATGGCGTCAAGTCTTAAATCCAGACTTATGAAGGACTATGTGCCCTCGCGTTCGCCCTGCGCCGTCGGCCGCGCGTCGCGACTGCTCGGCGACCGCTGGGTGCTGCTGATCCTGCGCGAAGCGTTTCTGGGGATCGATCGCTTCGAGGATTTCCTCGGCCGGCTCGACATTTCGCGCGCCGCGCTGACCTCGCGGCTCGGCTGGATGGTCGCGGCCGGGGTCCTCGAACGCGTGCCGCCCGAGGGCAAGCGCGCGCTATACCGGCTGACGCCCGCGGGCGAGGCGCTGCGCCCCGCCTATGACGCGATCAAGGCGTGGGGCGACATATGGCTGCCGCGCGCAGAAGAGGCGATGGGCGATGGAGACATGCCGATCTGAGGTCGGGTTCGACCGGAAGGCGCCGTTGATCCTCCCTGTGCCGCAGGCATGGGGAGGTGGCAGCGCCCTTCGACTGCCTTGCAGGCGCTCGGGATAAACTGCGCCTTCGGCGTAGCGCTGACGGAGGGGCTAATGGCACACCGTCGCGGCCCCTCCACCATCGCCTGCGGCGCCTCGCGGGAAGCAACGCGCCCCGCGCGTTGCTTTTACCCCTCTCGCTCCCCCTCCCCATGGCTTCGCTACAGGGAGGATAGATTCCCCGCCGTCATCCCGGACTTGATCCGGGATCAACGACGACGGTGCGGTTATGGATCCCGGATCAAGTCCGGGATGACGAAGTTGGGTTAAACGCCTTACGCGCCGGGGATCGACGCCTGCGCGTCGCGGCCGTCGCCTTCGGGGGCGGCGAGGATGTCGCGGACGACGAGGCCCTTGTCCACGACCTGCGTGCCGGGGCTGCCGACCGCGCTCCGGATGCCGGGGTCGGCGCGCTGGCCGTCGGCGGCGCCGATGACCTGCGTCTCGCTCGCGCTACGCTGCGACGCGCCGCCGAAGAGCGCGCGGAGCGTCTGTTCGGCGGTCGATTCGCCGCCGGGGCGCGCGGTGCCGGGCGCGGGCGGGGTCAGCGCGAAATCGGGCGGCACGACGAGCGGCGCCTGGCGCGACACCATCATCTCGTCGGGGCGGTCGCGGCTGAACAGGCTGTTCGACCCGCAGGCCGACAGGGTGGTGGCAAGAATCGAGGCTGCCAGGATGGCGGTGGTCCGGTTCACGTCAAAAAACTCCTATGCGCCCCGTTTACTCGGCGGACGGCTTGGCGTCCGCGGCTGGGGCCTTTTCGCCCAAGAGCAGCGCGCGCGCAACCAGCAAAAGCACGCCGAGCGTGATGCACGCATCGGCGACGTTGAAGATCATGAAGGGGCGGAAATCGCCGAAATGCAGGTCGGCGAAGTCGACGACATAGCCGAAGCGCACGCGGTCGACGATATTGCCGAGCGCGCCGCCGAGGATCATCGCGAGCGCGATCACATCGCCCTTCGCCTGTTCGCGCGTCATCCAGAAGGCGACCGCGGCGGCGACGATCCCGGTCACCGCGACGAGCGTCCAGCGCGTCGTGTCGGTGCAGCTCGCGAACATCGACAGCGAAATGCCGCAGTTTTCGGCCCAGGTCAGGTTGAAGAAGCTGGTGAGCTCAATCTGCCCCTTGGGTTCGAGCGACAGCGGAACCGTGATCACCCATTTGGTAATCTGGTCGAGAACGAAGGCGACCGCGGCGAAGATCAGGCCGAAGCGCAGATAGGGCGAACGTTGGCTGCTCATGCCGCGGTCAATACCGTGTCGCAGCGATTGCACAAGCTGCCGTCGGCCTCGACTTCGGGCAGGTGGCGCCAGCAGCGGCCGCATTTGTGGTTTTCGGTTTTCTCCACGCGCCATCCGGTGTCGGGTAACGCTTGGATCATATTTTCCGGCATGGGCTCAACGGTGACTTTCGAGACAATGAAAATTTCGTCGATCGGAATCGATCCAAGAATTTCCAAGTCTGATTCATGCGCCGAAGCAATAACGACTTCCGCCTCTAGGCTGGAACCCAGAATCTTAGCGCGCCGCTTCTCCTCAATGGATAGCATAGCGCGTTCACGAATCTTACGGACACGCGCCCACTTCTCCTTCAACTCGTCATTCCCGCGAAAGCGGGAACCCAGTGTGGCGTCAGCCGACGCAGACTCTGGGTCCCCGCTTTCGCGGGGATGACGAAGGGTGGAGAGGTCGGGCAGCACGGGCCACTCCAGCAAATGCACGCTGCCCGCATCGGGATAGCGCGTCCCCCACACTTCCTCACTGGTGAACACCAGCACCGGCGCCGCATAGCGCACCAGCGCGTGGAACAGCACGTCGAGCACGCTGCGGTAGGCGCGGCGCGTATCGGTGCCGAGCGGCGCGGCGGGGCCGAGGTCGCAGTAGAGGACGTCCTTGCGGATGTCGAAATAGAAGGCCGACAGATCCTCGTTGCAGAAATCGGCGAGCAAGCGCGTGTATGTGTTATAGTCGAAGTCATCGACCGCCTGCGCCATCTTCGCGTCGAGGTCGGCGAGCAGCGAGAGCATATAGCGTTCGAGCTCGGGCATCGCCGCAACGTCGGTGACGCGTTCCTCTTCGCTGAACCCGTCGAGCGCGCCGAGCAGATAGCGGAAGGTGTTGCGCAGCTTGCGATACTGGTCGGCGACCCCGGTCAGGATCTCCTTGCCGATGCGATGGTCCTCGGTGAAGTCGACCGACAGCGCCCACAGGCGGAGGATGTCGGCGCCATAGTCGCGCATCAGGTCGATCGGGCTGATCGTGTTGCCCAAGGACTTGGACATTTTGAAGCCCTTGGCGTCCATCGTGAAGCCGTGGGTCAGCACCGCCTTGTACGGCGCCTGTCCGCGCGTGCCGCAGCTTTCGAGCAGCGACGACTGGAACCAGCCGCGATGCTGGTCGCTGCCCTCGAGATAGAGGTCGGCGCTGTGGGTGCCGCCGTCGTGGCGGACGAGCGCGGGCCATTTGCCGCTTTCGAGCACGAAAGCGTGGGTGCAGCCCGAATCGAACCAGACGTCGAGAATGTCGGTGATGCGCTCGTAATCGGCGGCGTTGTACGCGTCGCCGAGATATTCCTGCGCGCGCGCGTCCGACCATGCATCGACGCCACCCTCGCGCACCGCCGCGACGATGCGGTCGTTGACGATCGGGTCGTTGAGATATTGCCCGGTCTTGCGGTCGACGAACAGCGTGATCGGTACGCCCCACGCGCGCTGGCGGCTGAGCACCCAGTCGGGGCGGTCCTTGACCATGCTGCCGATGCGGTTGCGGCCCTTTTCGGGGACGAAGCGCGTGCGCTCGATCGCGTGCATCGCGGCCTGCCGCAAGGTCGGCGCGTCGCAGAGATCCTCCTCATGCGGGTTGATCGCGCCGCCTTCGGATTCCCAGCGCTGCTCGCGCGGCGCCTTGGGCTCGATATGCGTCATCACCTTGTCCATCGGCACGAACCATTGCGGGGTGCAGCGATAGATGACCTTGGCTTTCGAGCGCCAGCTGTGCGGATAGCTGTGCTTGTAATCGGCGCTCGCGGCGAGGAGCGCGCCGGCTTCGCGGAGGTCGGTGCAGATCGGGCCGTCGGGGGCGTTGAACTTCGGGTTGATCACCGATCCCTGACCGCCGAGCCAGCCCCAGTCCGCGCGGTACTTGCCGTCGCCCTCGACCGCGAAGACGGGGTCGAGCCCGTTCGCCTTGCACAGGTCGAAGTCGTCCTCGCCGTGATCGGGCGACATATGGACGAGCCCGGTGCCGCTGTCGGTGGTGACGAAATCGCCCGCGAGGAAGGGCCGCGGGCGCGCAAAGAAGCCGCCGAGCGCGTGCATCGGGTGGCGGGCGATGGTGCCGGCGAGGTCGGCGCCTTTGATCTGTTTCTTGGTGATATCGCGCAAGTCGTCTGCGACGTCTCCGCTGCTATCGCGGGAAAGAATACGGAGATCACGGCCGGTTCGAGCGCGAAAGCTCTCAAACAAGTCAAATGCGATCAGGAATTTCGAACCATCCTCCGCATCTTCGACCAGATGATAATAAACGTCCGGCCCATAGGCCAAGGCCTGGTTGACCGGGATCGTCCACGGCGTGGTCGTCCAGATCACCGCATGCGCGCCGACCAACTCGGCGATCGGGCTTTCGACGATCTCGAACGCCACATCGATCTGCGTCGAGACGATATCCTCATATTCGATCTCGGCCTCGGCGAGCGCGGTCTTTTCGACCGGCGACCACATCACCGGCTTGGCGCCGCGATAGAGCATGTCGTTCGCGGCGAATTTGAGCAGTTCGCGCACGATGGTGGCCTCGGCCGCATAATCCATCGTGAGATAGGGATGGTCCCAGTCGCCGCCGATGCCGAGGCGCTTCAGTTGTTCCCTTTGGGTGTCGACCCAATGCTGCGCATAGGCGCGGCATTCGGCGCGGAATTCCTCGACCGGAACCTCGTCCTTGTTGAGCTTTTTCTTGCGATATTGCTCCTCGACCTTCCACTCGATCGGCAGGCCGTGGCAATCCCAGCCGGGCACATAAGGAGCATCCTTGCCCTTCAGCGTCTGGGTGCGGACGACCATGTCCTTGAGGATATGGTTGAGCGCATGGCCGATGTGCATGTCGCCATTGGCATAGGGCGGGCCGTCGTGGAGGATGAACTGGTCGCGGCCCCTACGGGCTTTGCGAATCTGGCCCTCGAGATTGGCTTCGAGCCATTTCGCCAGAATCAGCGGTTCCTTCTGCGGCAGGCCGGCCTTCATCGGAAAGTCGGTCTTGGGCAGGAATACGGTGTCGCGGTAGTCGCGCTGCTCGGTTGCGGGCGTATCGGTCATGGTGCGCGGCGCTTAGCGCAGATTCGGGCGGGAGCAAAGCTTATGGGCGCCGAAGGCGACTCCCGCCCCATTCGTCATTCCGGACTTGATCCGGAAGCCATTCCGGCCTCGCTGCATGGACCCCGGATCAGGTCCGGGGTGACGATGATGTTATAAGTCGGCGAGAAACATTTTCGCCGCGTCGCAATCCGCCGCGATCTGCCCCATCAGCGCATCCATGCTGTCATACTTCGCTTCCGGCCGGATAAAGGCGTGGAAGGCGACGTCGATTTCCTGCCCGTAGAGGTCTTCGGCGAAATCAAAGAAATGCGGTTCGAGCAATTCCTTCGGCGGATCGAAGCTGGGACGGATGCCAAGGTTGGCGGCGCCCTTCAGCATGCGCCCGTCGGAGAGTTTTCCGGTGACGGCGTAAATGCCGTAGCGCGGGCGCAGATATTGCCCCATTTCGATATTCGCGGTCGGGAAACCGAGCAGGCGGCCATTCTTGTCGCCGTGCTGGACGATGCCGCGCACCGTGAAGGGACGCGTGAGCAGACGCGTCGCGGTTGCGCAGTCGCCCGCTTGCAGCGCCTCGCGGATGCGGCTCGACGAGATCACCGCCTCGTCTTCGACCGGCGCGACCATTTCGGTGAAGAAACCGAGGCGGCGCGCATGGTCGGCGAGCGTGACGACATTGCCGCCGCGCCCCTTGCCGAAGACGAAGTCGGCGCCGGTGACGACCCCCGCGGCGCCATAGCGATCGAGCAGCAGCCCCGTGATGAAATCCTCGGCGCTCGTGCCCGCGAGCGCGGCGTCGAACGGAAGCACGAGCATCGCATCGGCGCCCGCGGCGGCGAACAACTCCTGCCGCTGGTCGAGCGTGGTGAGGCGGAAGGGCGGCACGTCGGGCTTGAAGAAGCGCACCGGATGCGGGTCGAAGGTCGCGACGATCGCCGGGCGCCCCTCATCCTTCGCATGGCGCACCGCGCGGCCGACGACCGCCTGATGCCCGGCATGGAAGCCGTCGAAATTGCCAAGCGCGATCACCCCGCCGCGCAAATCGCCTTCGATGCGCTGGTGGCCGTCGAGGCGGATCATGGGGCGGGCGGGGTGAGCGGCACGAGCCCCGCTTTCAGCACGCGGACCGCGTTGCCGCCCATGACGGCCCGAATCTCGTCGTCGGAAAAACCCGCGTCGATCAGCGCCTGCGTCACCTGCACAAGCTTCGACGTATCGAAGCGCACCGTGGTGGCGCCGTCATAATCGCTGCCGAGCGCGACATGCTCGATGCCGACGAGGTCGCGGACATGCTTCATCGCCTTGGCGATGCTCGCGGGCGCGGTGTCGCAGACCGCGGCGTCCCAGTATCCGATGCCGATCAGCCCGCCGGTCGCGGCCAGCCCGCGGATCTGCTCATCGCTGAGGTTGCGGTTGACCTTGCACGTCGCCTGCACGCCGCCGTGGCTGGAGACGACCGGGCGGCGCGCCATTTTCAGAATGTCGGCGACGCAGGCGGCCGAACAATGCGCGATATCGACGATCATCCCCTTCGCTTCCATCGTTTCGACTACCTGCCGTCCGAGCGGCGTCAGCCCGCCTTTCTTGAGGCCGTGCATCGAGCCCGCCAGATCATTGTCGAAAAAATGGGTGAGCCCCGCCATGCGGAAGCCCGCGGCGTAGAGCTTGTCGAGGTTGGCGAGCTTGCCTTCGAGGACGTGCAGCCCCTCGATGCTGAGCATCGCGCCGACTGGTCGCGACGAGGTTGCACGATATTCTGCAATTCGTTCCTCCGTCGTCGTCGCGGTGCCGTTCGGCGCCGCCTTGCCGCGGCGCGCGGCAAGCAGCGCATCGACATCGGCGGGCGCGGCGACGGCGCGAAGTTGGCCTTCCGACGCGGCAACGGCGCGATGGAGCTTCTCGGCGTGCCAGAGCGAGCGTTCGAGCAGCGAATTCCACGTCCGCACCGGCTGGAGCTGCGCGATCACGAGGCTGGTGATATTGTCGGTGTCGCCGCTATTGGCGTCGTAATTCTGTCCCTTGGGCGACTTGGTCGTGCTGGCGAGTACCTGCAGCGCGACGTTGCCGTCTTCGAGCCGCGGCAGGTCCATATGGCCGCGCTCGGCGCGGTCGAGGATGCTGCGTTTCCACAGCAACGTATCGCTGTGCAGGTCGACGATCGTCAGCGTCTTGTGCAGCGCTTGTGCGCGTGCGCTGACCTGCGGCAGCGGCTTGCCGTCGATCTGATTCGTTCCGCGTTCGATCATGCCCGGAGCGAGCGCAAAAAAGGCGAGCGCGGCGAGAGCGACGATGAGCAGGATGGCGATGATCCAGCGGCGCATCGGCCTATTTCCTCGCCAGTGTGACGAAGCTGTACGCCGGGCGGCCGGCCTCGTCGGCGGGATGGTCCTCGCGCGCCGTCTCGCGCCATTCGGTGGCGGGGGGATAATCGATGCTCGCGTCGCCTTTCGGTTCCAGCGCGACTTCGGTCAGCTCGATGCGATCGGCGAGGGGGAGGAAAAGGCGGTAGATTTCGGCCCCGCCGATCACCATCACATGCGGCGCGTTGGCGAGCTTCAGCGCTTCCTCGATCGTGCCGACCGGCTCGGCGCCTTCGTCCTGCCATTCGGGATCGCGCGTGATGACGATGTGGCGGCGGCCTTCGAGGATCGCGGGCAGGCTATCGAAGGTCTTGCGCCCCATGATCATCGGGCGGCCCATCGTGAGCTGCTTGAAGCGGCGAAGGTCGGCGGGCAGGTGCCACGCCATCTTGCCGCCGGCGCCGATCACGCCATTGGCCGCGCGGGCGAGGATCAGCGTAATCTCCGGTCGGTTCATGCGGGAGAGGCTCCAACCCATGTGGCGTGACCCAGTTTGCGCCCGTCGCGCACCTCGGTCTTGCTGTAATGATGGACGTGGCAATTTTCGTCCGCGAGCAGCGCGGGGATGTCCGCGATATCGGCGCCGATCAAATTGCGCATCGTGACGGGCAGCGCCCGCGTCGCGGTGCCGCCGAGCGGCAGGCCCGCGACGGCGCGGATGTGATTTTCGAACTGGCTCGCGACCGCGCCCTCGATCGTCCAATGGCCGCTGTTGTGGACGCGCGGCGCCATCTCGTTGAACACGGGACCGCCGTCGGTGGCAAAAAATTCGCCGGTGAGGACGCCGACATAGTCGAGCTCTTCGGCGATCTGCGCCATCAGCGCGCGCGCCTCGTCCTGCTGACCCATGACTATTTGCGGCGGCGGCAGGCTAGAGGTGGCGAGGATGCCGCCCTCGTGAACGTTGACCGGCGAGTCCCAGAATCGGACCTCGCCGTCGATGCCGCGCACGAGCAGCACCGAAAATTCATGGTCGAACGATACAAAGCCTTCGAGCACCGCCGCGTGGCGGCCGATCGCCTCCCATGCCGCATCGGCATCGGCTGGCGTCCCGAGCCGCGCCTGTCCCTTGCCGTCGTATCCCATGCGCACCGTCTTGAGGATCGCGGGCGCGCCGACCTGTTCGAGCGCCGCATCGAGCGCGGCGCGGTCGGGCACCGCGGCGAAGGGCGCGGGACGACCGCCGAGCCCGGCGACGAAAGTCTTTTCGGCCAGCCGGTCCTGCGCGATTTCGAGCCCCGCCGCGCCGGGGCGCACCGCGACATGCCCCGACAGGAAACGGACCGCATCGACCGGCACATTTTCGAATTCATAAGTCACCGCGTCGCACGCGGCGGCAAAGGCCGCGAGGCGCGGTTCGTCATCCCACGCCGCCTGGCTGTGATGCGCGGTCACTTCGGCCGCGACGCTTTCGGCGTCGGGGGCATAGATATGGATCTTGTAGCCGAGCTGCGCCGCCGCGAGGCCCAGCATGCGACCGAGCTGGCCGCCGCCGAGGATGCCGATCGTCGAACCGGGAGGCAGCAAGCGTTCAGCCCTCGCGCACGGGAACGGGCGCGACGCTGTTCGTCTGCGCCTCGCGCCAGCCGTTCAGCCTGTCGGCGAGGCCGGCATCCTCGTTCGCAAGCAACGCCGCGGCGAAGAGGCCGGCGTTGGTCGCGCCCGCCTTGCCGATCGCGAAGGTCGCAACGGGGATGCCGCCGGGCATCTGGACGATCGAATAGAGGCTGTCGACGCCGGAGAGGGCCGCCGACTGGACCGGGACGCCGAGCACCGGCACGCGGGTCATCGACGCCACCATGCCGGGCAGGTGCGCGGCGCCGCCCGCGCCCGCGATGATCGTCTTCAAACCGCGCTCGGCCGCGCTCTTGGCATAGGCGACGAGGCGATCGGGGGTGCGGTGCGCCGAGACGATCTGCACCTCGTGCGCGATGCCCAATTCTTCGAGGATCTGGACCGCGTGCGCCATCGTCGGCCAGTCAGACTGGCTGCCCATGATAACGCCGACTTGCGGGGCCGGTTCGCCCATTGCTGTCCCTCCTGTTTCGGCCCCCATCGCGCGCCTTGTCGCGCGATGAATCGCCGCCGCATTCCCCTAGCGGCTGAGTCCCGCGCGAGCAACGCCGTGCGATTGATGTCGGCGCGTTTACCGATTGGTATCAAGTCGTGGCTAGGGTTGCCGCATCATATCTGTCGGCATCCCGCCGGCGGTTGGGTAGGGCACGCCGGGGACAAGGCATGGATAGCATAGGGGGGGCACGGATCGCGGTCGACCAGTTCGCCGCTGTACCCGTTGACTCCATCGAGGACCAGCTGCGTGAAATACGCCGGGAACGCGACGCGCTGCGCCGCGAAAACCGCGTATTGAAAATCGCCGTCGCCGAACTGGAGCGCGTGTCCGAGCGCGACACGCTGACCCCGCTGTTCAACCGCCGCTATTTCCTCACCGCGATCCACCATCGCATGGCGCGATTCGAACGCCACGCCGAGCGCGCCGCGGTCGTCTTCATCGACGTCAACCAGCTCAAATATATCAACGACAATTTCGGCCACGCCGCGGGCGACTTCGCGCTGATGGAAATCGCCAAGCGGCTCGCGGGATCGATCCGCGCGACCGACGTCGCGGCGCGCATCGGCGGTGACGAATTCGGACTGATCCTCGACCAGTCGAGCGAGGACGGCGCGCGCGCGCAGGTGACGCGGCTGTGCGACGTGCTGACCGCGGCGCCCGCGCATTATGACGGGCACGAGATCGCCCTGTCGGCCTGTTTCGGGGTCGCGATGCTCCAGACGGGAATGAACGAATCGGATATATTGGCGGCCGCCGATCGCGACATGTACCGCTGCAAGCAGGAACAGGGTGGGCCCTTGGGTCATCGCTAATGCGCCACCGCTAACCGCGCATTAACCAAATAAGCGCATCGTTCCCCGACGACAGGGGGTGGACGATGCGAAACCAGACCGACCCATATCTCGACATGCAGGACCGGATCACCGGCCAGATCGGCGCACTCGCCGAAGCCTTGCCGCATTGCGCGCTGGCGCAGATCGTGCAGGGGATCGACGATATTCGCTGCCTCGCGCGCGATAACGGCTTCGCCGCGGTCGAAACGCTGGCGAGCCGGCTCGAATCGGCTGTGGCGGGCGGCGGCTATCGCGCTGCGATCCTGACCTATCTCGACGCGATGAGCGACGCCGCGCAGGCGCCGCGCGGGCCGATGCCGGCGGCCGCGCACGAGGCGTGGCTGGCGTCGGTGGCGAGCCGGCTCGGGCATTGACCCCGAACGCCTGACGATCCAGATCCGACGTCATGGACGCAATCATGCTTGCGCTGGTGGCGGTGCTGCTCGCCAATGCCGACGGGCGCAGCGGAATCGCGCTGTCGCGGCTCGTCAGCGCGCGCAGCGACCGGCGCGTCACCGTCGGCATCGCTTTCGGTGCCTTTATCGTCAATGCGGTCGTCGCCGCGATCGCCGGGGCGATCGCGAACCGGATGATCGGTCAGGGCGTCGCCGCCCTGCTCGTCACGCTCGCGATGCTGTCGGCCGCGGTGGCGCTATTGTGGCCGATGAAGCCCGCTCGGGAGGAAGGAGACGGCGACGCGCCGGCGACGCTATTCGCGGGACGGATGCTCGCGAACCAGTTCGGCGACCGCAGCCATTTCCTGATCGCCGCACTCGCCGCGACCAGCGGTGCGGGGCAATGGGCGGCGGCGGGCGGGCTCGTCGGCTGGACGCTGTCGATGCTCCCTTTCCTTGCCTTCGGGCCGGCGCTCGCCGAGCGGCGCGCGGCGCGAAACCTGCGCTGGGCGGCCGCCGCGATCCTGATGATCTGGGGCCTGCGCACCGCACTCGGCGCCTTCGGACTGATCGGATGATCGATCGATAGGAATACGTTTCATCGTTTTTGTCGATAATGCTCATCCGAAGCTTCAATGGGAAAATGTCATCCCGCTTCGCTATATCGGCGGGGTAACAGAAAGGATGCTCCCATGTCCGAGAAGAAGAACAATGCTCCCGCCGTCGCCGACGCACTCAACGCGCTGCTCGCCGACAGCTTCGCGCTTTATCTCAAGACCAAAAATTATCACTGGCACGTCCAGGGCCCGCGCTTTCGCGAACTGCACCTGCTGTTCGACGAACAGGCGGCGCAAATCTTCGCGACGACCGACCTGATCGCCGAGCGCGTGCGCAAGAATGGCGCGCCGACGCTGCGCTCGATCGGCGACGTCGGCCGCCGGGCGTCGATCCGCGACGACGACAGCGCTGGCGCCGATGCAGAGACGATGATCCGAAGACTGGCCGACGACAACAAGCTGCTGCTCGGCCAGCTCAAGGAAGTGAAGTCCGCCGCCGAAGCCGATGGCGACATCGCGACCAGCGGGTTGGTCGACGGCTGGGCCGACGAAACGCAGCAGCGCATCTGGTTCCTCGAGGCAACGCTCGGCTATTGAGCCCACGCCCCTCCCGATGCGGACAGATTTCGTCCGCTTCGGGGTGGTGAGCTGTAGTTGCTCTCCTCCACTTCCGTCATCCCGGGCTTGACCCGGGATCCCGCTTTTTTGGGGCGTCGACCGGTCTTCGGCATCAAGCGGGACCCCGGATCAAGTCCGGGGTGACGAATAATGAGACGGCAGCAAACGGTCGAAAGCAGTCACTCCGCGCCGACAAAGGAAAAGGGCCGCGAATTGCTTCGCGGCCCCCATCCATTTTCGCCTGACGGCTTCCGATCAGAAATCAGAAGACGCGGGCATATTGTTCGTTGCCGACAAAGCCGAGCTTGCCGACGCCGCTGCGCTTGATCACCGCCATAACATTGTCGACGACGATATAGCGCGCATAGGGGTCGGGCTGGACCTGCAGTTCGGGCTCGACCGGCAGTGCCTTGGTCTGTTCCAGATATTGCGCCAGCTGCGCAAGGTCGACCGGCGTTCCGTTCCAGGTGATCGTCCCCGCGGGGTCGATCATCACCTTGTTCTTCTCGGGGTCGACATTGCTCTGGCTGTCGGTCGGGACCGGCAGGTCGATCTTCACCGCGTGGGTCTGGACCGGGATGGTGATGATGAACATGATGAGGAGCACGAGCATGACGTCGATAAGCGGCGTCGTGTTCATGTCCATCATCGGTTCGTTTTCGTCCCGATCTCCAACTGCCATGGACATGCGATTATTCCTTCATTCCTAAACGGAAGGCCGCCTTAGAGGCGACCCACCGTGCCCGAGCCAGGAGCCGGTTCGGAAATGAACCCGATCTTCTGGAAGCCGGCATATTGCATCGTATAGATCACGCCGCCGATGCACTGGTACGGCGTGTTCACGTCGCCGCGGATATGCACTTCGGGGAAGTTCTCTTCGGTGATGTTCTGCGGCCCGCCGATATCTTCGAGCAGCTTTTCGAGCTTTTGCTGCCCGCGCTCGAGCAACTGCCGCGAATCGACCGGGGTCTGGCCCCAATAGACTTCGCACGAGCTGCTGTCGGAATTGGGCTCACCGTCACCGTCGGTGTCGGCCGAACGGATCGACAGCAGCACATTTTCGGGCTTCGTCGTCGTCGGCTCGAAGACCACGTCGGGCAGCTTGAGGTTCACCGTCTCCAGCACCACGGGAACCGTGATGAGGAAGATGATGAGCAACACAAGCATGATGTCCACGAGCGGGGTCGTGTTGATTTCGGACATCGGGGCGTCTTCACCGCCACTGTCGCCTACACTCATCGCCATAGGATTAGCATCCTGTCACAAAATTACTGTCACGGACTTGGGTCGTCGCGCCACCGGCGCCGCGCCCTCGTCCAGCGGACCCCGCCCTTCGCCGAGCGGCGAAGAGCGGAGATCCAGGAACCAATCAGGCCTTCTTCGGCGCCGCGGCCGGAGCAGCGGCCTTCGCCGGAGCGAGCGTCGCCGGCTTCACCTGGCCGTTCGACATGATCGAGCCGAGCACGTCGTTCGAGAAGGTCGACAGACGACGGGCGATCGACTTGTTGCGGCTCTGCAGCCAGTTGAACGCGAGCACCGCGGGAACCGCGACGATCAGACCGATGGCGGTCATGATGAGCGCTTCACCGACCGGACCGGCGACGGTGTCGATCGAAGCCTGACCCGACGCACCGATCTTCACGAGCGCGCGAAGAATACCGATAACGGTACCGAACAGACCGACGAACGGCGCGGTCGAACCCACGGTCGCGAGGAAGGCGAGGCCCGAGTTCAGCTTCGAGTTGATGTGGTTCTGCGAACGCTCGAGCGTGCCGTGCATCCAGTCGTGGGCTTCGACGGGGTCAGTCAGCTTGTTATGCTCTTCGTTGGCGCGCAGACCGTCTTCGACGACCTGACGATAGGCGCTGTTCTTTTCGAGCTTCGACGCGCCGTCGGCGAGCGTCGGCGCGCGCCAGAAATTGGCGTCGACAGCCTTGCCCTGGTTGATCACCTTGTTCTGTTCGAACAGCTTGGTGAACAGGATGTAGAGCGTGCCGATGAACATGATCAGCAGGACGAGGAAGGTCACCTGCGACACGATGCCGCCTTCGCAGAGCGCGGGGACGAGGCCGTAGGGGTTCTGGCCTTCTTCCTTCACGCACATCGAGGCGGGCATCAGGCTCATGCCTGCGTCGTGAGCGGCAGCCGGCGCCGCAGCGGCGGCATTTGCGATCAGATTAAACATATAGGAAATTCCCTCTCAAAATATTCAAAATCGAAAACAGGTGGTCCGGCGCCGATCAGCGCGGAATCTGCCAACGGATACGGTTGCTGTAAGTGCCGCCCGTCGGATTGCCCGCGCGATCCTTGCCCGGATTGAACCGGCCACGGCGCTGGATAAGCTTGCAGGTTTCGGCATCGAGATCGGCGTGCCCGCTCGACGACGTGACGTCGCACGAGGTCACGCGGCCCTCGACATTATAGGTCACGCGGAAACCCGTCGTGCCTTCGCGTTCTTCACGCATGGCGCGTGCCGGATAGTCGTCGTTCGTCGCCCAGCGGCCCGGGTTGCCTCGCGGCGTACCGGCCTGGCTGAGGTCCGGCGCCGGCGGAGCCGGTGGAGCCGGGGGCGTGAAGACGGGCGGCGGCGGCGTCGGCGGCGCCTTCGGCACCGACTGGACCGTATTGGTCGTCACCGGCGGCGGAATCGGCGACGGCGGCGTCACGACCGGCGGCGGCGGCGGCAGCTTGTTGTCCGGCGGCGGCGGCGGCGGCGGCTCCTCCGGCGGCGGCGGCTCTTCGACGTCCACCACATCCAATTTTTCGGCGATCTTCTTGACGATGCTGATATTCAAGCCGTTGACCAGGCCATAGCCCAGAACTGCCGTAAACAGACCAACCAAGACAATCGCCACTACCCTGTTTTTAGGGTCGACATTATCACCATAAGCCATTCAGGGACGACGCTCCTTGCTAGATCATCCTGACACCAATTCCCAACCCTCGGGACGGTTGCCAAATGCCCGGATGATTTCCGATGCGTTTCCACAGACCCGACGGCGCTACATCCGGCTTATTATGTTTTCGCCGGACGCTTCGCGGCCCGTCCTATCGCGGTGGCGGCACATTCGCAAACCCTTTATCAGCGGTTAATGTGCCATGCCCCATGATGGGGATTCAGGCGCCGATACCGGTGTCACAGATGATGGAAAGTAGATCGATCATGCGCCTCCCTCACCCGGCCGCTATCGCCGGCATATTGACCTTGAGCTTTGGAATCCCAAGCGTTTCCGCAATGCAGGCGCCAGCGGGCGCCGCGGCGGCGAGTCCCTACACCTATGCCGACATCGCCGATCTGGCGACCACGGCGCCGATCGTTCTGCACGCGCGCATCCGCGAAGCGACCGATCTGAAACCCGAGCGCGCGCCCGGAGTCGCGGCAGGTCATGTCCGATTCTACGTCGAAGCCGACGTCGTCAGCCTGATTCGCGGCAGCGGGCCGCTCGCGTCGCGAATCTCCTATCTCGTCGACCTTCCGGTCGATGCGCGCGGCAAGGCGCCGAAGCTCAAGCGGAAACAGCCGGTCCTGCTCTTCGCCGGACCCGTTGCCGGTTCGGCGGCGGGCACGAACAGCACCGGCAGCGTCCGCCTGGTCGCCCCCGACGCCCAGCTCCCGTGGGATCCAGCGACCGAAGCGCAATTGCGCGCGATCCTGACCGAACTCGTCAAACCCGGAGCTCCGCCCGCGATCACCGGCATCGCCAACGGCTTCCACGTCCCGGGCACGCTTCCCGGCGAGGGCGAGACGCAATTGTTCCTGAACACCGAAACCGGCGACCCCGTATCGCTCACCGTGCTGACCGCCGCCAACGGGTCGCGGCGCTGGGCGGCAGCGTTCGGCGAAATCGTCGATGGGTCCGCGGCGGTGCCCGCGCGCGACACGCTCGCCTGGTACCGCCTCGCCTGCGGCCTGCCGCGCCAGCTGCCGCTCAACAAGCTCGCGGGAACGCCGCCCGAGGACCGGCGCAAGGCGGCGGCGGACTATGGCGTCATCCTCGGCGCGCTCGGCGACTGCACGCGGACGCGCAAGCCGCCGGCCGATTGATTTTCATTCTCCGGCTGCCTTCCGGGGCGGCGCCGGCCCTCGCCGCCCGAATACGACGCGCGGCGGGGGAGCGGGCCGGTGCCGCACGTTTTCGCGCAGCAGCAACAGAAAAGCTTCCTTGTTTCGCCCGGAAAAGCCGATAGGGCGCTCGCGATGACGGGGCGCAGCTCCGTAGCTTTATGGAGTCTTCGCATGTCCCCCTATTCCGCCCCGACCGCCCCCCGCCCGCCGCTTCGCGTCGCGCTCGCGGGGATTGGCGTCGTCGGCGGCGGCGTCGTCCGGCTGCTCGAGGCGAACCGCGAGCTGATCGCGCGCCGCGCCGGCCGCCCGATCGAAATCGTCGCGGTATCGGCCCGCGACCGGCACAAGGACCGCGGCGTCGATCTTTCCCGCTATCGCTGGGAAGACGATATGGATGCGATCGTCGCGGCGGACGACGTCGATGTCGTCGTCGAGATGATCGGCGGCGCCGACGGATCGGCGCTGACGCTCGCGCGCCACGCGCTCGGCGCGGGCAAGGCGCTCGTCACCGCAAACAAGGCGATGATCGCGCATCACGGGCTCGACCTCGCCCGGCTGGCCGAGCAAAAGGACACGCCGCTGAAATATGAGGCCGCGGTCGCGGGCGGCATTCCCGTCATCAAGGCGATCCGCGAGGGCGCGTCGGCGAACGAGATCGCGCGCGTCTATGGCATCCTCAACGGCACCTGCAATTATATCCTGACACAAATGGAACGGAACGGCGCAAGCTTTGCCGACGCGCTCGTCGCCGCACAGGCCGAGGGTTATGCCGAAGCCGATCCCACCTTCGACGTCGACGGGATCGACGCCGCGCACAAATTGTCGATCCTCGCCGCGCTCTGTTTCGGGACGCAGCTCGACATCGGCGCGGTGACGGCGAACGGCATTCGCGGCCTGATCGCCGCCGACATTCGCGAAGCCGAAGCGCTCGGCCACCGGGTACGCCTGATCGGCATGGCCGAACGCGGCGGCGCCAGCGAAGGCGGCGGCCTCTACCAGCATGTCCAGCCGTGCCTCGTCCCCGCCGACCACCCGCTCGCTTATGTCCCCGGCGCGCTCAACGCCGTGGTTGCCGAGGGCAATTTCGTCGGCCGCCTCTTCTTCGAAGGCGCGGGCGCTGGCGCGGGGCCGACCGCGTCCGCCATCGTCGCCGACATCATCGATATCGCGCGCGACGAATATGGCCCCGCTTTCGCGATGCCCGTCGACGCGCTCGACGCGGCCCCCCCGGCGGATGCCGGCGCGCGCGTCGGCAAACATTATGTCCGCCTGATCGTCGAGGACCGCATCGGCGTGCTCGCCGAAATCGCGACGGCGATGCGCGACGCCGGCGTCTCGATCGAAAGCCTGATCCAGCGCGGCAGCGAGGACGGCGACGGCGTCGTGATCGTGCTTGTAACGCACGAAAGCCCGGCAAGCGCGATCCATGCCGCGCTCGATATCCTGGGCGCGTCGGACCATGTCGTCGGCGCGCCGATGCACATGCCGATCTTGGCGCTTTAAGGCTCCTCTTCCGCGGGCGGCGGATCGCCCGTCTCGGGATCGGTGCGCTCCTTCGCCATTTCATAGAGCGCATTATATTCGGGGCCCGGCTTCATCCGGCCGCCGATCGAGATCCAGTTATAGGGCAGCTTGTCGAGCGTCATCGCCCGTGCCTCGGCGCGCGGCAGCTTCGGCGGCGCCTCGCGCCCCTCGTTCGCGATCGCGCGCAATTCGGGGGTCAGGCGGTGGCGTTCGGTGTCGGTGCCGCAGACGTTGATCGAACCGTCTTCGGCGGGTTTGCAGCGCCGGATCGGATCGACCAGCTCCTTCGCGTTGGCCGCGGCACTTTCGGCGTCGCGCGGCGGCGGCGGGGCGGGCGGGCCCTGCACCTGTGCGGCGGCGGGCGCCGCCAACGTCATCGTGACGACACAGCTCAGGGCGAAAGCGGCACCGAATCGGGCGAAGCGTTCTCGACAAGTGGCGCGGGCGACCATATGGCGCCCACCATGCCGACGCGGCGCAGCAAGTAAAGACGGAGAGTGCGAAAGATGACGGATAGCGGCAGCAACCTCGACCGGGTGCTCGTGCTCGAAATGGTGCGCGTCACCGAAGCCGCGGCGATCGCCGCCGCGAAGCTGATCGGGCGCGGCGACGAAAAGGCGGCCGATGCTGCTGCGGTCGAAGCGATGCGCACCGCGTTCAACACGCTTTATATGGACGGCACGATCGTCATCGGCGAGGGCGAGCGCGACGAGGCGCCGATGCTCTATATCGGCGAGAAGGTCGGCAACGCGCCGGGAAAGGGGCCGAAAATCGACATCGCGGTCGACCCATTGGAAGGCACGACGATCACCGCCAAGGCAGGCCCGAACGCGCTCGCGGTGCTCGCGATCGCCGAGGAAGGCTGCCTGCTCAATGCCCCTGACGTCTATATGGACAAGCTCGCGGTCGGCGCCGGCTATTCGCCCGATGTCGTCAATTTCGACAAGAGCGTGCGCGAGAATGTCGAGGCCGTCGCGCGCGAAAAGGGCTGCAAGCCCGAACAGATCATCGTCTGCGTACTCGACCGTCCCCGCCACGAGGCGATCATCGCCGAACTGCGCGCGATCGGCTGCGGCGTCGCGCTGATCCCCGACGGCGACGTCGCGGGGGTGATCGCGACGACCAACCCCGAAACCAATATCGACATCTATATGGGGTCGGGCGGCGCGCCCGAGGGCGTGCTCGCCGCGGCGGCGCTGCGCTGCGTCGGCGGCCAGTTCAAGGGCCGCCTCCTCTTCCGCAACGACGACGAGCGCAAGCGCGCGAAGAAATGGGGCATCGAGGATCTCGAGCGCGTCTATGACCTCGAGGATCTTGCCAAGGGCGACGTGATCTTCGCCGCGACGGGGGTCACCGACGGGTCGCTGCTGCGCGGAGTCAAGCGCCGCCGCGACGGGGTGATGACCACCGAGACCGTCGTGATGCGCGCTTCGTCGGGCACGGTGCGCTGGGTAAAGGGCGAGCATCGCGCGCACTGAGAATTGAGAGGGGCGGCCGGCGGCCGCCTTTCGACATCGCGCCCCTCCCCCGGATCATATCCGGGATGACGATAGACGGGTGCGGCAGCTTGTCGGCCCGAAACCGCCGTCCATTCCGCCACGCAAAAAAGGGCGGCACGCGGCCGCCCTTCTGGATCCCGGCACTGGCCGGAATAGCGCATTTTCCTACCGTGCGCCTTCAGCGCGCGGGAAAATGGATCACTTGATCTTGGCTTCCTTGAACTCGACATGCTTGCGCGCACGCGGGTCGTACTTCCGCACCGACATTTTTTCGGTCATCGTGCGCGGGTTCTTTTTCGTGACATAGAAAAAGCCCGTGTCGGCGGTGCTCACCAGCTTGATCTTGACGGTCGTCGGCTTGGCCATGGCCCTGTTCCTCGAAATAACTGCACATCCGCCGGAGCTCCGATGGATGCCGCGGGACTAGGGGCCCCGACGTTGGTGTGAAAAACATAGAGGGCCGCGCACGAGGCGCCGCCCCCAATATCCGGGCGCCTTTGGCGGGATTCGGCTTTTCTGTCAAGCGAAAGCGAAGGGCGGGCGGCAATATCGGCCGCCCGCCCGGGAGGGGTCGGTAGTAGCTTTCAAGCGTTCTTGATCTCGAAGCGGACGGTCATCACCTTCCAGCTTTCCTCGGGCACCCCGCCGCGCGTCGCGGGCTTGAAGCGCCATTTGGCGAGCGCGCGGCGCTTCGTCGCCTCGAAAAAGGCCGGACTGTCGGCGCTGATCAGTTCGACCGCCTTGACGCGCCCGTCGGTGCCGATCAGCACGCGGACCTTCGCCATGCCCTCGATCCCGCCGCGCTGCTCGCGCGCCGGATATTCGGGCTGGAAGGCGTCGGCAAAGCGCGGATCGATGTCGGCAAGCACGAGCTTCGGCTTGGTCGGCGCGACGGGCGGATCAAGCGGAACCGATGGCCCGGTACCTGTCCCTGCCGGCGGGACATAGGGCGGAAGCGGCGGCACCTCGGGCGGATCCTGCGCTATTGGGGGAATCGGGCTCGGCGGCGCGGTAAATTGCGTTTGAGGCGGCTGTGTTTGGGGTTTGGGATCGGGCTGTGTCTCGGGCGGCTTGGGCTTCGGCAGCGTGATTGATGTCCACGGCGGCGTGACGGTCGTCGGCTTGTCCTCCACGATCATCGGCGACAGCGCCACTGCGGCGACCAGCGCCGCGGGCAGCCCCACTGCGAACAGCGCCGCGAACGGATGATGGGTTCTGTCGGCGCCATAGCTGCCGCGCGGCTGCATCGCCGGGGCGGGGGCCGGAGCCGTCATCGCCTCGGGCGCGGTCACAATCGCCGAAATCAAGGGTATCAAGGTCATGGCATCTCTCCTTGCCTGTCGACCCGGCCCCGCGGCATTCTGACCGTCATCTCCGGCCAGGTCAGAATGAAGTGATATTATAACATCACTAGATTTGTCAAGCGGATCGGTCGGCAAGAATGGGAAGGGCTGATAAGCGAGAGCGCCGAGCGTTCAATATGAACCGTTTGATGCTGATTTAACGCTCGCTGCTCTATCCCGCGGAAAGCCGCGCGGTCGCCTCGCTCTTGTCGATCAGCGGCAGCAGCTCGGCCATGTCGGGACCGTGGTCGCGCCCCGTCAGCGCACGGCGCAGCGGCAGGAACAGCGCGCGGCCTTTCGCCCCCGTCGCTTCCTTCGCTGCGCCGGTCAGCGCATGCCAGGGGTCGTTCGCCCAATCGATGCCCGATACGGCACCGGCGGCGGCGGCGAGCACCGCGCGGTCTGCCTCTTCGGCAAGCGGCGGCGTAAAGGGGCCGTCGAACACCGCGACCCAGTCGGCCGCCTCGGCCACCGTCATCAGATTGGGGCGAATCGCGTTCCAGCGCGCTTCGGTGATCGCGGCGGGCAGGCGATCAACGACCGCGGCATGGTCCGTGTGATGCAAAATCTTCTGGTTGAGCAGCGCCAGCTCGCCCTCGTCGAAACGCGCGGGCGCACGGCCGAAGCGCGCGAAGTCGATGCTCTCGATCAACGGCGCGGGCGACGTCACCGGCTCGACCGGGTCGCTGGTGCCGAGCCGCGCGAGCAGCGCGACGAGCGCGACCGGTTCGATTCCCTCCGCGCGCAGGCTCGCCATACCAAGCGAGCCGAGCCGCTTCGACAATTTGCCCTCGGTCCCGACGAGCAGCGCTTCGTGCGCGAATGCGGGCGGCTTCGCCCCCAGTGCTTCGAACATCTGGATCTGCGCGGCGGTGTTCGACACATGATCCTCGCCGCGCACGACATGCGTGATATCCATCGCGATGTCGTCGATCACGCTCGGCAGCAGATAGAGCCAGCTTCCGTCAGCGCGGCGCACGACCGGATCGGACATATTCTTCGGCTCGAAATGCTGCGGTCCGCGGACCATGTCGGTCCACTCGATCGGCGCGTCATGGTCGAGCCGGAAGCGCCAGTGCGGCGCCACGCCTTCGGGCACCGGCGCGCCTTCTGGCTTGCGCTCGTAAACCGGGGGCAACCCGCGCGACAGCAGCACCTTGCGGCGGATATCGAGCTCCTCGGGCGTCTCGTAACAGGCGTAGACGCGCCCGGCCGCCTTCAGTTTCTCGAACTCACCCTCGTAAAGCGCGAAGCGCGCCGACTGCCGTTCCTCGCCGTCGATGTCGAGCCCGAGCCACGCAAGGTCGGCACGGATGCCCTCCACATATTCCTCCTTCGAGCGTTCGAGGTCGGTATCGTCGATGCGCAGCAGGAAACGCCCGCCGTGCCTCCGCGCCCACAGCCAGTTGTGGAGCGCGGTGCGGACATTGCCGACATGCAGGCTGCCGGTGGGCGAGGGGGCGAAGCGCGTGGTGACGGTCATGGGCGGCGCCTATAGCCGCATTTGCCCGCGAGGCGATAGCTATGCGCTATGCCGCGCGGGCCAGTACGCCCAGGCGATGCCGAGCAGCGCGACGATCAGCAAGACGCTATATTCCATCCCGTTGCGCCCGCCGCCGACGACAAACCAGCCCGCGGGAAGGTGGACGAGGATCATGCCGAGCGTCAGGATCGCGGCGTGGCCGAGCGCGGCGAGGCTGGTCCAGCGGCGCGTCAGCATCAGCGCGGGGCCGACAAGCTCATACAACGTCACCGCCATCGCCCAGCCATAGCCATAAGGAAAGCCGAGGCTGTCGAGCCAGATGCCGAAGGGGACGACAAGCCCCGCCGCGAGACGATAGACGCCGTGGATCAGGATCAGGATCGCGACGGTGATCCGCAGCAGCTCGATAAATTGCCCCGCGCGTTCGAGCGGCGCCTTCGGTCCCAGCAATCCCATTCGACGCCCCCCTGATTATCCCGTGCGGAACCCGTGCGTGATCGGATAGCGCCGGTCGCGCCCGAAGTTGCGCGTCGACAGCTTCACCCCCGGCGGCGCCTGCCGGCGCTTATATTCGGCAAGCATCAACAGGCGCTCGATCCGCGCCACCGCGTCGCGATCGAAACCATATCGCGCGACGACGTCGTCGACGCTCGCTTCCTCCTCGACGAGCATGTGGAGCATGCGGTCGAGGTCCACATAAGGCGGCAGGCTGTCCTCGTCCTTCTGGTCGGGGCGCAGCTCGGCGCTCGGCGGCTTGGTGACGATATTGTCGGGCATCACCGGCGTGACGCGGTTGCGCGACAGGCGCGGGACATTTTCGTTGCGCCATTTGGCGATCGCAAACACCGTCATTTTATACGCGTCCTTCAACGGATTATAGCCGCCCGCCATGTCGCCATAGATGGTCGCATAGCCGACGCTCATCTCGCTCTTGTTGCCCGTCGTCAGCAGCATCGGGCCGAATTTGTTGCTGAGCGCCATCAAGGTCACGCCGCGGATGCGCGACTGGACATTCTCCTCGGTGATGTCGACGTCCTTGTCGGCGAAGCTCCCCGCGAGCATCTGATCGAAGGCTTCGACGGCGGGCACGATCGGGATCGTGTCGAGCTGGCACCCGATCATCTTCGCACAGCCCGCGGCGTCGTCGAGGCTCTCGTCGCTGGTGAAGCGGCTTGGCAACATCACGCACCAGACCTTGTCGGGGCCGAGTGCGTCGGCGGCGATCGCGGCGCAGATCGCCGAATCGATCCCGCCCGACAGGCCGAGCACGACGCCGGGGAAACGGTTGCGTTCGACATAGTCGCGCAAGCTGACGATCATCGCGCTATAAATGTCGGCGGGATGCGCTTCCCATTCGGCGATCGCGCCGGGCTCGCACACCCAACGCCCGTCGCCCGCGTTGGTCCAGCGCGTGACGCGCTCCTCGGCCTCCCAGTCGGTCAGCCGGTGCGCGGTCGTCCCGTCGTCGTTCAGCACGAAGGAGCAGCCGTCGAACACCAGCTCGTCCTGCCCGCCGATGCGGTTGAGGAAGATCAGCGGCAGCTTGGTTTCGGCGACGCGGCTCGCAAAGACCTGCGATAAACGCCGATCGTCCTTGTCGATCTCATAGGGGCTACCGTTGACTGAAATCAGCAGCTCGGCGCCCTGCGCCGCGAGATGCCGGCAGACCTTGGGCAGCCAGCCATCCTCGCAGATCGGCAGCCCGAGCTTCACCCCGCGCCATTCGACGACATCGGGCAGCGGGCCGGGCGCGAAGATGCGCTTTTCGTCGAAGGTGCCGTAATTGGGCAGTTCGTGCTTGCGCCGCGTCGCGACGATTTCGCCGCCGTCGAGCAGCGCGACGATATTGTAGAGATGGTCCCCCTCGCGCTCGACCGATCCGACGAGCATCGCGGGACCGCCGTCGGCGGTCTCGGCGGCGAGTTCGGCGAGCAGCTTCGCGGCACGCTCGGCAAGCGCGGGCTTCAGCACCAGATCCTCGGGCGGATAGCCGATCAACTGGAACTCGGGATAGAGGATCAGGCCGGCGTCCCGATGCCGCGCGCGAACGCTACGCATCGCATCGGCGTTGGCGGCAAGGTCGCCGACCGCCTGGGTCATCTGGGAAAGGACGATCGAGAGCTCTTGGATCATGCGGTTCGTTTAGCCACGGTTGCCGCCCGACTGAAACAATATTCCGCGACGCTTCATTCCTTTGGTCGCGCAATGGCAAGATGACCCTTTCCCTTCGCGCCCGCGCTGGCTAAGGGGGCGCGCAATCCCACCCCGCGCGAAAGGGCTTTGCACCTTTATGAAACTCATCTCCGGCAACAGCAACCTGCCGCTGGCCCGCGCGATCGCGGACTATCTCGAACTGCCGCTCACCGATACCAGCGTGCGCCGCTTCGCCGACGAGGAAGTCTTCGTCGAAATCCACGAGAATGTCCGCGGGCAGGACGTGTTCGTCGTCCAGCCGACGAATTTCCCCGCGAACGACAATCTGATGGAACTGCTCATCATCAACGACGCGCTGCGCCGCGCGTCGGCGAAGCGCATCACCGCGGTCGTCCCCTATTTCGGCTATGCCCGCCAGGACCGCAAACCCGGCCCGCGCACGCCGATCTCGGCAAAGCTCGTCGCCAACCTGATCACCACCTCGGGCGCCGACCGTGTGCTCGCGATCGACCTCCACGCGGGGCAGATCCAGGGCTTCTTCGACATCCCGACCGATAACCTCTACGCCGCGCCGGTGATGAGCGCCGACATCCAGGCGCGCTTCGGCGGCAAGAATCTGATGGTCGTCTCGCCCGACGTCGGCGGCGTGGTGCGCGCCCGCGCGCTGGCGAAGCGCCTCGACAACGCCCCGCTCGCGATCGTCGACAAGCGCCGCGAGCGCGCCGGCGAATCCGAAGTAATGAACATCATCGGCGATGTTTCGGGCCGCTTCTGCATCCTGATCGACGATATCGTCGATTCGGCGGGTACGCTCTGCAACGCCGCCGCGGCGCTCAAGGCCGCGGGCGCCGAGGGCGTCGTTGCCTATTGCACCCACGGCGTGCTTTCGGGCGGCGCGGTTGCGCGCGTCGATGCGAGCGAGCTCACCGAACTCGTCATCACCGATTCGATCATGCCGACCGACGCGGTGAACGACAGCGGCAAGGTCCGCGCGCTCACCGTCGCGCCGCTGCTCGGCGAAGCGATCAAGCGCATCGCCGACGAAACGAGCGTCTCCTCGCTCTTCGACTGATGCGTCAGCGCGCGACGAGCGCGCCGACGATATGCTCCATCTGCCTCCGGAAACTCGCATGGTCGGGCACGGCGTGGACGAGCCCGCGCGAGGTCCAGCACAGCGCCTGCGCCATGCTGCCCGCGCGCGCGACCGCCGATCCCGGGCCGCTGAGGCGGATCGCCTCGGCCATCGCGGCGACCAGCCGGCGTTCGGCGGTGCGCACCGCATCGGATGGATCACGCTGGAGCATGGCGACGATCTCGACGCCATGCGGCGAGGCATGGAGTGCCGCCATATGCCGCCCCACCCACGCGTCGAGCGCATCGACCAGTCGGTCAGCGAGCGTCTTCGCCGGCTGTTCGATGCTCGCGAGCGCAGCGGCGAGCGACGCGTCGATCAGCGCCTTCGTCGCCCAGCCGATCAGCGCACCCTTCGATCCATGGCGGAGATAAAGCGCCTGCCGCGACACGCCGAGCGCGGCGGCGACATCCTCCATCGATGCCTTGCGCAGCCCATAGCGCGCGAAGGTCGCGACGATCGGATCGAGAGGAAAATCGCCCGGCATCGGCGTGATTTTACAGTTTATATGAATATTGTAAAATTAATAAAATGAGATTCCGAAGGGCCCGATATGTGCGCTGCGGACTGGCGGCGCGGACCGGGCTGCGCTAGCGCGAAGCCATGTCGATCACCTCTGACCTCGCCCTCGCCAACCGCCTCGCCGACGCCGCCGGCGAAGCGATCCGCCCGCTCTTTCGTTCGAACTGGGTCCACGAAGCGAAGGCCGACGCCTCGCCCGTCACCGAGGCCGATCGCGCCGCCGAAGCCGCGATGCGCCGCCTGCTCGACGCCGAGGCGCCGCGCGACGGCATCATCGGCGAAGAATATGGCGCCGAGCGCCCCGAAGCCTCGCGCCAGTGGGTGCTCGACCCGATCGACGGCACCGTCAGCTTCATGGCCGGCCGCCCGATCTTCGGCACGCTGATCGCGCTGCTGCAGGACGGCTGGCCGATCCTCGGCATCATCGACCAGCCGATCGCCGGCGAACGCTGGGTCGGCGCGCTCGGGCAACCGACCCTGTTCAACGGCGCCCCGGCGCGCGCCCGTGCGTGCCGCAACCTCGCCGACGCCGTGCTTGCGACGACGGGACCGCAATATTTCAGCGATCACGACGGCGAGCATTTCATGGCGCTCGCGGCGAAGACATCGCACAAGCGGATGGTCTTCGGCGGCGACTGCTATAATTATGGCCTGCTCGCGAGCGGGCATATCGACCTGGTGGTCGAGGCGGGGCTCAAGCTCCACGACTTCGCCGCGCTCGCGCCGATCGTCGAGGGCGCCGGCGGCACGATGTGCGACTGGAACGGCGATCCGCTCAGCGCCGACAGCGCCGGGCACGTCATCGCGCTCGGCGATCCGGCGCGGCTCGAGGACGTGATCGAAGGGCTCGCCTGCCATCATTGAGAGGAAGGAACGGACATGGCTTATGAAGGAAGCTGTCACTGCGGCGCGGTGACCTATAGCGTCGAGGGCGACATTCCCGATACGGCGATGAGCTGCAACTGCTCGCACTGCCGCCGCAAGGGCTTTTTGCTCGCCTTCGTGCCGATCGACCAGTTCCGGCTCGAGAGCGGCGCCGAGCGGCTGACGTCGTACAAGTTCAACAAGCATAATATCGACCATCAATTCTGCGACGCGTGCGGGTGCCAGAGCTTTTCGGTGGGCGCCGGCCCCGATGGATCGAAGATGGCGGCGGTGAACCTGCGCTGCGTGCCCGCAGCCGACCTCGACGCGCTGAATATCCAGAAGGTCGACGGCGCGAGTTTCTGATCCCACAACGCTTGCATTTCCGGGCGAATCCACCTAAGCGCGCCGCTTCCGATTGTGTCGGCTGGCTGAAAGGGCTGCCAGGCCGATACGCAAACGGACTTCAAAGGAGACCAAAATGCCCAAGTTGAAGACCAAGAGCGGTGTGAAGAAACGCTTCAAATTCACCGCCTCGGGCAAGGTGAAGCACGGCGTCGCCGGCAAGCGCCACCGCCTGATTTCGCACAACTCGAAATATATCCGCACCAACCGCGGCACCAGCGTGCTCAGCGATTCGGACGTGGCCCATGTGCGCCTCTGGGCGCCCTACGGCCTGAAGTAAGGAGCGCTAGACGATGTCACGCATCAAACGCGGCACGACCACGCGTGCCAAGCACAAGCGGATTTTGGATCAGGCGAAGGGCTATTATGGCCGTCGCAAGAACACGATCCGCATCGCCAAGCAGGCGGTCGAAAAGGCCGGCCAATATGCTTACCGCGACCGCAAGGTTAAGAAGCGCAGCTTCCGCGCCCTGTGGATCCAGCGCATCAACGCGGCGGTCCGCGCCGAAGGCCTGACCTATTCGCAGTTCATGCACGGCGTGAAGCTCGCCGGCATCGACCTCGACCGGAAGGTCATGGCCGACCTCGCGATGAACGAAGGCGGCGTGTTCACCGCAATCATCGCGCAGGCGAAGGCGGCGCTGCCCAAGGCAGCCTGACGCTTTTCAGCCAATCGAACGAAATCAAGGGCGGTCCCGGCGGGGCCGCCCTTTTTCGTTGGGGGTCCGCAAACGACCGGAAGCGGGCATTCCCATTACCGTCACCCCGGGCTTGACCCGGGGCCTGCCTTGCCTTTTCGCCGTCGTCAGGAAGAAAAGGCGGGTCCCGGGTCAAGCCCGGGATGACGAAAGTGAGAGCATGCAATGGCAGCTCTCCACCCCAAAACCGCCCTTCGCCCCCCTCAATCCAACCCCGCCGCCCGCATCCGCGCCGTCATCGCGGCGACGAACGCGCGCACCGACGGCAAGCCCGCGCGCGACGGCTCGAACAGCAGATGAACCGGCAGCGGCGGCGGCGCTTCGTCGGCCAGCAACGATATCAGCCGCCCCGCATCGACAGCCTCCGCAAGCTGGTAGGAGAGGAGGTTGGCGATCCCCAGCCCCGCCTCGGCCGCCGCCAGCACCCCGTCGACGCTGTTGACGGCGAGCCGCGGCGGCGCATCGAGCCGCCAGCGCCGCGATGCAAACCGCCATTCGGTCGTCCAGCGTGGCCCCATCGTGCCGATCAGCTCGTGGCCCGCCAGGTCCGCGATCGTCGCGGGCGCCCCGCGGCGCGCGAGATAGGCGGGGCTCGCGACGAGCATCTGGCGCACCCGGCCGATGCGCTTGGCCTTCAGCGTCGTATCGGCGAGCGGCCCGATCCGCACCGCGACGTCGATCCCTTCCTCGACGATGCGCACATTGCGGTCGATCAGCATCATTCGCGCCGACAGCTCGCGGTGCTGCGCCATCAACTCGCCGATGACGGGCAGCACATGCAACCGTCCGAACATCACCGGCGCAGTCACGTGCAGCTGCCCGCGCGGCTCGGCCTCCGCCCCGCGCAGTTCGCGCTCGGCCCCCGCCAGATCGGCGAGGATGCGCCGCGCCTGCTCGAGAAACGCCGCCCCCGCGTCGGTCAACGCAACCGCGCGCGTCGACCGATGAAAAAGCGCCGTCCCCAGCCGCGCTTCGAGCGCCGCAATCCCGCGCGTCACCGCGGGCGGCGAACTGCCCAGCTTGCGCGCCGCCGCGGCAAAGCCGCCTTCGTTCGCGACCGCGACGAACATTTCGAGCGTGAGCAGCCGGTCCATGATTATTCCACTTTTCGGAATTAACTTGTTCGATTTTCCATCATTATCACTATGGGCGCAATGGACTATCTCCTCGGGGCGAACGAAGGCCCCGCCCCATCTTCCGCCTTCGTTCGCTTCCCTGACGGAAAGGTCGGTCACGATGGCGCAGAATTACCGGCATACGCTGTTCGACGACGCCGTGAAGGCCGAGCAGGAGCGCCACGGCTCGCGCGCCGCCTATCTCAAGATGGACGCGAACGCCGATGGCACCCCCGATGCGCTGACGGCAAAGGAAATCGCCTTCATCGAGCAACGCGACAGCTTCTACATCGCAAGCGTCAATGCCGAAGGCTGGCCCTATATGCAGCATCGCGGCGGCCCCGCGGGGTTCCTGCGCCATATTACCGGCAATCGCATCGGTTTCGCCGACTATCGCGGCAACAAGCAATATATCAGCACCGCGAACCTCAAGGGCAACGACCGCGTTTCGCTGTTCCTGATGGACTATCCCAACAGGGATCGGCTCAAGCTCGTCGGCCATGCGGTCAGCGTCGAGCTTGCCGACGATGCCGCCGCGGTCACCGCGCTGATGCCCGAAGGCTATCGCGCGGTCCCCGAGCGCGCCTTCTTCATCGATGTGATCGGCTGGGAATGGAATTGCTCGCAGCATATCACCCCGCGTTTCACCGAAGCCGAAATATCCGCCGCGGTCCGCCCGATGGCGACCGAAATCAACCAGCTGCGCGCCGAAATCGCAGCCTTGCGCGCCGCCCCGAAAGGAGACCGAACATGATCCGCCTCTATGCGTCCGAAATGTCGGGCAATGCGCACAAGGTGCGGATGGCGCTCGCTTTCCTCGGCCTCGACTGGGACGAGCGGGCGACCGACGCGGCCGCGCGCAAGACCGATGCCTTCCTTGCGCTCAACCCGATGGCGCAGATCCCCGTTTATGCCGAAGGCAATTTCGCCTTGCGCGACAGCCAGGCGATCCTCGCCTATCTCGCCGCGCGGCACCGGCCCGGCGACTGGGACGGGCAGACGCCCGAAGAACGCGGCGCGATCATGGTCTGGCTGTCGCATGCGGCGAACGAGATTTTCAACGGCCCCGCGCTGCTGCGCGCCGAGCGGCTGTTCGGCTGGTCGATCGATCGCGATCGCGCGGCCGCCGTCACCGACCGCATCCTGCCGGTGGTCGAGGCACATCTGACAGGCCGAGACTGGCTGGTCGGCGACCGGCTGACCATCGCCGACCTTGCCGCCAGCCCCTATCTCGCGCTCGCGCCCGACGGCGGGGTCGATTTAGAACAATGGCCCGCGATCCGCGACTGGACGCGGCGGATCGCGGCGCTGCCCGATTTTCCCGCCATGCCGGGCTGGCCGGCCGAAGGAGCCGCATGATGCCTTATGTCGACATCCGTATCACCCGCGAAGGCGCGACGCCCGAACAAAAGGCCGAACTGATCGCAGGCGTCACCGACCTGCTCCAGCGCGTGCTGGGCAAGAATCCGGCGACCACCGTCGTCAATATCGACGAGGTAGATTTGGACAATTGGGGGATCGGCGGACTGCCCGTTCTCGACTATCGCGCCTTGCAGGCCTCCCAATCGAAAGCGCAAAAGCCATGACCGCGAACAACGCCGCCCCCGCCTTTGCCACGATCATGTTCCTGACCGGGGTCGGCATCCCGATTCTCGCCGCCTTGAACGGCGGGCTCGGCGCGCGGCTAGGCGCCCCGATGGCCGCCTCGATGATCCTCTTCGGCCTCGCCTTCCTGATCGCGGCGACCGGCGCGCTGCTCACCGGGTCGGTCGGACAGGTCCGCTTCACCCCGGACATTCCCGCCCATTTCTATTTCGGCGGATTGTTCGTCGCCTTTTACGTCATCGCCGTGACCTTCATCGCGCCCAAATTCGGCGTCGGCAACGCGATCTTCTTCGTCCTCGTCGGCCAGCTCGTCAGCGCGGCGACGATCGACCATTTCGGCCTGTTCGGCGCGATCCGTTCGGCGATCGACGCGAAGCGCGTCGCGGGGATCGCGCTGATGATCGCCGGGGTGTATCTGGCGCGGCGCACCTGACCGCTACATGTGCGACGTCACCTCCGGAGGGTTCCACCAATTGTTGCCTGCGCCGTCCATATGGCTCACTGGCAGCGCCGCCATCTCGGCGTGCGTCAGGTCGTCGAGGCACGCGATCGCCACCGAAACATAAGCCCCGCCGATCTCCTCGACATAACCGTGGCCGAAGGGCGACACGCCGCAGGTCTTGCAAAAGACGTGATGCCCGCTGTTCGACCCGAACTGATAGTCCGACAATGCCGCAGGATCGGTGAGCAGGCGAAAGGCGTCGGGCTTGGTCTGCGCGTTCCAGCCGCGCTTCTTGGTGCAGATCGAGCAATTGCACTTGCCCGTCCCCGCTTCGAGATCGAGGTCGGCTTCGAATTTGACCGCGCCGCAGTGGCACGAACCATGATGGGTCTTGAGCATCGCAAATCCTCCGGTTGCCGGCGCCGTCCTTGGCGCCCTTCACCCGAAGCGATGTAGCCTTCGCCCCTGACAGATCATGTCAGGAGGCGTCGTCCCATCCGTTCCGCCGCCACCAGTCGGCCATCAGCACCGCGCGCCGCCGCCCGAACCCTTCGTCGCCGATTCGCGCCGCGGCGATGCGGTCGATGCGAAAGCTGCGGAAATCCTGCCGCAGCAAGCACCACGCCGCGATGACCTGCTTGTCCTCGAAATAGGCGAGCGCGGCGGGCCAGATCGACCGCTCGGTCGCCGTGCCCTTCTCGTCGGCATAGTCGATGTGCAGCACCTTTTCCGCGCGCATCGCCTCACGCACCGTCGCGAGCAGCGGCGCATTGCTTTCGCGCCAGCGGCTGTTCACCGGCCACAGCCCCGACTCGTCGATCCTTTGCCGAAGCGCGTCGGGGCTCGCCGCCGCGATCTTCGCGAGCGCCAGCCCCGCGGCGCGCGACAGCGCCCCGTCCTGCCGCCCCTCGACCCAGCGCGCGCCGAGCACCAGCGCCTCCAGCTCGTCGGCGCTGAACATCAGCGGCGGCAGGAAAAATCCCGGCCGCAGCACATAGCCGACCCCCGCCTCGCCCTCGACCGGCGCGCCGAGCGCGATCAGCGTCTGGATGTCGCGATAGAGCGTGCGCACCGACACGCCCTGCTCCTCGGCCAGCGCCTCGGCGGTCACCGGCCGGCGGTGGCGGCGCAGCGTGTCGATGATCGCGAAGAGCCGCGCCGTCTTGTCCGCCATGATGCCGTGTCCCCGCTCAGCGCCGCCGATAGGTCCAGCGCCGCGGCTTCGACCCGTCGATCGCCGAGATCGTCGCGGTCAGCGTGTCGCCGCCCCGAACATAGGCGATGCGCTGCGGATAATCATGCGCGGCATTCTCGAAGGTCGCGCTTGTCCCCTCCTGCCGCACCAGCCGGAACGCGACCGCCGCGCCGCCCTGCGGCATCGCGATATAGGAAATCGCGCCATCGTCGCCCGCCGCGATGCGCAGAAACTCGAACTCGCGCAAGCGCTCGCCGCGCCCCGACCGGCTGTGCCCGATCATCATGCCGCCGCGCGGGGGCGCCCAGCTTTCCTCAGTCCAGCGCCCGTCCGCCTCGCTCGCCCAGTCGCCCGCGAGCCAGCCGAGATCGTCGACCGTCGCCGCGGGGCTCGCCGCCACCAGCAACACCGCCAAAGCCGCCGCCATGATCCGCATGAATCTCTCCCTCACCGCTCCTTACCACCGCGACAGCGGCACCGCCATGGACAGCGCCCGCCGCGCCGCCTATAACCCCTCCATCCCCGGGGAGCCTGTCGCGCAAGAGCAGGTTGAGAGCGGAATAGACCGCGACCCGTTGAACCTGATCCGGGTAATACCGGCGGAGGGAGGGCCGGTATTCCACCCGAAAGCCAAATGGGGGAAATCCGTTTCTCGCTCCGAACAAATGGAGCGACTGCACATGGCCGACATCGACTCGAAGTTCGAATCCGCAACCCCCATCGGCGTCACCACCGGACCCATTCGCGGCAGCCGCAAGATCCATGTCGCGACCCAGACCGGCAGCGGCATCCGCGTCGCGATGCGCGAGATCGACCTCGACCCGCACAGTGGCGAGCCCCCCGTCCGCGTCTATGACACCAGCGGGCCTTATACGGACGCCAACGCCACCATCGACATCAACGCCGGCCTGCCCGAACTGCGCCGCGACTGGATCCGGGGTCGCGGCGACGTCGAGGAAGTCGCCCAGCGCGAAGTCCGCCCCGAGGATAACGGCCAGCTCGGCCCCGACCGCTCAGGCGGCGTCCCCGCCTTCCCCAACGTCCGCCGCCAGGTCCTCCGCGCCAGGCCCGGCGCGAACGTCAGCCAGATGCACTATGCCCGCCGCGGCATCATCACGCCCGAAATGGAATATGTCGCCGAGCGCGAGAATCTCGGCCGCGCGCGCCTCGCCGAGTACAAGCGCGACGGCGAAAGCTTCGGCGCCAGCATCCCCGATTACGTCACCCCCGAATTCGTCCGCGACGAGGTTGCGCGCGGCCGCGCGATCATCCCCAGCAACATCAACCACCCCGAATCCGAGCCGATGGCGATCGGCCGCAACTTCCTCGTCAAGATCAACGCCAATATCGGCAACAGCGCGGTCGCCAGCGACGTCGCGGCCGAGGTCGACAAGATGGTCTGGTCGATCCGCTGGGGCGCCGACACCGTCATGGACCTGTCGACCGGGCGCAACATCCACGACACGCGCGAATGGATCATCCGCAATTCGCCCGTCCCGATCGGCACCGTCCCCATCTATCAGGCGCTGGAGAAAGTCGGCGGCGTCGCCGAGGATCTGACGTGGGAAATCTTCGCCGACACGCTGATCGAGCAGGCCGAACAGGGCGTCGACTATTTCACTATCCACGCGGGCGTGCGCCTGCCCTACGTCCCGCTCGCGGCGAAGCGCATGACCGGCATCGTGTCGCGCGGCGGCAGCATCATGGCGAAATGGTGCCTCGCGCATCACAAGGAAAGCTTCCTCTACGAACGCTTCGACGAGATTACCGAGATCATGAAGGCCTATGACGTCGCCTACAGCCTCGGCGACGGCCTCCGCCCCGGCAGCATCTATGACGCGAACGACGAGGCGCAGTTCGCCGAGCTCTACACGCTGGGCGAGCTCACCAAGCGCGCCTGGGCGCAGGATGTGCAGGTGATGATCGAGGGGCCGGGCCATGTCCCGATGCACAAGATCAAGGAGAATATGGACAAGCAATTGGAAGCGTGCGGCGAGGCGCCCTTCTATACGCTCGGGCCGCTCACCACCGACATTGCGCCGGGGTACGACCATATCACCAGCGGCATCGGCGCCGCGCAGATCGGCTGGTACGGCACCGCGATGCTCTGCTACGTCACGCCCAAGGAGCATCTGGGCCTACCCGACCGCGACGATGTGAAGGTCGGAGTCGTCACCTACAAGCTTGCCGCGCACGCCGCCGATCTCGCCAAGGGACACCCCGCCGCGCAGGTCCGCGACGACGCGCTATCGAAAGCGCGCTTCGAATTCCGCTGGCGCGACCAGTTCAACCTGTCGCTCGACCCCGACACGGCGGAGCAATATCACGACCAGACGCTCCCGGCGGAAGGCGCCAAGACCGCGCATTTCTGCAGCATGTGCGGGCCGAAATTCTGCTCGATGAAGATCAGCCAGGAAGTGCGCGAGTTCGCCAAGCTGCAAAATCAGGACAGCGCCGCCTTCATCGCCGCCGAAGAGGCCGAAGAGGGCATGGCGAAAATGAGCGAGGTTTATGAGGAAACCGGGCGCGAGCTGTATATGGGCGCGGGTGGACGGGAGCATGATTGAATTAGGAATGGGGGCTAGGACTCAGTTCGACGCCCCCATTTTGCTTTGCTTTAGAATTTCGATCATTCGAGCCCTGATAGTGAGTGCTTCATGAGCATAGTGAGCTTTGCGGTGATCCAGCGGGCAAACTGCGATAACATTGTCAACCGCGTCCGGGCCACCTTCGCTCAACGGAATCACATGATGAGTCTCAAGGTAAATTCGTCCGCTTGAAGTCTGAAATCCAGGTTCATCGCAATACTCGCACCTGCCTTTGGAGCGCACTAATGCGGCCTGCCTTATGTCACGATTTCTAGTATATACCGAGCTACTAACCTGATTACGCTCTACCTCCGCACTCAGCGTATCACTGTCAAATTGATCAACGTAGGCAGATTGGCCAGTCCCCCTAACAAGTACGAACTCGCCGGTTCGAGAATCATAATGCCGAATGTGCCACGGTTCAGCATCCAATTCTCGATGAGACACTTTCGAAGAATCCGAGTGCGGATCTTGAGTTGCTCTGCGCTTACCATCCACAACGAGAACTCTGATCGGGAGATTGTCGTAAGCAGCCTGTGGCCTGCTGCCGGTTTGGTGGACACCGAGATAGGGTGTTTCCACCTATCGGAGGTCCACAATGCAAAGAAGGAAGTTCAGCCGCGAGTTCAAGCTTGAGGCGGTGAGGATGGTCCGCGAACGCGGGGTGACGATCGCGCAGGCGTCGCGCGATCTGGATGTGCATGCGAACGTGCTGCGTAAATGGGTCCGGGAGCTTGCCGCCGATCCGGGTCATGCCTTTCCCGGTCACGGTCAGATGAAGCCGGAGCAGATGGAGATCGATCGCCTGCGGCGCGAGCTGGCCAAGTTGAAGGCGGAGCGCGACATCCTAAAAAAAGCCGCCGCCTACTTCGCGAGGGACTCGATATGAAGTTCCAGTTCATCGCGAAGCACCGAGGGATCTGGCCGGTGGCATGGATGTGCGGGGCGCTCGGTGTCTCGCGAAGCGGCTTCCATGCCTGGCTGATCCGCCCGCCGTCGCAGCGTGCCCGCGACGACGAGGTGATCGGTGCGAAGGTCCGTGCCAGCCATGTAGGAAGTTATCGCACTTATGGCGCGCGCCGTGTCTGGCACGACCTGCTGGCCGATGGGGTGTCCTGCGGCCTGCACCGGATCGAACGGCTCATGCGGGCGCAGGGTCTGCGAGCGAGGCCGCGGCGACGCGGGCTTCCCAAGGATCACGGCGATCGTTCGGTCATCGCCGGCAACGTGCTCGATCGCCAGTTCACGGCAGACAGGCCGAACCAGAAGTGGGTGGCCGACTTCACCTATATCTGGACGGCCGAGGGATGGCTCTATGTTGCTGCGGTGATCGACCTGTTCTCGCGCCGGGTGGTCGGATGGTCGATGACTCCCAACATGACAGCCCAGCTCGTCACCGATGCGCTGATCATGGCGATCTGGCGGCGCGGCAAGCCCGATGCTCTCCTGCATCACTCGGATCAGGGCAGCCAGTATACCAGCGAGCAGTTCCAGCGGCTCATGGCCGACAATGGGGTCACCTGCTCAATGAGCCGGTCCGGCAATGTATGGGATAATGCCGCCATGGAGAGCTTCTTCTCCTCGCTCAAGACCGAGCGGATCGGGAAGAAGATCTACCGCACGAGGGCGCAGGCGAAGGCCGACGTGTTCGATTATATCGAATGCTTCTACAACCCGACCCGGCGTCACTCGACCTTGGGTTACCTCAGTCCTATCGACTTCGAACGTGAAGCTGGGGTAGCCTGAATGAACTTATCTCGGTGTCCACCAAACCGGCAGCAGGCCACTGAGCCGCATCGCGGTCTAGCTTGAGCCCCCTGGTAATCCACTGCGTCTTGCCGCCATTGGCGCGGTGAAATGCCGCATTCTGCCTAAAATTGTCACGGTAAACGATCTCGCCATTTTCCATCTTCATAGCATCATGCCAGAGATTAAAAACCGCCACCTTTTTAGGTTGAACGAATGACCAATCGTAGCAATACTTTGGATTTGCTTTGATTTTTCTCGGGTTAGTCGCTGATGCAATCCAGTCTGACGTATCAAACCCAAGGCTTTCCACTACGTCAAAAACAATCTGCTTACGCCGTGGCTTCAGGCCATCCAGCTCGGATTGAATATCCATAACAGCCCCCATGAAACGTTCTATCTTCTTCGCAACAAAAAGATCGCTATATATCGATTATCGGCCCCGAGCTAATATGCTGTACTATAAGTGCCTTTAGGCGCCCGGTAGATGATTCTAAGCGAATCCCGTGAAGGGTAATCAAACCGTCTGATAAACCTCGCGAAGAAGCGTTGGTTCGAAGACTGGACGTAACTAGATGAATATTAGATCTAGTTCTCGCCACCTCGTCCAACTCAAAAGGGATCGGCCTTTGTTCGTCAGGCAAAAAAATTCGTCCTTTGAAAGTATTAACGTTATAGCTTGACACCAAACCCTCGTGAGCGACTATATTCTCACCTCGAACAGTTCTAGAAATGTACTCGTAGCTAAATTCGGTCATGTTTGGACCGATCTGCTCGATGCCAGATGCCCTAATCCAAAATAACCTAGCTTGGTTTGCGCTCTCTGACGCTATAATCGGCCTATGCATATCAGCGATGCTAGACTCCGTCTTCTCCATCAGACTGTCTAGCTTTTCTTGTGTTATATTCCTTTCTGAAAGCGCCTCCCTGTGAGACATATACAAGCTCTTATCGTAGTCCACATGAAATCCGAGCGTGTTAGCAATGACATAATCATATACCGAATACAGCAGATGGCCGAGAGGCGTGTCCTTTGAGGCCGTACCGGCTATCCAAGCCACGCCCACGATTGAAGCTATTAGCTCCCATGAGCCAGCCTCAGGCGTAGTAACTAGGATTTCAGCATTCTTTAGAGATGGCGCTTGAGTTATTATTTCGCCATTCAATACTAGATGTGTCGTCAACGCGAGAGAGCGTTGAAAGCCAGCCATCGCCCTAGCTGCATCGTAAAAGTCGAGGACATGGTTCTCTGCTAGATTTCCGTCAAATTTCAGCTTTATATCGGTCATCGTCCCCCACCATATTTATTAGAATTCCGAGAACAACAAATCTGAAAAAACGCAATTTCTGGTTAATTATATGTCTGACAGGTTGGGAGCAACCCTCAGACTGCGGACCGTCTCATTTGGACTATAGTGGCAGTTGATTGATTCCAGATGATACGCACGAATCGGCCCATCCCCCACACCATGCTACACTCCCACCCATGCGCGCCCGAAACCCCCTCTACGTCATGGCCAAACCGCCGCCGGAGGTGCAGGCGCAGATCGCCGCGCTGCCGCGCAACGACCCTTCGCGCGGCCCCCACCTCCTCCATGTCACGCTCATCTCGCTCTACGACCTCCACCATGCGCCGCCCGAGTGGCTGCCCGCGACCATCGCCGCGCTGGACGGCTTCGCCGCGGCGCCCTTTCCGCTCCGCTTCGACCGGATCGAGAACCGCAAGGCGGTGACGCTGCGCACCCGCGAGCCGCTGGCCGAAGCGCGGGCGTTCCAGAAGGCGCTGGTCAATCATCTGCTGCGCGAAAAGGCGCCGATCATGGACGGCACCACCCCCGAACCGCACATCACGATCAACTATCGCGGCGACCGGCTGAATGCCCAGAAAATCCCGCCGATCCGCTGGACGGTGGACGAAATCATCCTCACCGAAAGCATCGTCGGCAAAACCACCCATGTCGAACACGGCCGCTGGCCACTCCGCGGGGTTGCGTCCTGAGCGGGAATGTAACCCACCTCGTCATCCTCTAACGAGACGCGTGGCTCGTTAGACTTGATCCGGGATCCACTGCGGCGCTGAAGTCATCGACCCCGGATCAAGCCTGTCCCGAGCTTGTCGAAGGGCCCGGGGTGACGAAACGGGCTGCGGCGGCCTGGAACACCCCGTCAGCCAAAGTATCGCCGAAACCAACCCCGCTTTCCGGGAACGACCGGCGACTGGCCGGAAATGCGGACCAGATAATGCCCGAGGACCGCCGCTTGCTGCTTGGTCATCAATATCCGGAACAGGTCGGGGTCGTGCGCGTTGGCCGCTTCCGAGGACTGCACGCTTTCCAGCCGGAGCATGATGCGGTCGCCCGCGTCATGATGGTCCCAGCCGACCAGTGCCCCGAAACTCTCCATCATCCCGCCTCTCCCCCACCATCTTCGCGCGGCCGATGCCGACGATCCGATAGGGCGTTTTACCAGAGCCGCGGTGCAATGTCGTCCAATGGTCGAAAAGCCGCCCGTCGGCGGCCCCCCCCCCCCCCCGCAAAAACCCCTTTCCTACATCGCATCGCCATGCTTCATCCTGTTCGATGACCCAGCCCAAACCCCATGCTCGCCCCGCGCGGCCGCGTGGTCCGGCTTTGCAAGGCCCGGCGCCGCAAAGCCTGACCGCCGCGCTGTCCTCCTTCACCCCCGCGCAGCTTCAGCGTCAGCGCAGCAGCGGCTGGACCCCCGACCGCCAGCGCAAGTTTATCGAGGCGCTCGCCGCATCGGCCTGCGTGACCGAGGCGGCGGCGAGCGTCGGGCTGTCGGCGACATCGGCCTATAACCTTCGCCGCCGCCCCGATGCCCATGCGTTCCGCCATGCGTGGGATGCCGCGATCGATTGCGGGATGCGGCGGCTGGTCGACGCCGCGCTGGCGCGCGCGGTCCACGGCGTGCCCGTCCCCATATTCTACAAGGGCGAACAGGTGGGCGAGCGGCGCGAATATCCCGAACGGCTCGCGATGTTCCTGATGCGCGCGCACGACCCCCATCGCTTTGGCGCCGCGGGGTCGAGCGACGCGAACGGCGGCACCACGCCAGCGCACGGCGACCCCGCCGAAGCCCGGCTGGCCGATGCGCTCGCGCGGATCGGCGCGCCCGCCGACGACCCGCCGCCCCCCGCCCCGCTGCGCCTGCCCGGCCCGACTGCCGACGACGGCGACGGCCCGGACCCAAGTGACTGATTTCATGGGCCCGGAGGTGACAAGTTTGACAAGTTAAGGCAAAAAAACACGCTCCCCACGGCTCGACCCCGACGCCGCTTGCCGATAGGATGCCCGCCTTGGCCCAGGACAGGAGACGGACGATGCGTGGACAGGCATTAGGCGCGGCGATGCTGCTGCTCGCGGCGTGCGGAAAGGCCGATGCCCCCGCGGCGCCCGAAAAATCGGTGCTGGCCGATGGCCCCGCGGCCACAATCGACGACGTCGCCGCCGCCGACCTGCCCCCCGCGGTGCGCGACGCGGTGCTCGCCAAAGTGCCCGGCATGAAAATCGCCGAGGCCGAGCGCAAGGAACGCGACGGCAAGATCTTCTACGACGTCGAGGGGACGCGCCCCGACGGCAGCCCGGTCGAGCTCGACCTGATCGAGGAGGCGGGGGCATTTCGCGTCGTCGAGATGCAGCGCGACATCGCCTGGGCCGACGCCCCCGCACCGGTGCGCGCCGCCGCGGCCGCCCCCGCCGACGCCTTCACCCCCGCGCGCGTCATCGAAAGCACCCAGAATGACGGCACGATCGTCTACGAACTCTTCGCCCCCGGCAAGGCCGACGAGCCCGCCGCCGAGGTGAACTGGAAGGATGGCAAGGCGGTGCTGCGCACCGAGCGGAACGAATATTGATGACCGGCGCGGCTCCCACCGGGCCCGATATGGGCGCGACCTTCTATCACGGCACGCGCGCCGACCTCGCCGTCGGCGACCTGCTCGCCGCGGGCTGGGCGTCGAACCATGCCGACCGCAAGCCGCTGTCGTGGATCTATTTCTCCGCCGCGCTCGAATCGGCGATCTGGGGCTGCGAACTCGCCGCCGGCGAGGGGCGCGAGCGCATCTATATCGTCGAGCCGACGGGCGACTGGTTCGACGACCCCAATCTCACCGACAAGAAATTTCCCGGCAACCCGACGCGCAGCTACCGCAGCCGCGCCCCGCTGCGCGTCATCGGCGAGGTCGAAAGCTGGACCCCGCACGCGCCCGAAGTGCTCCAGGCGATGAAGGACAGCCTCGCGAAGCTGAAGGCCGAAGGAAGGGACGTGATCATCGACTGAGCCATCCTTCGACCCATATCTTCGTGAGCCCGGAAAACAGAAACGGAGAGAAAACACCCGTGCCCTCCCCCGTCCGCACCCTCACCCTCGCCGCGCTGCTCGCGCTTGCGCCCGCCGCCGCTATCGCTGCGCCCGCGACCACCCCCGCGCCGCTGCAACAGCTGCGCATCTACGAAATCCCGCGGACCAACGAAGGCGTGTTCCACGACCGTTTCCGCGATCATGCGCTGCGCATCATGGCACGCCACGGTTTCGCGGTGCGCTCGATCTGGCGCAGCGAGCATGAGGGCAAGGTCGAATTCGTCTATCTGCTCGACTGGCCCGACGCCGCGACGATGAAGGCGGCGTGGGCCGCTTTCATGGCCGACGAGGAATGGGCCGCGATCAAGAAGGAAACGGGCGCGCGCCACGGGCGCTTCGTCGACGCGATTTCGGATCGCACGCTCGAACCCGTGCCTTGGTCGCCCGACCGCGCCGGCGCGGGCGGCTAGGGGGCGGAGACGGGAAGGCGGGACGGAACCGGGAGGCGCTTTCGGGGGTCTATCATGCAGAGGGGCCATAAAGCATGCCCCGCCCGCTTGGCCCGGCACGCGACCAGATGGAGTGATGCCGATGTACAAGCCCATGATCCTGCCCCTCGCCGCCGCGACCGCGATGCTCGGCGCCTGCGCCTCGACCGGCGGTTATGGCGGCGGCTATGACGACGGCGGCTACGGCTATTACGACCGCGGCTATTACGACCAGTACGGCCGTTACGACTGGGACCGCCCCGATCCGCGTCACGACGGCTATTATGCCGATAATTATTACCGCAACGACCGCCGTTACCGCGAACGCCGCCTGTCGAATAACGACCGCATCTATCGCGGGCGCGACGGCAAATATTATTGCCGCCGCAACGACGGCTCGACCGGGCTGATCGTCGGCGGCGTCATCGGCGGCATCGCGGGCAATGTCATCGCGCCGGGCGATTCGAAGACGCTCGGTACCGTGCTCGGAGCGGTCGGCGGCGCGGTCGCCGGACGCGCGATCGAACGCAGCGGCAACGACGAGGTGCGCTGCCGCTGAGCATCGAGCGACGACGGCGGCTTGCGAAGGTTCACCGGTGTCATTAGCTTCCGCCCGGTAATATCGGGAGAGGCCGAATGATCACCGCCGCCAAACTTGCCGCCACGCTGCTGCTGATGCTCGGCGCCGCGCAGGCGTCGCCCGACCCGCGGCGCCCGGCGCCGACATTCGACCGCGTGCCGCCTGAATTGCCCGCGCTCGCTCGCCCCGCCGTGCTGATCGTCAGCAAGACCAACGGCTATCGCCACGACAGCATCGCGGAAGCCGTGCCGGCGATCGAGGCACTGGTGAAGGCGCGCGGCTGGAACAGCTTCGCGACCGAAAATGCCGCGGTCTTCAACCCCCGCGATCTCGCCAAGTTCGACGTCGTCGTTTTCGCCAATGCCAGCGGCGATATCTATACCCCCGACCAACGCGACGCCTTCCGCGCGTGGATCGCCCGCGGCGGCGGTTTCGTCGGCCTCCACAGCGCGGGCGACGGCAGCCACCCCGGCTGGTTCATGAAGCTGCGCGGCAATGGCCGTTTCACCGGCCATCCGGGCGGCGCCGACCAGTTCCAGGCGGCCGACCTCGCGATCGCCGACCATAGCCATCCCGCGACGCGCCACTTGCCCGCCCGCTGGCGCTGGACCGACGAATATTACAGCTGGGACGCACCGCCCGCCGCCGACGCGCATATTCTCGCCTCGCTCGACGAAAGCACGCTGCGCCTCGACACCAAATATCGCATGGGTACGGGCCACGCGCTGATCTGGTGGCGCTGCGAAGGTCGCGCGCGCATCTTCTATTCGGCGCTCGGCCACAAGGCCGAGGCATGGGCAGACCCCGTGCATCTGAAGGTCGTCGACGGCGCAATCGGCTGGGCAGCGCGTGGAGAGGGGACCGGCTGCGATTAGCCCTTTTTTGGGCGAGCGGGCTTTTCGAGGTTCGCCTCGACCGCGGCGCGGATCAGCGCCTTGAACGCCGCTTCGTCGACGCTGTCGCCCTCGAACAGGTCGATCGCGCGCCGCGTGTTGCCGTCGAGGCTGGAATTGAACAGCTTCTTGGGATCGGCGAGCGCCGCGCCCTTGGCAAAGGTCAGCTTGACCTTGTCCTTGTACGTCTCGCCCGTGCAGAGGATCCCCGCATGTTCCCACACCGGGACGCCCGCCGGGTTCGACGGCTTCTGCCACTTCACCGTCTCTTCGACCTCGGGATCGGCGGCGTGGATCAGTGCGCGTAGCTTCGCCAGCATGTCGCCGCGCCAGTCGCCGAGTCCTGCAATCTTCGCATCGATCAGGTCCGCTGCCACCGTCTCTTCCTCACATCTTCTCGCCGGGCAGCGCCGCGGCCTGTTTCACCCAGTCGGCGAACGCCGCTTCGTCGACCTTGTCGTCTTCATGGATATGAAAATAGCGCGTGTCGCCGCTTTTCGACGCGACCGGCGGCACGGGGTCGAGCGACTGGCCGCGAAAGAAGGCGACCTTGATATAGCGGTCGAAGCAATGGATGCTCAGGAACCAGTGCGTCGGCGCGTCGCCCTGCCCCGGCGGACCATAGAAGGGCGAGTTCCATTTGACCGCCTTCGCGACCCCCGGAACGGTGTTTTCAATGAGCTTGTCGAGCCGTGCCCAGGCGGCCGACTTCCACCCCGGCATCGCGGCGATATAGGCCTGCACCGGCGCATCGCCATAGGCTTTGGCGATCTGCGGATTGCCGCCCGACAGCAGCACGACCTTCTTGTCGCTCATCGCGGGGGTCTTCAGCGTTCGTCGCGATAGAAGGGCCGGTCCCCCGCGATCGTCACCCGCTCCATCCGCCGCACCGCGGGGAAATAGTCCGACGCCGCATAATGCTGCGCGGCGCGATTGTCCCAAAAGACGACCGAGCCCGCGCGCCAGCGGAACCGGCACTGGATTTCGGGAACCGCGGCCTGAGCATAGAGGTGCGCGAGCAACCACTCGCTCTCCTTCGCCGACAGGCCTTCGATATGGCTCGTGAAGGCGGTGTTGACGTAGAGCGCCTGTTCACCCGTCTCGGGATGTGTGCGCACCACGGGGTGAAGCTGCGGCGGATATTGCTCGTGCAGTTCGTGCGCGCTCTTGCCCAGCCTTTTGGCAAAGACGCGCGCGATGTCGTGCACTGCCGTCAGCGAGCGGCACCAGTCCTGCATCGCGGGCGACAACCCGCGAAACGCCGCTGCCATGTCGGCGAACAGTGTGTCGCCGCCGACCTCGGGCACTTCGATCGCGCGCAGGATCGACCCCAACGACGGTTCGGCGCGCCAGGTAACGTCCGAATGCCAGAAGTTCTCGCGCCCGCGCGACTCGGGGCCGTGCGCGATGTGCAGCACCTCACGGTTCGGCTGATCCTGCGGCGTCGCGGGGTGGATTTCGAGCGGCCCGAAGCGCCGCGCAAAGGCGATATGCTGCTCGGGCGTCATCGACTGATCGCGAAAGAAGACGACCTTGTACGCGAGCAGGGCGGCGCGGATTTCGGCGATCGTCGCGTCGTCCTGTTCGCGGCCGAGGTCGATACCCGAGATTTCGGCGCCAATCGACGGCGTCAGAGGCGCGACCTTCAGCCGCTCGAAAACCCGCTGCGATGCGACAAGGGTCATGGCTTTGCGCTCCTGTTATTCTGTTGTCGGAGCATGAGAAAGCCATGGCGGCGGCGAGTCAAGCCGCGGTGCGACTATCCGACGATCTCCGCCGTTGCCGCGCGCTCGATCGCGCCGCGCCAGTGCGGCCGCACCGGCAGCAGGAAAATCTCCGACAGCGTGCGCTCGATCTCGTCGGCGGTCAGGTAGCGCCGGTCGGATCGCCCGTCGACGAGCCGCGTCGTCAGCCGGTTGTCGCGCAGCCCGTAACGCGCCTCGCCCGTCGTCCGCGCCGCGATCAATTGATGGCGGAAATGCGAATCGGGATGCGCCGAGGTGTACCAATTGCCCAGCTCGTAATCGATCGCCGGCGGCGCCGCATTCTCAATCCGGTAGAGCGTCCGCCATTGCCCTTCGATCAGCGCCGCGACCTGCCATTCATCGCCTTGCCGAACGACGCGATAGCTTTCGTGCCGCGTCGGTTGCGCTTCCTCGCGGTCCATCGCCAGCGGCTGCGGCGGTACCGCGGCGCCGAACCCGACGTCGGCCAGCCACGGCCGCCCGTCGATCGTGACGCGCACGACCATATGCGAGCGCGGCGTCGGCGGCGCATCGTCGGGCAGCATCCAGCGCACCCGTCCGATCAGCCCCTCGGCCGCAAAGCCGATCGCCTGCAGGACGCGAAGGAACAGGCCGTTCTGTTCGAAGCAATATCCGCCCCGCCGCTGGCCGATCAGCTTTGCGTCGATCGCGTCGGCGCCGATATCGATCCCCGCGCCGGTGAGCGCGTCGATCGCCTCGAACGGGATGGCGGCGATATGCGCGGCCTGGAGCGCGGCGAGCACCTCCCGCGTCGGCGCCACGGGGCCGCTATAGCCGATGCGCGCGAAATAACGCGGCAGGAATGTGTCGGTCGCGCCCGGGGACGCATCGTCGCCATCGGCCGGGTCGGGGGAGGCAGCGGGGTAGTGCAACATGGACAAAAGCTCCGTTCGCAAATCATCTGCCCGCTTTATGAAAGCTCAACCGCGGTTGAGATCAAGCGGGAATCCGGTCCGAATGATCGATTTCCCGAAAACGCAGTCGTGTTCGCAACTTGACCTTGCGACCGCGCATATGCCGGCGCACACCATGCCATAATGTCGGCGGGGGCAGGTCGAAGGAGGAATATATGCACGCCATGACGGCAATGTTGCTGGTTGTCGGCTTGATGCCGCCTGCACTCGCCGCCGAGGCGCCGCGAGGCAACCTCGCCGGGCTCACCGCCTTCGCCGACGCTTTCGACGCGGCGCAGATCGCGCAGGATCGTGCCGCGCTCGACCGCATGGTCGCCGACGACCTCGTCTTCATCGACGGCAGCGGCAAGCGTTATGGCAAGGCTTTCTTCATCGATGGCTGGACCGGACCCGACGACGATTATGATCCGGTGACGCTGAAGGACCGGGTCGTCCTGCCGCTCGGCAGGGATGCCGGACTCGCGAGCGCCGAGACGATCCTGTCGGGCCGCTCGGCGGGCAAGCCCTTTCGCGTCCGCATCCGCTTCACCGACATCTTCCGGCGTCACGGCGACAGCTGGCAGGCAAGCTACATCCACGTCACGCGCATGCCGATCGAAGGCGATTAGCGGAAGGATTCGACTCTCGCCACTGATGAGAACATAATGGGAACATTGATCCGATTCGGAGGAATGGATGATGAGCCCGATGTTCCGATACTTCCTTGGCTTTCAGCTTGCCGTCGACCGCGCCGGCTGGCTTGCGCGTCAATTGCCGCCCGTTTCGGGCGATCTCTTCGCCGGGCTGAAGCCGCAAAACTATCATCTCACCCTCTGCACGATCGACGAGACGTCGGTGTCCCACCCCTTCCTGCGGCAACGCGTCGCCAGCGCATTCGAAGGCGGCCTGCCCGCCGCCGCTTCGATTCCCTTTGGCCGGATCGTCAGCCGGGATGCCGGCGCCGAACTGGTCACGGTCGGGAGCACCGCTGCGATTCGCCAGCTTTACGACGACCTTGTCGCACGACTCGCACCATATGGAATCGCGCCCTGGTATCGCCAGTCGGGCCTCCGCCCGCACATCACGCTCGGCTATGGCAAGCATGCGTTCGACCCGGTGCCGGTCGCGTGGAACTGGACGCCGCGCGAGCTCGTCCTGATCGAAAGTCATATCGGCCACAGCCGCCACCGCGTCCTCCAGCGCTGGCAGCTCCCCGCACCCGCGCAGGGCGTTTTCGACTTCATGGACGACGCGCTGCCGCCGCCGCTGCGCTATGCGGCTTAGCTCTCCAGGCTGTGCTCGAGCGTGATCTCGCAATCGAGCAGCTTCGACACTGGGCAATTTTTCTCGGCCTCCTCGGCGATCTTCGCGAATTCGTCGGCGCCGATCCCCGGCACTTTTCCGGTCAGCGTCAGCGCCGATTTGGTGATCGTGAAGCCGCCGTCCTGCTGCTCGAGCGTCACCGCGGCGCTCGTCTCGAGCGTGTCGCCGCTATAGCCCGCACGTGCGAGGCCGAAGGACAGCGCCATGGTGAAGCAGGCGGCATGCGCCGCGGCGATCAATTCCTCGGGATTGGTCCCCGGCTGTCCCTCGAAGCGTGTTCCGAAGCCATAGGGTTGCTTGTCGAGCACCCCCGACTTGGTCGTGATCGATCCCTTGCCCTCCTTGCCGAAACCTTCGTAGCGGGCCGATGCGCGATTGACGGTCATGCAATTTCTCCTGGGTTCGATCTGGGGGTTCGAAGATATGGAACGGAAAGCCGCCCGGGACTCGGGAGGCCTCAGGCCGCGAGCAGCTTACGCCCCGCGCCCACGCGCTTCCACGCCTTTTCGTGAAAGAAGAAGGCAACGGCGTTGATGCACGGCTCGATGATCGCGATCCCGCCAGCGAGTGCGACCGATCCGGTCATCACATAGGCGACGCTGAACCCGATCGTCAGATGGATCGAGAGGTAGGTGAGGGTCTTGATCAGGTCGGTGGGCATGGCCCGTCTCCAGCAGCGGCGAACCCGTTCAAGTTAAGAATGATTCGCAAAGACTGCCAGTTGGAGCTTTCGTTCAGTCTGATCGATTATCCCGCGCCACGCCCGCCCGGTCGAGTTCGGGCCCGAGCCGCCCGCCGAGCCACATCGCCCACATCTTGAAGTCCGCGGCGAGACTCCATAGCGGATAGGTGAAGGTCGCAGGGCGGTTCTTCTCGACCCCGAAATGGGCGACCCAGGCAAAGAAATAACCCGCGACCGGTAGCGCGACAAGCCAGCCCCAACGGCCGCTCAGCACCGCTGCAACCGCAATCAGCACGACAAGGCTGGTCCCGACATAATGCAGCGCGCGCGTCGACGCCTTGCTGTGCTCACGCAGGTAAAAGGGCCAGAATTCGGCGAAACTGGTGTACAGCCGAGGCATGATGACGAAGATGCGGCCGCCGGCGCGCAGCGTCAAGGCGACTATCGAAATGTCGGAACCGCCTGCTCAACCGGGATGAGTGGCCGTTCTTCATGACGAAGTGAGAAAGGAGCGGCCGCGTCCGGCCGCCGATCTACAGATAATTGACGGTGAGCGTGAATGTCCCGCTGTAATTGCCCTCGGGCTGATTCGCGGGGACGGCAAGCGTGCCGCCGATATAATAGGTCTGAACACCGCTCGGCAGCAATGTCGCGCCGAGCAGCGCGATGCCGCCGCCGCTCGTGGTCGCGGCGCGCACGAGGCTGGCGGTCATCGCCGGCGCGCCGCCGCCGGCGCGCGTGAGAGTGACCGACGTGCTGCCCGACACGGTGATCAGGAATATGCCGCCGGTGCCCTGGAACATGGCGCGGCCGCCATCGTTGCCGATGAGCGTCGCGCCGCCCGCCGCACTGCGTCCGTTGGTGACAGGGTTGATCGTGACCGTGCCGCCCGCCGGTCCGCTCAGCAGCGTGCCGAAGTCGAGATCGTCGGTCTTGATCAGCGTGTTCGGCCGAACGACCGCCGCATTCGCGGTGCTGCTCATATCGGCGGCGTGCACGGTCGCGTATGGCGCCGCGCTCGCGGCTGCCGCGGCGATAGTCAGGGCGCGAGCCGCGCTCCGACAGTGGCTGGTCCCTCGAATCCCCACAGATTCTGCTCCTGTCTGGCACGGACTATGCCAGCGGGACCTTCATTACGGGTGGACGGGGTTGGTAAATCGGCGATTTACCAGTCGCGGCGGGCTATGTGCGCTCCGTGTTCACGCCGGCTCAACCTTTGTCGGCGACTCCGCCGATCAGAATGAAGCGCCGGTCGCAATAGCCGCAATCGACGAAGCCTTCGTCGGTGTCGATTTCGAGCCACACGCGCGGGTGGCCGAGCGCCGCATCGGCGAGGCCGTCGCCGGTGCCGTCGCAGGCGATGCGGGTCTTGGGCGTGCGGATCGTTTCGGGTGCGGGCTGGGTCATCGACCGCGCCCATAGCAAGGCCGCGAAGGCTCGGCAATCGGGTCTGCGCATGGAGTGAGGGCCATGACGGCACCGGTGCAAGCCCCCGTCCGGGTGCCAGTGGTCCCCCGGTGCCGTCTTCCCCCCACAGGAAAGCCTAAAGATAGTTCAAGGTGATCGTGAAGGTGCCGCTGTATTCGCCCGGCACCTGGTTCGCGCCGACCTCGAGCGTCGCCCCGACCGGGAAATTGTAGTTGCCGAGCGGCGAGGTGATACGGAAGCGGGTCGGCGACGTCGACAGGATCGCGGTCGGCGTGCTGCCGATCTCGAAATTGCGAACGCGCATCCGCGTGCCCGGCCCGGTGATCCAGATGCTGTTCGATCCCAGCGAGATGTTGACCTGGCGATTGAAGCTGCCGAGCCCGGCGAAGCGCGCGGGCTCGCCGCCATCGCCCGCGAGCGTCACGCCGCCGGTTCGGCTCCGCGATCCGTCGGGCGCGATCGTGACGGTCCCCGCGGCATTCGACGGAATGATGTCGCCGAAGTCGAGGTCGTTCACCTTGAAGAAGGAAAGCGGGCGAAGCACAATGGCTTCGGCCTCGCCCTGCGCGCCCGCCTGCGCCTGTACCGGCGAGGTGACGCCGGGCGCGATGAAGAGCGCGAATGCGATGAGGCCGCGCTGCAAACGCAGCGGGCGAAAGATGTGACTGGTCCCCACAGGCATCGTTCTAGCGGCGAGTTTCCAATTTAGCGTTAACGCATGGGTCAGCAGAAAATCTATCGGCGATCATGGCTTTCGCATGGGCTGGCGCGCGGCTATGCAGGCCGCCATGAGTGAAGCCGCCATCCGCATCGACGCCGTCTCCAAACGCTATGCCGGCGGCAAGCAGGCGCTCGACAATGTCAGTTTCGATGTCCCGCGTGGGGCAATCTTCGGGCTGCTCGGGCCGAACGGAGCGGGCAAGTCGACGCTGATCAATATCCTCGCGGGGCTGGTCAACAAGACGAGCGGGTCGGCGAGCATCTGGGGCTTCGACATCGACGCCGATCCGCGCAACGCCAAATATTCGATCGGCATCGTGCCGCAGGAGATCGTCTTCGATCCCTTTTTCACGCCGTTTGAGACGCTCGAGAATCAGGCAGGCCTCTATGGCGTGCCGAAGGACAGGCGCATTTCGGACGATCTGCTCGCCGCTGTGCACCTCAGCGACAAGCGCGACGCTTATGCGCGCACGCTCTCGGGGGGCATGAAGCGCCGCCTGCTCGTCGCGAAAGCCATGGTCCATTCGCCGCCGATCATCGTCCTCGACGAACCGACCGCAGGGGTCGATATCGAGCTCAGGCAACAGCTTTGGGAATATGTTCAGAGCCTCAACGACCGCGGCGTCACCGTGGTGCTGACGACCCACTATCTGGAGGAAGCCGAAGAGCTTTGCGACCGGATCGCGATCATCAACCATGGCAAGCTGATCGCGAACAAGCCGACGCGCGAACTGGTCGACATGGCGCGCGAGAAGATCGTCGTCGTGACGCTCGACGCCGATGTCACGGTACTACCGACGCATCCGGCGTTCGAAAAGGTCGAGCGTGACGGGACGCGCGGGCTCGCGATCAGCTATAACAAGGACCGGATGAACGCGGGCGAAGTGCTCGCGGCGGTGAACGCGATGGGGCACGGCATCGTCGATGTTTCGACGCGCGAGGCCGACCTTGAGGACGTCTTCCTCAACCTGACGCGCAGCGCGGCCTGAGGCTCAGCGCCGGTAGCGCGCGAAAAAGCCCCACATCGCCTCATTGTCGGCGACCCATTCGTGGCCGCGACCCTGGACGATACGCCCTGCGACGCGCGCGTTGCCGAGGCAGTTCGAATAGATTTGCTCTTCGGCGGTCTCGGACACGGGGACGGTTTCGGGACCGGTGCTGCAGCGATCGAGTTCGGCCCAGCGCGCGAGCGCGGTCGCCATCGAATATTGCCAATAGCCCGCACCGCCGCCCGCTACGGGGTTGGTCGTGTCGTCGCTGCCCGCAAAGGCATAGACCGGAATCGCCTTCTTCGGCTGACAGGTTGCGGGGTCGGGGCGCTGCGGATCGCCGGGTGAAGGATTGCCGGCGCGAAGCCCGACGACGGGTGCGATCGCCGCGAAGCGATCCGACGCTACGCAGCCGAGCCAGGAGGTCATGCGCCCGCCGCCCGACAGACCCGTCGCGTAGACACGCTCTTCATCGATGCAAGTCTGCGCGGCAAGCCAGTCGATCGCGGCGGTCAGATAGGCGACGTCGTCGGGATCGTCGGCGGTCGGCACCGCACCGGTGACGGTCGGCACGCCGGGGATGTTCCAGACGAAGCCCTTGCCGGCGGGAATGCCGGCGTCGGGCGCCGCGAGCAGAAAGCCGTGATGGTCGGAGGTCGCGGCTAGCCCCGAATGGCGTAGCATTTCCTGCCCATTTCCGGTGCTGCCGTGGAGAAGGAAGACGAGCGGCAGATCGCGGATGCGACGCACCCCGACGGGAATATGAATCAGCATCGAACGCCCGGTGTCCCCGACCGCGACGCGCTGCGTCGTTCCCGGTGCGCCGAGGGTGCAGCCGGGCGCGGCCAGTGCGGGCGCGCCGAAACCGAGAACCGCGATCAGGGCGACGGCGAGGATGCGAAACAGGGACAGGGGCCTTCTCCTTCGCGGCTTTGCTAGGCGGCGAGGGCGGTTGCGGCAAGGGCGCGCATCGAATTGAACCGCCGCCGCTTTCGCGTATAGGTGCGCGCACCGACGGCCGATAGGAGCCTGCCTTGTCCACCGAAATACAGCATGACGTCATCATCATTGGCTCGGGCGCCGCGGGGCTGACCGCCGCGATCGCGCTCGCCGATCATTGCCGCGTGCTCGTGCTGGCGAAGGGCGAGCTGACCGGCGGATCGACCGCGTGGGCGCAGGGCGGGATCGCGGCGGTGCTCGATGCGGGCGACACCTTCGAGAATCATATCGATGACACGATGATCGCGGGCGGCGGGCTCAACCGGCGCGAGACGGTCGAGTTCGTCGTCGAGAATGCGCCGCACGCGATCGAACGGCTCGTCGAAATGGGCGTCCCCTTCAACAAGGACGCCGAGGCGCTGCACCTGACGCGCGAGGGTGGGCATTCGCACCGCCGTATCGTCCATGTCGACGACGCGACCGGCTGGGCGGTGCAGGCGGCTTTATTGAAGACCGCGGAAGCGCATCCGAACATCACGCTCCTCCCGGGGCAGGCGTGCATCGACCTGATCACCGGCCGTCACGAGGAGCGTTATTCGGGCTCGGGGCGCGTGTGGGGCGTCTATGCGCTCGACGAGACGAGCGGCAAGGTCCACGCGCATGTCGGCCGCGCGACGATCCTCGCGAGCGGGGGGGCGGGGCGCGTGTACCAGTTCTCCACGGCGCCGCGCGGCGCGACCGGCGACGGCATCGCGATGGCCTGGCGCGCGGGCTGCCGCGTCTCGAACATGGAGATGATGCAGTTTCACCCGACCTGCCTCTACAATCTCGACGTCAAGAATTTCCTGATCACCGAGGCGGTGCGCGGCGAAGGCGGCATATTGAAGCACCCCGTCACGGGGCATCGTTATATGCCCGATTATGACGCGCGTGCCGAACTCGCGCCGCGCGACATCGTCGCGCGCGCGAACGACGACCAGATCAAGCGTTATGGCCTCGACTATGTCCATCTCGACATCAGTCATCAGGACCCCGATTTTGTCGCGGGCCATTTCCCGAACATTTACGAGAAGCTGCTGACGCTCGGGATCGACATGACCAAGCAGCCGATCCCTGTGGTGCCCGCGCAGCATTATACCTGCGGCGGGGTGCTGATCGACCTCGACGGCCGCACCGATCTGCCGGGGCTTTACGCGGCGGGCGAATGCACCGAGAGCGGGCTCCACGGCGCCAATCGCCTCGCGTCGAATAGCCTGCTCGAATGCTTCGTGTTCGGCGAGGCTGCGGCGAAGGACATCATCGCGCGCTGGGACCGGCTCGAACCGCCGCCCGCGATCCGGCCGTGGGATGAAAGCCGCGTCACGGATTCGGACGAAGAGGTGGTGATCAAGCAGAACTGGACCGAAATCCGCCGCTTCATGTGGAATTATGTCGGCATCGTCCGCACGACCAAAAGGCTCGAACGCGCGCAGCACCGAATCAAGATGCTGACGGGCGAGGTTGGCGACTATTACGGCCATTTCCGCGTCACGACCGACCTGATCGAGCTTCGAAACCTGTTGCAATGCGCCGAGCTGATCGTGCGCAGCGCGCTCCACCGCAAGGAAAGCCGCGGGCTGCACTATACGCTCGACTATCCCGACATGCTGGCGCACCCGGTCGATACGGTGCTGGTGCCTTAACCACCGATCCCGAGCAGGCGGCCTGCCAGAATCAGCACGATCGCGCCGATCACCGAGGCGAGGCAGCCCGCGCGGCTGAAATCGCCGCGGCCGCGCGAGGTGGCGAGCCCCGCGAGCAGCGAGCCGCCGATGCCGAGCAGGATCGTCGCGATCCACCCCATCTCGACCGCGCCGGGATAGAAGAAGCGCGCGAGCGCGCCGATGATGAGGCCCGAGATGATCGCGCCGATGATGTTGATCATGCGTTGAACCCCTCGTTCAGGAACCGCTCGGCGAGCGCCGCGTGCAGCGCGGCGCCACGCGCCATCACCTTTTCGTCGAGCACCATATGGTTCGAATGCAGCCCGCAGCACTGGCGCCAGTCGCTGCCCGCCTCACTCGCGCCGAGCCAGAACATCGCGCCCGGCACTTTTTCGAGCACATAGGAGAAATCCTCGGCACCCATCACCGGATTCTCCATCGTTAGCCAGGCCTCTTCGCCGAATGTCGCCTCGACGACCGACTGACCGAACGCCACCGCGCGTGCATCGCAGATCGTCACTGGGAAGCCTTCCTCGATCGTCACCTCGGCGGCGCATCCATGCGCTTCGGCGATCGCGGGGGCAAGGCGCTTCAGTTCGCGCGCGACCATCGCTCGGCGTTCGGGCGACAGCGTGCGGATCGTGCCGAGCATCTCGGCACTTTCGGGGATGATATTATTGGTCGTCCCTGCCGCGATCTTTGCGATGGTGACGACCGCGGGGTCGAAAACCGAAACGCGGCGCGTGACCATCGCCTGGATTGCGGTGACGATCGAACAAGCGACGGGGATCGGGTCGATGCTGTCGTGCGGCATCGACGCGTGCCCGCCCGCGCCCTTGATTGTGATCGAGAGGACGTCGGACGAGGCGAGCAGCGGCCCCGCGCGCCCCGCGAAAATCCCGTGCGGCGCGTTGGGCATGATGTGGAGTGCGAAGGCTGCGTCAGGCAGCGGATCGATGATCCCGTCGTCGAGCATGAAGCGCGCGCCATGATAGCCCTCCTCGCCCGGCTGGAACATGAACATCACCGTGCCCGGCAATCGGTCGCGTGCGGCGCACAGCAGCCTCGCGGCGCCGACGAGCATCGCGACATGCGTGTCGTGCCCGCACGCGTGCATCGCGCCGCTGATCTCCGACGAGAAATCGAGCCCGGTCTCTTCGAGCAAAGGCAGCGCATCCATATCGCCGCGCAGCAGCACGGTGCGCCCGTTCGCAGGGCCGCGAAGGATCGCGATCAGCCCGGTCGTCGACGGCCCCTCGCGGAATTCGAGCGGCAGCCCGGCGAGCGCATCCTTGATCTTCGCGAGCGTCTTCGGGTTCTGCAGGCCCAATTCGGGCTCGCGATGGATCGCGCGGCGGAGGTCGATGAGGTCGTCGAGGAGATTATCGGCCTCGGCGGGCCAGCTCCTATTGGCTAAATTCATTGAATTTTCCTCGGTTGGATCGGGCAAAGCTAGTCAATGGCCGGCGACTTGTCAGCCCTCGGCCGATTTCCCGAGCAACAGCACCGCGAGCGCAATCAGGATCGCAACGCTGTGGAGCGCGATTCGCCGCCAGCGCGTCGGCGCGGGATCGACCCATTCGACGACGAGGGCGGTCAGCGACTGGACGCCGTAATAGAGAACGAACGCCTTCGACGCCCAAGCGATCACGGTGAAGATGCTGCCCGACCAAACGATGGCGGTCGCCGCGCCGGCCGCGACGACATATCCGACGCCCACCGATATCCGGTCGCGCGATGCCGTGCTCACCAGCCCGCTAGCGCCGTTCATGTCAGCCACCGCAGCCGACAGCTGCGACATCAGCGCCGCGACGATGACGCACGGCGCGATCAGCATGCCGACCGGACGCAGCAATTCGACGATATGCGTGTCGCCGCCCTCGGGTGGCAGGCGGCCGTCGAGCCAGGGCGTCAGCAGGCCGATGAACAGCATATAGACGATGAAGGCGATCCATTGCGCGTGGCGCATCGTTCGCACCCGCGTCTGCGCATCGTAGCTGTGGCCAAGGTAGCGCGAGGTTTCGAAACCCTGGACCAGAATGATGAGGCCCAGCAGAATGCGCAGCGAGTCCCAGCCCTCTGCCGTTCCGGCAAGCGGCTTGACCGTGACCCCTCCGTCCATGAGCAGCTGCGCGCCCATGCTCCACGCGAGCGCTGCGATCAGCGCTGCAATCAACGCCAGTTTGAGTCCAACCGAACCGAGCTCAACATGTTCGAGCCACCGCAGCCCGCCGAGATAACCGAGCACCGCCAGTACGGCGAGAATACCCGTCGTCACCAGATGTGCCAGCGCGGGATCGACGATCCCCAGCCCCTTGAGCGCGAAGTCGGAAAGCAGGCTGAGATAATAAGCGATCGACACGAAATAGGCGAGGATCAGCGCGAGGTCGGCGGCGCGGTCGAGCCAGATCAGAACGGGGCGCGGATTGTCGGCGGCGAGCATCGGCTCGAGCCGACTGATATTGTCGCGCACCGCGAGCCCGAACAGGTATGAAATGCCGCAAAGCGCCGCCATCGCCAACACCGCATAACGGCCTGCGGCATGGCCGAGAATCGGCCCTGCGACAAGGAAGCCGGAGCCGATGATGGAGGCAAGCGGGGTCACCGTCGCACGCCAATTGGTCGAACGAAGGACATTGGGCGACAGCATGAACGCCGCCCCGCCGACCGCGACGACGAGCATCGCGATGTCCGCGGAGTTCAACGTTGGCCGCCGAACAATTGCCGCCCCGCGAGGTCGAGCATGATTTCCTCGCTGCCACCTCCGATCGCATTGACGCGCACCTCGCGATAGATGCGCTCGACCTTGCTGCCCGTTATATAGGATGCGCCGCCGAGGATTTGCGCTGCCTCGCGCGCGACGGCCTCCAGCATCCGCGTCGCCTGTACCTTGAGCATCGCGAAGTCGGCGGGGCGGTCCTTGCCGTTTTTGACCTGCCAGGCGCAGAGGTCGACCCACGCCTGCGTCGCCTCGATCTGGCGCTCCATGTCTGCGAGCTTGATGCGGATCGACTGGTGGCCGACGAGCGGCTTGCCGAACGTCTCGCGGCTCTGCGCCCACTCGGCCGCCTCGGCCATCGCGACGCGGGCATAGGCGCAACAGCCCATCGCCATGCCAAGCCGCTCGCTGTTGAAATTGCGCATGATGCCGATGAAGCCGCCGTTTTCGGGACCGATCAGGTTCGCGGCGGGAACGCGGACGTCGCTGAAATAAATCGCCGCGGTGTCGCTGCACCGCCAGCCCATCTTGTCGAGCCTTGTACGCTCGACGCCGGGGCTGTCCATCTCGATCAGCAGCAGCGAGATGCCCGCGGCGCCCGGGCCGCCGGTGCGGACGGCGCAGGTCAGCCAGTCGGCGCGCATGCCGCTGGTGATGAACATCTTCCCGCCGTTGACGATATAGCTGTCGCCGTCGCGCACGGCCGTGGTCTTCAGGTTGGCGACATCGCTGCCGCCGCTCGCCTCGGTGATGCCCAGCGCGATGATCTTGTCGCCTGCGAGCACCGGCGGCGCGACGCGTTGTTTCAGTTCCTCCGAGCCCAGCGCAAGGATCGGGGGCAGGCCGATCCCATGCGTCATCAGCGACGCGCCGAGCCCGCCCGCGCCCACCGCCGCGAGTTCCTCGGTCAGCACCAGCCCGTGGAAATTGTCGAAGCCTTCCGAATGGCCACCATATTGTTCGGGATAGCGCAGCCCGAGGATGCCGGCATCGGCGGCCTTTTTGTGAAGCGCGCGCGGCAGTTCGCCCTCCGCCTCCCAGCGGTCGATGTTGGGCGCGATTTCGCGGTTCACGAAACGGCGGACGCTTTGCGCCAACGCTTCGTGGGTTTCGTCATAATGGGGCGATCGCGCGCGCCAGTCGTCGAAGGCTGTCATGGCGCGATGCTGCGCGGCGTTGACGCGCACGTCAAGTCGGGCTTGCACTGCGGCAACAAGCACTTAAGGTCGCGCGCCATGAACAAGCCCACCCTGCTCGCCGGCCTCGCCGCACTCGCCCTGATTTCCACCCCCGCGATGGCGCAGAAGTCGCCCGAAGCGGTCGCCGAGGCGGCGCTCAAGAAGGCGCCGGTGTTCGACGGGCATAACGACGTGCCGTGGGAACTGCGCGGCAGCGTCGGCAATGTGATCAACGGTTTCGACTTTCGCGACACCACCAAGCCCAAGCCCGACGGCAGCGTGATGCACACCGACATCCAGCGCCTGCGCAAGGGGCATGTCGGGGCGCAATTCTGGTCGGTCTATGTGCCCAGCAACACGAACGAGCAGCAAGCGGTGCAGCAGACGATCGAGCAGATCGACGTCGCGAAGCGGCTGATCGCGCGCTACCCGAACGACCTCGGCTTCGCGTCGACCTCGACCGAACTCGAACAGCAGATGAAGGCGGGCAAGGTGGCGGGCATGCTCGGCGCCGAAGGCGGTCAGTCGATCGGCTCGTCGCTTGCCGTGCTACGCGAGCTTTATGGCATGGGCGTGCGCTACATGACGCTGACCCATGGCAAAACGACGCCGTGGGCCGACAGTGCGACCGACGCGCCGCAGCATGACGGCCTCACCGATTTCGGCAAACAGGTCGTTCGCGAAATGAACCGCCTCGGCATGATCGTCGACCTCAGTCACGTCAGCGAAGCGACGATGAAGGACGCGCTGGAGGTGTCGAAGGCGCCGGTGATGTTCAGCCACTCTGGGGTGCGAGCGGTCAACGACCATCCGCGCAACGTGCCCGACAGCGTGCTGCCCGCGGTCAAGGCGAACGGCGGTGTCGTGATGGTCGTGCTATACGCGGCGTTCCTCGATCCCAAGCTGCGCGCGCACGGCCTGTCGCGCACGGCGGAAAAGGCGCGGCTCGACGCGCTATACGTCGGCAATCCCGATGCTGTCGCCCCGGCGCTGAAAGCGTGGGACGCCGCGAACCCGGCGCCGCAGGTGCCGATCGGGATCGCGGCGGACCATATCGATCATCTCAAGAAGACGATCGGCGTCGATCATATCGGGATCGGCGGCGACTATGACGGCATGGACGCGACCCCGGTCGGGCTGGAGGATGTCACAGGCTATCCGCGGCTGTTAGCCGAACTCGCGCGGCGCGGCTATACGCAGGCCGAGCTCGAGAAGATTTCGAGCGGCAACATGCTGCGCGTGCTCAAGGCGGTCGAAGCCTATGCGGCGAGCCAGAAAGGCCGGCCGCCGATCGAGACGCCGGTCGCGAAATAGGCCTAGGCGCGGCGGCGAAACGGCCAGTCGGTCGCGCCGCTCGCCCACACCGCCCACCAGATGATCAGCGGCTGTGCGGCAAGGCGCGGGGCGTGATACCACCAGCCGAGCGTCTCGCCATTGATGGCGACGTTCGCGAACGCGTGGTGGAAGTTCGCGGGCCAGACGCAGAGCGCATAGAGCGCGAGGCCCCAACCGGCCGCCTTGCGCACCCTTGGGATCATCAGCCCGATTGCGCCCGCGATTTCCGCGACCCCGGTCGCGGCGACGACGAAGACGGGCGCGGGTATCCACGGCGGGGTGATCGCGAGGAAAGGCGCGGGCGTCGCGAGATGGCGCCAGCCCGCATAACCATAAGCGAGCACGAGCAGCCAGCGCAGGATCGTGCGAACGCGCTCCTTCACCGTCCGATGGCTTGGAGCATCGCCTCGATGCTCGTGAATTTTTCGCGCGGATTGCCGTCGAGCGCGGCGGCGACCTCGGCCTCCTCGATCCGGCGCCAGTCGCGGAAGGTGACGGGGGTGATGCCCCGCCCCGCGAGCAAGGCATCAAGCGCGGGACGGCCCGCCTTGCCGGCACCGCGACCGATATCCTCGAGCACCATCTCGCCGATCCGGGCGCCGTCGGGCTTGTTGGTGCCGATCGTCCCCGACGGACCGCGCCGGGCCCAGCCGACCGCATAGAGGCCGGACAGGATGCGCCCTTCGTCGCTCGCGAAGCGGCCGCGGCCATGTTCATAGGGTACCCCGGGGATCGGCGGGGTCTGGTATCCGATGCAACTGATTACGAGGCCGGCGTCGACGGCATAGGTCTCACCGGTGCCATGGCTGCGAAGATCGGCGTCGAGGACGGTCTTCTCCACGATGACGCGTTGGACGCGTCCCTCGCCTTCGATCGCCACCGGCATCGCGAAGAAATCGAAATCGATCGTCACCGGTTTGGCGACCGGGTTGGCCGCGAATTGTCGAAGGTGCGTCGCCGACTTGCGCATCCCGGGCTCGAGCATCGCATCGTCGCCCTCGTCGGGGAGGTCGGCGGGATCGACACGCGGGCTCGCGCGCTCGAGATGACCGAGTTCGCCAAGCTCCTTCGGCGTCATCGCGATCTGGTGCGGACCGCGGCGGCCGAGGATCTGGATATGGCGCACCGCGCTCGCGGCCAGGATATCGCGCGCGTGCGCGACGATGTCGCTGCCTGCGAATTCGCTCGGCGTCTTGGCGAGGATGCGCGCGACGTCGAGGGCGACATTACCGTTGCCGATCACCGCCACACCCGGCGCGTCGAGCGGTGGATCGAGGTCGGCGAAGTCAGGGTGGCCGTTGTACCAGCCGACAAAGGCCGCGCTGCCGATTACGCCGGGAAGGTCGGCACCGGCTATGTCGAGCGGCCGATCGTTCGGCGCGCCGGTCGCGAGCACCACGGCGTCGTATAGGCCGACAAGCTCGTCGATCGTCACGTCGCTGCCAACCGAGACATGACCGACGAAGCGGACATTGTCGGTGAGCGCGGTGCCCTCGTAGCGGCGCGACACCGCCTTGATCGATTGATGGTCGGGGGCGACGCCGGTGCGAATCAGGCCATAGGGCACGGGCAGCCGGTCGATGACGTCGACCGCTATATCGTCCGCTTTCTGCAATGTTTCGGCGGTATAATAGCCCGCCGGGCCCGACCCGACGATCGCGACATGACGCATCAACCCACTCCTCCGGGCATCCGCGCGGGCGCGCGGCCCCTCTTTTGTTATGGGGTGATGCTAGCGGCGAAATGCGGCAGGGCAAGCGCGCTTGTGCGGGCCGCCGCTCCGGCCTTGACAGGCGGCCCCCGCAATCATATTGCGCGCCCCTCTTTGCCCCGTCGTCTAATGGTAAGACTACGGATTCTGATTCCGTCTATTGAGGTTCGAATCCTCACGGGGCATCCAGTTTTCGTCGCCGCGATCGCGAAGGCGGTACGAAACCTCCCAAACATTGATGGCGCCCCGGCCGCTTGCGCCACAAGGCCCCGCATTGGCACGCGCATGCTTTGCGTTCACCCCGCGGGGCGTGACGTTCGCCGTTGCCGGCATGCGTTGGGCTGCACCGCCACGCCGATCGGCGGCGATTCGCTCCAAGCGATGAACGGCCCGCGCTAGCGCCCCCTTTGGAAGAAGAGGGGACGAAAATGATCGAGGCTACGCATGTTGTCGCGGAAACCGGCCCGACGGCGCCTGTGAAGGCGATCCTGATCGGCGGTCTGGTGGGCGGCGTTCTCGATCTGGGTTTCGCCTTCACCGCCTGGGCGCTGAGGGGCGTCGGCCCGGCCGATATTCTGCGGAGCATCGCGTCGGGGCTGCTGGGCCCCGCGGCCCGGAACGGCTTTGCGCCGGTGCCCTTGGGATTGGTGAGCCATTTCCTGCTCTCGTTCCTGTTTGCCGCGGCATTCGTCCTCATCGCCGCGCGGATCGCGCCGTTGGGGCGCCAATCGCCCTGGCTCGCCGGTCCGCTCTACGGCGTCGCCGTCTATTTCGTGATGAACCGCATCGTGCTCCCGCTCTCGAACTTCGCCGTTCCGGCTGGCGGGATGTCGCTCAGCTTTGCGGACCTTGCATCGCACATGTTCCTCTTCGGCCTGCCGATCGCGCTGGCGGCGCATCGCTGGGCGCGGGTCGATTCATAAAAACGGACAATAACAGGGAGTATCAATATGTTGGGTAAATTTCGACCGCGTCACTATCTGCTTTCGACGACATTGCTCGGAAGCGTCGCCTGCATTACGCCAGCCTATGCGCAGGACGCGCCGGGCGGCGAGACGGCGATCGAGGATTCGGCGCCGATCGTCGTCACCGGCTCGCGCATCCAGAACCCCAATCTCGAGCAGTCGAGCCCCGTCCAGGTCGTGGGCGAGACCGAAATCGGACTTCGTCAGGCGACCAATGCCGAGGAACTAATCGGCGATCTGCCCGGCGTGTCACCCGGCGCCAACAGCGCGGTCAACAACGGGGGCGCGGGCTTCGCTTCGCTCAACCTGCGCGGCGTCGGCACCAACCGCAACCTCGTGCTGCTCGACGGGACGCGGCTCGTGCCGTCGTCGCTGCTCAGCGAGACCGACCTCAACATCATTCCCGTCGCGCTGATCGAACGCGCCGAGATCGTGACCGGCGGCGCTTCGTCGGTCTATGGCGCCGACGCGATCGCCGGCGTCGCGAACTTCATCACCAAGCGCGACTTTGCGGGCGTCGAGCTCGCCAGCACGGTGGGCATCACCGAACGCGGCGACGGCGCGCGCTATCGCTTCGACGTGACGGTCGGCGCCAATTTCGACGACGGCCGCGGCAACGCGGTGCTCAATGTCGGCTATCAGAAAGTCGAGCCGGTGCTGCAGGGCGGCCGCGCCGTTTCGCGCGATACCTATTTCCTCGACGGCAGCCTCGTCGGTTCGGGAACGACAACGCCGACGCGCATCAACAATCGCATCTACAACCCCGCCGATGGTGCGCTCCGCGACTATGTGGGGTCGCGCGACGCCTATAATTTCGCGCCCGACAATTATTTCCAGACCCCGCTCGAACGCTATAACCTGTTCGGCGCGGCGCAATATGAAGTCGCCGACGGTATCGAAGTCTATGCCAAGGGCATGTTCACCCGGTCGAAGGTGCAGCTCAGCCTCGCCTCGTCGGGGATGTTCGGCGACACATGGCAACTGCCGCTCAACAACCCGTTCCTGCCCGATGCGGTGCGGTCGGAGGTTTGCGCCTCGAACGCGATCTCGGCCGCCGACTGCGCCGCGGCAGGCGCCGCGACCAGCCCGAACGATCCCGCCTATCGCGAGGTCGCAACGGTCATCAACCGCCGCTTCATCGAGGCGGGGCCGCGCATCCGCAACCTGACGACCAATCAGTTTCAGCTCTGGGCCGGCGTTCGCGGATCGATCACCGATACGATCAAGTTCGACGTCTATGGTCTGCATGGCGAATCGGACCGCAAGAACAGCAATATCAACTGGGGCCTGAAATCGCGCGTGCAGCAGGCGCTGCGCGCGAACAGCGCGACTGAATGCGCCGATCCGTCGAACGGGTGCGTGCCGATTAACCTGTTCGGCGATGGCACCGATATTACGGACGAGGCGGTCGCCTTCTTCAACCAGCCGGCGGGGTCGACGGTGAGCACGCGCCTGTCGGTCGTCAGCGGCAGCATCTCGGGCGAACTGGGCAATTTCCTGGCCGGGGAAACGCCGATCGGCTTCGCACTGGGGGCCGAATATCGCAAATATGGCGCCGAGCAGGTGTCCGATGTCGCATTCGGGACGCAGGACGAGGTGCTGGGCACGGGGGCGCCGTCGCCGTCCTTCTCGGGCACTTATAACGTCAAGGAAATCTTCGGCGAGCTGATCGTGCCGATCGTCGAGGATGTGCCCGGCATCTATAGCCTGACCGCCGAAGCTGGCATTCGCTTGTCGGATTATTCGAACACGGGCACCAGCACGACGTGGAAGGCGGGCGGCACCTGGGAACCGTTCCGCGGCTACAAGATTCGCGGCATCTACCAACACTCGGTTCGGTCGCCGAATATTTCGGAGCTTTTCACGCCGATCACGACGGGCCTTGCGAACCTTGCCGAGGATCCGTGCCAGGGCTCCAATCCGGTCGGCAACGCCGCCCTCACCGCGATCTGCATCGCACAGGGCGCGCCGACGGGTTCGATCGGGAATATTCCGGCGCCCTCCTCAGGCCAGATCAACCAGACAGCGGGCGGCAATCCGGACCTCGACGTCGAGACCGCCGATTCCTACACGCTGGGACTGGTCGTGACGCCGCCGCAGGTGCCCGGGCTCGCGATCACCGCGGACTATTATCATATCAAGATTACCGACGCGATTACGTTGCCGACGCCCAACGACGTCTTTGGCCCCTGTTTCGACGAGGGCGATGCGGAGGCGTGTGCTCTGATCCGCCGCAATCCGCTCAACGGGTCGCTAAATGGCGGGGGGGATACGCCGGGGCAGATCGCGCTGCTTACCAATCAGGGGACGATCACGACGTCGGGCGTCGACCTGCGGATCAACTATGGCCTGCCCACCGGTTTCGGGCGGCTCAACTTCGACCTTTCGGGCAACTGGACCGAGCAGTCGAAGTTCAAGGCCTCGCCGACCAGCATCAATCGCGAGTGCGTCGGCCAATATAGTTCGAACTGTGGTTTCTTCGCCGGCGAAATCACCCCGAAATACAGCTTCAACATGCGGGCGACGGCGCAGATCGACGATTTCGGCGACATCTCGCTGCTGTGGCGCTGGCTCGACGGCTCGGATTATGAGCGAATCTTGGACGCCGACGGGATCGAACCCGATTATCTGCATATCCCGAGCTACAGCTATTTCGACCTGACCTATCGCGCCAGGGTCGCCGACATCTTCACGCTCACGCTGGCGGTCCAGAACCTGCTCGACAAGGACCCGCCGCTCGTCAGCAATTATGTCGGCACGACGGCGCTCAACTCGGGCAACACCTATCCGACAACCTATGACGTGCTCGGACGGCGTTACAGCCTGACCGCGAGCATGCGTTTTTAAGGGTCGCGCTTCCGGCGCCGGGGACCAGTCCCCCTCGGTGCCGACCCGGTGTGCGGACGAAGGGTGGTGCCTTCGTCCGCGCATCACATACGCTCTCACCCGCTCCTCTTCCGGCGCGGGTGAACGCACGATATCTGCGGCCGAACGTCGGTCGACAGCTTCTCGCCTTCCTGCGATAACCGCGCGATGAACCAAGTCGCGGCCTTTCCATCCACCGGCGTTTACGAAGTGGCCAAGGCCGGCCGGGAAGGCCGCCTCGAACGCCAGCGGCGGCAAGCGATCCTCTGGCTTACCGGCGCCTTCTGGGGCCTTCACACGCTGGCCTTATGGATCGCCGATCTGCTCGACCACCACCCGCATCTCCTGCGCGCGACCGCCGTGCGGTTGATGCTCATGGCGATCGGCCTGGCTCTTTGCTTCGGCATCCACATGATATTGCAGAAGCTGAACCGACGGGCCTGGCGCCAGAAGGCGCCGATCGTCTTTTTTGCTTCGCTCGTCGCAGCCGAATCCTTCGCCTGGTGCACCTATTTCGCCCTGGTCTATGCGAAGGGAGAGCCGGTCCAGCTTGCGATCGACGGCAGCGCGGTGATCCGCACCCTCGTTCCCTGGACCTGGTTTTTTCTGGCATGGGTCGGGCTTTATCTGGCCGTTCAATATGGTTTCGAGGCGCGCGCGGAAGAACGGCGCTCGGCGCAGCTCCGTACGATGGCGCAAGCGGCGAAGCTGCAGGCGCTCCATTACCAGATCAACCCGCATTTCCTGTTCAACAGCTTCAACGCGGTATCGGCGCTGATCCTCGACGGGCGGGCCGACGACGCCAATGCGATGGTCGAGCGGCTAGCGAGCTTTTTCCGCGTCAACCTTGCAACCAATCCCGACATCGACATTTCGTTGACGGAGGAGGTCGCGCTGCAGGCCACCTATCTTGAAATTGAGCGGACACGCTATCCCGACCTGGAAATCCGCATCGACCTGCCGCCGGAGCTCGAACGCGCGGCGGTGCCTGCTTTCCTGTTGCAGCCGCTGGTCGAGAACGCCGTCAAGCACGGCGCCGGCACAGCGGGTGCCGGGGACGCGTGGATCGCGATCTCGGCGCACCAGGAACAGGGCCGGCTGGAGATCGTGGTCGAAAACAGCTGTTCGCCATCGCGCGGGCGCGCCGGGATCTGCGGCACGCATACCGGCCTCCGCAATGTCCGCGACCGACTCTCCAATCGCTTTGGCGCCGACGCGAAATTGTCGATCGAGCGGCTGCCCACATCCCGCTTTCGCGCGACGCTCGAATTGCCGCTGGGATATGCCCGATGAAGATGCGGGTGCTGGCTGTCGACGATGAGCCGCTCGCGCTCCGGCGGCTCGAGTTGATCCTGGCGAAGCTGCCAGACGTCGAGCACGTCGGGTCGGCGAACGGTTGCCGCGAGGCCATCGCGAAGATCGCCGAGCTGAAACCCGATACCGTGCTGCTCGACATCAAGATGCGCGACGGAACCGGTTTCGACGTCCTCAGCCGGCTCCCCGAAGATGGCGTCCCGGGGGTCATTTTCACCACGGCGTTCGACCATTTCGCCGTTCGCGCCTTCGAAGCCCATGCTGTCGATTATATTCTTAAGCCCATCGAGCTTTCGCGGCTGCGCGCGGCGATCGACCGGTCGCGCGATCAACTCGCGGCGGCCGATGCGCGCGAACAAATCGCCCAGATGCGCGCGGTGATCGACGATCTGCGCGCGGGCTATCACGAGCAGGGGATACGGCAGCGCGACGACGAACTGTGGTTGCGCGGAACCGCAGGCGCACTGACCTGCATCCAGCGCGGCGATATCGACATGATCACCGCCGAGGATGACTATGTCCGGTTGCACACGGCGTCGGCATCCTATCTGTTGCGCGGGTCGATCAGGGCGGCACAAGCCGACCTTGACCTTCCGGAAGAGGAGTTCGTCCGCGTGCATCGCCGCGCGCTGCTGCGGCGAAGCGCGATCGCCAGCGTGCGGCGCTCGGCCGGGAAAGGCGTGCGGGTGATCCTGCGAAACGGCACCGACGTCGGCGCCGGGCGAGTCTACGCCAAAAAATTGCTGCGCTCGCTTCCCGCGGTCGGCTGACCTCCCGCTTCCTCCAGGGGAGCAAAAAAACGCGGACCTGCATCCATCGATACGCGCCGCGCCGTCCAGTCGATGACCGGCGGCTACGCCGGTCCGGGCGGCGGCTTCGCGCGGCGGCCGATCTGGCTCCCCGGTTCGGATCGTCCCCGCCTTGCCGGAGGCGGCCGCCTGTGGTTTCACCATGCCAAGCGGCATGAAGGAGAGAGATGTTGGATCAGCTGATAACCGCTGCGGCAGCCGCCGTCCCCCCCGCACCCGCTGCGGTTCCGCCCGCTGCGGTCAGCGTGCCCCTTCCCGGCGCGCAGTCGATCAGTCCCGCCGACGTTGCGGCCTATATCGATCCGCGCGATGTCGCCTCTTTCCTCCCTCCGCCGCCGCCGACCACCGAGCTTGTCGCGGTGAGCGACCGCTTCTTCGGCTGGCTCGAAAACATCACGATGGTCGCGCTGTTTGTCGTCGGCTTTTTCCTGCTCGCCCGATTGCTCCACGCGTGGATGCTCCACCGCTCGATCCGCCGCGCGCTCGATGCGAAATCGGATGCGGTCAGCCCGCTGATCGACAAGCTCAACAAGCCCTATGAGCATCTCGGCTGGCAAGGCGGCAAGGAAACGACCAGCGGCGGCGACGATCGCAACGCGCTTGTGCTGCTCGCGATCGGGCTGGCGATGGCAGGTTTCGGCCTGATTCAGGGGCACGAACAATTGATTCGCACGTCGGCGGGCGCCGCGCTCTTTCCCATATTCGTCGGTATCGCCCTCCTCGTCCGCCGCCGCCTCGCGCGTGCGGCGGCTGCGGAGGAGCGCGCTGCTGCGTGATGGGGCAGGCGCCGATGAGGATTGGGCTCTCAGCCAGCGTGTCGCAGGGGGCGATCGCGCCGCTTTTCAGCTCCTCGTGCTGCGGCACGAAGGGCGATTGCGCGCCTTCCTGTCCCGCGCCGCCGGGTGCGATGCCGACGATCTGGCGCAGGAAGCTTTCGTCCGTGCGTGGCAGCGCGCGGGCGAGTTTCGGGGGCAAGGAAGTTACGCGGCCTGGCTCATGGGAATCGGCTGGCGGCTGTTTCTCGACCAGCGGCGCACCGCGCGGCGGCGCGAGGGCCTCGCGGCGGGCGAGGAAGTGGCGAGTGCAAACGATCCGCAGCCCGCGAGCGATGCAGCGATCGATGCCGATCGTCTGCTCGCCGCGCTGTCGCCGCAGGAACGCGCGGCGCTTACGCTCTGTTTCGGCCATGGCTGGTCGCATGGCGAGGCGGCCGCGATCATGGGGGTGCCGCTCGGCACGCTCAAATCGCTGGTCTTGCGTGGCCGCGCCAAGGCGCAGAAGATGATGGGCGAAGGAGCGGACGGATGACGGCACCGGACGATCAGGACATCGATACGATGCTCGCCGCACTGCTGGCGCCACCCGAGCGCCCCGGCGACCGCGGTTTTGCGATCGGGGTCGAACGCGCGATCGATGCACAGGCGGCTTACGCGCACGCGCGGCGGCGCTTCTGGCGCAGCTTCGTGTTCGAGGCGCTCGCCGTGGCCGCGCTGCTCGCGGCGCTGTGGCTTTTGTCGTCGGCGCCGACGCTCGCTCCGCTTGCCGGAGCCGCGCATTGGGGCCTCGCGCCGCCGCTGCTGCTCATCCTGCTGCTGTGGTTCGGGACGCAGCGCTGGCGCCAGGCCTAGGGCACCACTCGGCTAGCCGGCGGGTGCGTCCTCGCCCTCGAGCCCCTGATATTTCAGCTGGAGATAGCGTTCGCGCGTCGCGAGCTTGTCGAGCTCGCCCGCGGCAAGGCTGCGCGCGGCGTTGCCGATTTCTCCTTCAAGCATCTTGAGGCCGCCGACGAGCGTCTCGTCGGGAGTACGGCCGGCGTGGGCTTCCTTGCGGAGACCCGCGGGAATGCGCTGGTAGCCCGCGACGAGTTCGGGCAAATCCTCGCCGACGAGCTTGCGGATATTGGCCGCGGCGGGGCTCGACGCATCGAGCGTCTGGAGCTGCGGCGCGAGCAGGTCGAGCTGGACGCCGATGCCGTCGACGAGCTGGCGCGCCGGTGCGGGCAGCATCGGCCGCTGCGCTTCGAGCCAGATTTCGGTACGGCCGGCGAGTTGCTTCAGATCGGCCTTGGGGAGATCCGCCTGGCGCGGCTCGGGAAAGGGCGGCCATTTGCCGAACAGCACTGCGACGCCGACGAGCAGCACGAACAGCGCGAGCAGCCCGACGAAGCCGAGCGGCTGGATCAGCGCGCCGAACACCGCAGCCCCGATCAGCACAATCCCGCCCGCGATCAGCATCCGGCCGAGCTTTTTGTAAAGATGCTGGCGGCGCAGCGCGACGCTTTTGGTGCCGATCGGGCGGCGGCGCGCGCGCGACCGTTCGATCGCCGATTCGGCGGTAATCCGGATCTTGTCGACTTCGCTCATGCTCACCGCTTAGCCTTCGAGCGCGGCGAGCGGGCTGTCGGCGCCGCCGACGCTGGCCTGCGCCTGGCTCGCTCCCTCGGCGCGCGCGATATAGCCCTTCGACTTCGCGACCTCGCTTTCGAGCGTGCCCACCGTCGTCTTCATGCTGTCGAGCGCCTTCAGCTTGAAAGTGTCGATCGCGTCCATCGTGTCGTAGATATTCTGGAACGCGCGCTGCAGCGTCTCCATCGGGATCGTGCTCGACGCCGCCTGCTCGTGGATGCGCGCGGTATTGTCCTTCAGCATCTTCGACGTGCCGTCGATGATGTTCGCGGTCGTCGTGTTGAGCGCGGTGATCTGTTCGAGCACCAGCTTCTGGTTCGTCATCGCCTGCGCAACGGTGATCGCGGTCTTGAGCGCGCCGACGGTGGTGGTCGAGGCGCGGTCGACGCCCTTCACCAGCTCGACATTATTCTTTTTGACGAGGTCGAGCGCGAGATAGCCCTGCACCGTTACCGCCATCTGGGTGAGCAAATCCTGCGACCGCTGGCGGGCGTAAAAGAGCGCATTCTCCCGCAGCACCTTTGCCTTGGCGGGGTCGATGCCGTCGAGTTCGTTCGCCTTGGCTTCCAATTTTTCGTCGAGCGTCTGGGCGATGTGGACCATCTGTTCCAGCTTGCCCATCGATTCCCACATCTTGCGGCGCTCGACGTCGATCGCGGCATTGTCCATCAGCAGCTCGTCCTTGCCATTGGCAAGCGCGGTCAGGATGCCGCCGATGTGCGTCTGCGCGCTGCGGTACTGCGCGAAATAATTATTGATCTTGCCGCCGAAGATCTTGTCGAGGAACCCGCGCTTCGAGATCAGCTTGCCGTTCGCCGACGGGTCGAGGCGCTCGACGGTGGTGCGCAGCTCGATCAGATTCTGGCCGATGTCGGTATCGCGGTCCATCGCGCGGATCGGGCGATCGAGGAAGCGGTTCGAGTGGTTCGCCGCCTCCAGCATTTCCTTGCGGCCCATGTTGGTGATCTGGTCGACCTTTTGCCCGAAGGCGGGCGAATTGACGTCCTGCGCGACGAGGTCGTCGATGAAGCCGTCGACGCGTTCGCCAAGCTTTGACTTTTGTTCGGTCGACAGCGGCACAAGGCCGGCGGCCTTTTCGGGCGAAACCGACGGTACCGGATCGGGCGGGGTCAGCTTCAGCTCGTCGGTCGCGGTTGCTGTCGCGGTCACTTCGCTCATTCGTCTTCCTTCCAGCCACCCAAGAGAGAATTTGGGCCGCAAGCCTATATGGCATGCGGTCCTGTGTTATTCAAGCACCACACCCCTCCCCCCTGAGCGCCGGGGCGATCCAGGCGGAGAGGATCAGCTGCGCCATATGATAGACGAGGATCGGAACGAGCACCATGCCGGCGATGGCGGGCGGGAACAGCGTCGCGGCGAGCGGGGCACCGACCGCGATGCTCTTTTGCGCGCCCGAGAAGAGCAAAGTGATGCGGTCGGGACGGGTAAGCCCCAGCATCCCGCCAAGCGCCCAGGCGCCGCCGAAGGACAGCACGAGCAGGACCGCAATCCCGCCGAGTACGACGACGATTTCGCGCGCGTCGAGCAGGCTCCAGATACCCGCGACCACTGCCGCCGAAAAGGCGACATAGACCGCGATCGCGATCGCGGTGCGGTCCATGAGGGTCGCAAGGCGGCGGTGCGCGAGCACCCACGGCCGCAACCAGCGCTGGACGAGCTGGCCGGCAACGAAGGGCAGGAGCAGGATCGAGACGATGCGCAGCACGGCCTGCCCGTGGATCTCGCCTTCGGCGCCCGCGAGCAGCGCAAACAGTAAGGGCGAGAGGGCGACCCCGCTGAGGTTGAGCAGTGCCGCCGCGACGACGCTCGCCGCGACATTGCCGCCCGCGAGGCTCGACGCGGCGGTCGCCGACTGAACCGTCGACGGCAATATGCCGAGGAAGAGGAAGCCGAGCGCCAGCGTCGCGGGAAGCAGCGGCGCGATCGCCGCTTGCGCCGCGAGCCCGAGCAGCGCCATGCCGCCGAAACAGAAGGCGAATGCGCTTCCCTGCAGCTTCCAGTTGCGGATGCCGTGGAGCACTTCGTCGCGGGGCAGGCGCACGCCGTTGAGGAAAAAGAGGAAGATGATCGCCGCGGTCGACAGGCCCTGCGCGATCGGTACAGTGCTCCCACGCACCGGGAGCAGGCTGGCGAGCAGGATCGTCGCGAACAGGACGGGGACGAAGCGGTCGGGGAAGATGCGGGACAGCATTGGTGCGAGCGATGGCGGGATGCAGCGGGATTGGCAAGCCGGCAAGAGGCGATAGAGAGACGCGATGGCCCATATCCTGATCTTTGCCGCTTTGCCCGAAGAAGCCGACGCGCTGTTTCCCGGCACCGGCGAACAGGTCGGTGGGCTGTTTGCCGGGCGGCGGCTGGTCGTCGGCAACCATAGCCTCTCCATCGTCACCACCGGGCTCGGCAAGGTCAACGCCGCGCTATGCGCCGGCGCGCTCGCCGGCGATGCCGACATACTGCTGATGGCCGGCACCTGCGGTTCGCTCGGCGCGGCGCCGGGTGCCTATTGGATCGCCGAGGCGCTGCAGCACGATTATGGCGCCAATCAGCCGGGTCACTTTCGTCGTTACCGCGCCGGCGAATGGCCGATCGGCGAGGCGGGTGACGCGCATTTTTCGGCGATGGCCGATCCGGGGCTTGGGCTGCCGCACGCGCGGATCGCGAGCGGCGACAGCTTCGTCGCCTGCCCCGAAGCCGCCGCCGATCTGGCGGCGCTCGGCGCGACGCTCGTCGACATGGAGGTCGGCGCAGTCGCGCAGGCCGCGGCGCGGTTTGTGCTGCCGTGGGCCGCGATCAAGGCGGTCACCGACGAAGCGAACGACGACAGCGCCGGGGATTTCCATGCCAATCTCGTTCGCGCCGCGCGCGCTGCGGCGCACGAGGTCGAGCGGCTGATTACGATGATCTGAGGCGTTCCGCCCGGGTCCCGCCTGTGATAGTCTGGCGCATAACGACCGAGGGAGAGACTCGCCATGCGGTACCGGTCTTCACTAGCCACGCTTGCCGCCTGTGCGGCTTTCGCCGCGTCGATTGCGTTCGCGGCAGGCAGCGGCGGGAGCGGCAGCAGCGCCCCGCCTAGCCAGAGCGCCTACGACCCGACGGTCGATTATCAGAAGGGCGCCGACGCCTTCGCCTCCGGCAAATATGACGAGGCGGCAAAAGCGTTCAAAAAGGTCGTTTCGGCGGTGCCGAAAAATCCGCAGGCCAATTACCTGCTCGGCGCGAGCTATATGGCGCAGGGCGAGTTTTCGCGCGCGGTGAAGCCGCTCGAGGCCGCGGTGCGCTATGACGAGAAGATGGTCGATGCGCGCCGTGACCTTGGCATTGTGCACGCGAAGCTCGGCAAGGCGGACAAGGCGGACGAACAGCTCGGTGCGCTGAAGGCGATGCAGGAGGGATGCGCCGGGACTTGCGCCGATTCGGCAAAGCTCGCCGACGCGGTCGCCAAGCTGGAGGCGGCGGTTGCCGCCGGTCCGCAGGCCCAAAGTGCGGTCGAGCCCGAGGTACGGCTGGCCTCGGCCGCGACGCTTGATGCGACCTATGTCGCCGCGGTGGGCCTGATCAACGAGCATCGCTACGAAGCCGCGATCGCGAAGCTCGACGCGGCCTTGTGGGCGGCGGGGCCGCATCCCGACGTGCTCACCTATCTCGGCTTCGCGAACCGCAAGCTCAAAAATTATGACGCTGCAGAGACTTATTACCGCGAGGCGCTCGCCATTGCGCCGGCGCATCGCGGCGCGCTCGAATATTATGGCGAGCTGAAACTCGAACGCGGCGACGTCGCAGGCGCAAGGGCGCATCTGGCGAAGCTCGAGGCGATCTGCGGCTTCGGCTGCCATGAGGTTGACGAGCTTCGGCGCTGGATCGTCGCGGGGCGCGCATCCGCAAGCTGATCGCGCTCGCCGCGCTGCTCCTCGGCGCTGCCGCGGCGCCGGGCACCGCGCCGCGGGCGTTCGAGCAGTTGCGCTGGACCGCACCGGGGGCCGAGCTTGCCTTGCTGTCGGAACAGCCCGCGACCTGCGTGGCGGGCGACGATGATATGATCCGCGGCGGCCGGGCGCTGTTCGCGACCCCGACCTTGCTCGGCGGGCAGGCCGCGAAGGCTGGCCTCAGCTGCGCGAGCTGCCATATCAACGGGCGCGACAATGTGCATTTCCTGCTCGCCGGCGTTTCGGCGGGGCCGGGGACCGCCGATGTGACCAACAGCTTCTTCAGCGCGGCGCGCGGTAACGGCCGCTTCGATCCGGTCGCCATTCCCGATCTGGCGAAAACGGGGAAGGTCTCGCGCGATCCCGGAACGCGCGCGCTCGAAACGTTCATCCGCAATCTGATCGTCGAGGAATTCGGCGGGCAGGAACCGACGCCTGCAATGCTCGATGCCCTCGCCGCCTATGTCCGCGCGATCCGGCCTTGCCCGGGCGAGCCGCGGGTCGCGCGGCGGCTGAGCGATCAGCTGGCGGCGATTGCCGACGGCGCCGCGGGTGCGCGGCTGATGATCGATCGCGGAGATCAACAGGGCGTGCGGCTGGCGATCGCATCGATGCGCCATCAGTTGGGCTTGATTGCGGAGCGCTACGCCGGGCCGCGCTTTGCGCGCGATCGGTCCGCGCTGCTAGCCGCATCGCGCGAGTTACAGGCGATCGGGGATACCAACGATCTTACCCGCCTGTGGCCCCTCCTCGAACAATGGAAGCGCGATTTCGACGGTGGACTCGCGAAGCGGTTGCAGCGCGGCGGGAGCCGGTCGCTTTATAACGCGAAGCATCTGGCGCAGGTGCTACCGCGCTAACCCGCCGTCGGCAATCATGTTGCGCCGCAGCACCACTTCTGTTAGGGGCGCGGCGTTTCGCGGCGCTCCGGGCGCTGCCCCCTTCCATCAAGGCTCAAATCCGCATGTCTCTGCGCAATATCGCCATTATTGCCCACGTCGATCATGGCAAGACCACGCTCGTGGACCAGCTTTTCCGCCAGTCGGGTACCTTCCGCGATAACCAGCGCGTCGAGGAAAGGGCCATGGATTCCAACGACTTGGAAAAGGAGCGTGGAATCACGATCCTCGCCAAATGCACCTCGGTCGAGTGGGGCGAGGGCGCCGACGCGACGCGCATCAACATCGTCGACACGCCGGGCCACGCCGACTTCGGCGGCGAGGTCGAGCGCATCCTGTCGATGGTCGACGGCGTCATCCTGCTCGTCGACGCGGCCGAGGGCCCGATGCCGCAGACCAAGTTCGTGACCGGCAAGGCGCTCGCGCTGGGCCTGAAACCGATCGTCGTCGTCAACAAGATCGACCGCAGCGACGCGCGCGCCGCCGAAGTGCTCGACGAGGTGTTCGAACTGTTTCTGACCTTGGAAGCCAATGACGAGCAGCTCGACTTCCCGATCCTCTACGCCTCGGGCCGCGGCGGCTTCGCCTCGGACAGCCCCGACGCGCGCGAGGGCACGCTCGAGCCGCTGTTCAAGACGATCGTCGGCCATGTGCCCGAGCCGGGCCTGCCCGTCGACGCGCCCTTCACCTTCCTCGCGACCTTGCTCGACCGCGACAATTTCATCGGCCGCATCCTGACCGGCCGCGTCCAGTCGGGCACGGTCAAGGTCAACCAGCCGATCCACGCGCTCGACGCCGACGGCAAGGTGATCGAGGCCGGCCGCGCGTCGAAGCTGCTCGCCTTCCGCGGGCTCGACCGCGTTCCGGTCGACGAAGCCAAGGCGGGCGACATCGTCGCGATCGCGGGGCTGACCAATGCGACCGTCGCGAACACGATCGCCGACACCAGCGTCAGCGAACCGATCGCCGCGCAGCCGATCGACCCGCCGACGCTGTCGATGCGCTTTGCGGTCAACGACTCGCCCATGGCGGGCCGCGAGGGCAGCAAGGTCACGAGCCGCATGATCCGCGATCGCTTGCTTCGCGAAGCCGAAACCAATGTCGCGATCCGCATCACCGAAAGCGCCGACAAGGACAGCTTCGACGTCGCGGGCCGCGGCGAGCTCCAGCTCGGCGTGCTCATCGAAACGATGCGCCGCGAAGGCTTCGAACTCGGCATCAGCCGCCCGAAGGTGCTGTACGGCGAGGACGAGGCCGGCAAGCGTACCGAGCCCTACGAGACCGTCGTCATCGACGTCGACGACGAACATTCGGGCACGGTCGTCGAGAAGATGCAGATCCGCAAGGCCGACCTCACCGACATGCGCCCGTCGGGCGGCGGCAAGACGCGCATCACCTTCAGCGGCCCGTCGCGCGGCCTGATCGGCTATCACGGCGAATTCCTGTCGGACACGCGCGGCACCGGCATCATGAACCGCCTGTTCGAGAAATATGGCCCGTACAAGGGCGTGATCGAGGGCCGCAAGAACGGCGTCCTGATCTCGAACGGCAATGGCGAAGCCGTCGCCTATGCGCTCGGCCCCCTGGAAGAACGCGGCATCCTCTTCGTCTCGCCCGGCGAGGCGCTCTATGAGGGCATGATCATCGGCGAGAATGCCAAGCCCGACGACCTCGAGGTCAACCCGATGAAGTCGAAGCAGCTCACCAACTTCCGTTCGACGGGCAAGGACGACGCGATCCGCCTCACGCCGCCGAAGCGCATGACGCTCGAACAGGCGATCGCCTATATCGACGACGACGAGATGGTCGAGGTGACCCCGAAGAACATCCGCATCCGCAAGGCGATCCTCGACCCGCACGAGCGCAAGAAGGCCAGCCGCAAGAAGGAAGCGGCGTAAGATACAGACCGGCGGCCCCATCGGCCGCCGGTTTTTCTTTGGGCGTTACCTCTTTCCCGTTCGCGCCCCTTTTTTCCGTTTGTGTCGAGCGAAGTCGAGACGCCCATGGGGAGCGTATGCCTTCGCGTGTCTCGACTTCGCTCGACACGAACGGTTACAGGTGGATTTCCCGATAGCTGAGGTTGCGCCGTGCCCCGCCTGATCCTGTTCAACAAGCCGTGGGGCGTGCTGTCGCAGTTCACCGACAAGGGCATGACCGCGAGCCCCGACGGCCCGCGCGCGACGCTGTCCGACTATATCGACGTGCCCGGCGTCTATCCGGCGGGGCGGCTGGACAGGGATAGTGAAGGCCTGCTGATCCTGACCGACGACGGCGCGCTGCAGGCGCGGATTTCGTCGCCGAAGCACAAGATGCCCAAAACCTATCTCGCGCAGGTCGAGGGCGAGCCCGATGAAGCCGCGCTCGAAGCGCTCCGCCGCGGCGTCACGCTGAACGACGGTCCGACGCGCCCCGCGACCGTGTGCCTAATCGACCCGCCGAAGCTCTGGGACCGCGACCCGCCGGTGCGATACCGCAAGAGCGTGCCCGACGCATGGATCGAACTGACGATCACCGAAGGCCGCAACCGCCAGGTGCGGCGGATGACGGCGGCGGTCGGCTATCCCACGCTGCGGCTGGTGCGGTGGCGGATCGGGGGGTGGGAGATTGGGGATTTGGGATTGGGGGAGTGGCGGGCAGTTTGAAGGTCAGCTGCGGATTTGGCCTCGTTACCACTTTATTCGCCGGCGAGTGAGCGGCGCCAATGTCTATTGCTACAGGAAAAGGTGAGCCTATATTCTCCGTCTGGAGAGCATGAACATGGAACGACTACTTGTTTCGAATTACGATTTGCCATTTTCGGCATTCGACATAACGAGGGTGCATAGCAAGGGAGCTGACTTGTTCGGGTTAATGCTTCCTTCGAGCTCTGAACAGCCGCCCATGCTTATCGAGCGCAATAGTTTTGGCCTTGTCGTATTCCCACTATCAGGGCCGCGTAATTTTCAGAGAATTCAACTTGGCATCGGAGCACATGCCGAAGGGATATGGTTTTCCGATCCTCGAATTGCGGTCGATATTTCGAGCAGGATTAACCCGCAATCGGGAGGGCGGATCGGCGATTTATCCTTGTCTTACGGCAGCCTAAATTTGCTGATCTGGGACGGCCTAACTAATCCCCCTTTTCCTGAACCATGCCCAATGTCGATTAGCTTTGATACGGGTGACGCCAATCCGGTCGGCTTTAGTCGGTGGTCTATTTACACAGTTGTCGGAGAGCGGGAGGTGGAATTGTGGAGGCGGGGCGCGCCTGAAGCCGAGACCACTTGACTAGGCCTTTCTCGCCGGGTGTTGTCAATCTTTCTGCACCTATATCGCCACGGGAGAGGCGGCCATGAACTTCACGGAAGAGCAATTTTCGACGTGGGCTGGTCCGCCATCGGATAGCGAGAAACAGCGGATCGCGAACACTGAAAACGCAGTTAAGAAAGCAGTCGAAGCAAGCGATGCGCTGCGGAATAGAAGCGTTCGCGTGTATGCGCAGGGATCGTATCGCAACCGGGTGAATGTGCGCGCCGACAGTGACGTGGATGTGGCGGTGCTATACGATGGCGCGTTCTTCTACGACGGCATAGAGGGTCGCGCGCTCAACACAATGGGCTATGAAGATGGCGCATATAGCTATTCCCAATTCCGTACAGACGTAGGAAACGCTCTGAGAGATTATTTCAAGGATGGTGTCGTTACGGAGGGCAACAAGGCATTCGACGTCAAGGCGAATACATACAGGGTTGAAGCTGACGTTATCCCGTTGTTTGAGTTTCGTCATTTTTGGGGTGATGGGACATGGGAGACGGGTGTTGCGCTATTCCCCAAGACTGGCGCTCGGATCGTCAATTGGCACGAGCAGCATTATCGCAACGGGGTCCACAAAAATGCGGCTACGAACCGTTCCTTCAAGGGACTGGTCCGAATTATTAAAACACTGCGGTACCGAATGCTGGCCGATGGAATCGCTTCAGCGAAAACCGCACCGAGTTTCATGCTGGAATCGCTGATATATAATCTACCCGACGAGGGAATGTCCTTCAATCAATGGGTAGACGAGTTTCGGTCTGCGCTGGCGACAATTTATCATTCGACTGTGAATATAGAGGACTGCGAAAAATGGGTCGAGGTCAACGAGCTTAAGTGGCTGTTTCATGGTCAACCTTGGACTCATGCTGACGCCAACGCCTTTGCTTTGGATTGCTGGAATTATGCGGGTTATGAGTCATGATGACGCGGACCCAAATCTCGGCATTCCTATTCCTATCCGTTGCTTGTTGGGCAGTTCTCTTATGGTGGCAGGGCATTCCGTTAACATGGGCGATGCTCGCGCCGTTTAGCGGAGTGGTTGGCGCGGTTTCCGGTTTTTTGTTGCTGTTCGATGCGTGGCTTTGGCGATTGCTCATATTTCGAGGGTGGTTGCTCAAGCGACCGCTCTTGCATGGAACGTGGAAAGTGGCGCTACAAAGCGACTGGATAGACCCCGAAACTGGACAGTGCATCCCGCCGATCCATTGTTACATGGTCATTCGTCAAACAGCGTCTAAACTGAGTTTGGACCTTGTAACACGAGAATCACATTCGACAACGGTTTCGGCAGGTATTGAGGACTGTCGAAACGGGACGTTCCGGGTAAGCTGCACCTATAACAATCAACCCCGCAATTTGTACCGGCACCGGAGCGAAGTGCATTTCGGAGCGATGCTGTTGGATGTGGAGACAGTTACACCGGCCTCGCTTGAAGGTGAGTACTGGACTGATCGTAAAACAACAGGCTCGTTGGACCTCACCGAACGAAATTCGAAGGTGTGTATGACCTTCTCGCAAGCTGAAGCTCTTTTCTCCAGCTGACTGCTCGTGCCTCGTTTGCGGGGTGCTTCAGGTGCAAAGCTGTTCCAACGTTCCGAAGTGAACAAACCATAAACAAACTTCTTTCCTCATTACGCCCCTCCGCCATACCCTGTCCGGTTTGGTCTCTCGACTTCGCTCGAGACATATGGAGGAGGGCAAATCATGCAGAACCGGACACCGATCGCGGCCGCCGCCCGGCCGCCGCTTCCCGAGTTTACGCCGGTGCCGCGCAAATATCGGCACGACGGGTGGACGCCCGAGCGGCAGAAGGCGTTTATCGCGGCACTTGCCGATACGGGGTCGGTCCGCCGCGCGGCGGCGATGGTCAATATGGCGCAGACGAACTGCTATACGCTGCGGCGCGCGCCGGGGGCGGAGAGCTTTCGGCGGGCGTGGGAGGCGGCGCTCGATTTCGGGGTCGCGCGGCTGAAGGATATCGCCTTCGAACGCGCGATCGACGGCTATCTGGTGCCCGTCTTCGTCGCGGGCAAGCTGATGGGTGCGCTGGGTAAATCATGCCCCGCATGATTTAGGTCCGTCCGGGGGACGGACCGACCCGGCACACGGCGGCGGCACAATGACGCGCTGCTGATGTTTTGCCTGCGCCATTATGGGCGGGATGCGGGCGGCAAGCGCACGACGATCAACTATTTCTCGACGCGGGCGAGCGCGGGGGCGGGCGCTGCGGTTGCGGGTGTCTCGACTTCCACCATTGGTGGAAGTTTATCCCGAGCGCCTGCCAAGGCAGTCGAGGGGCTCGACACGAACGGGGCGGGCGATGCGGCGGGGGCGCAGGATGCGGCGGCGGGGCTGATCGAGGGGTTCGACGGGGTGGCGCTCGACGCACAGGCCGAGGCCGAGATCGGGGCGGCGCTGCACGCGCTCGCCGCGCGGCAGCCGGATGCAGCCATTGTTCGGCGAGCCGCGCATGATCGCGCTGACGTTCGAAGGGCGTTTCCGACGGGCTAGCTGCACGCCTCTTCGGAAGCGGGCGGTTCGTCGTAATTCCTGTCCCACCAGGTCTTCCACCGTTCCTCGAGCGCCGCGAAATCGTCGGCGGAGAGGTCGTAGGTGGTGAGGATCACCATGCCGCGGCCGTGCGGCGCGCTGTCCTTTACCGACTTGTCGGTGACGATCAGCAGCCCATTCCCCCATTGCGGGACGGTGAGCCCGATCTGCCACGCGGTGCGGTGCCACGCCTGTCCGACCACCGTGTCGCCGGTGGGCAGCGTTGCGGCGTGCGGCTGGCCGTCGGGCGTGTCGCGGAAGTCGGTGAGCCCGAGCGCCGCGATCGGCCCAGACCCGCCGCGCTTCGCATGGCCCGAGAAATAGAGCGTGCGGCGCGGCGCGAGGCCGTGCTGCTCGATCGCGAGGCGCAGTTGCTGGACGAAGCTGATCCAGCCTTCGACCATATCCTCGTAGATGCCGTCCCAGTCCTTGCCCGCGGGTTCGGCGCGCACGACACGAAAGATGGTTTCCTGGCCGCGCGGTTCGATCTCGAAGCGGTCGGGAACGCCCTCGAACCAAAGGATGCCGGCTTCCTTGTCGGCGCGGGTATATTGGAAGAAGATATAGTCGATCTCGTCGCGCAGGCTGTCGGCCTCCCAGCCGAACCAGTTGTAGAGTTTTTCGCGGTCCTGCAGCGCGTCCCACACCTGATCGGCGGGCGCGGAGATCGTCATTTCGACCAGAATACGGTCGACGGTGGGCTGTTCGGACGCTTCGGTCATTGCTGGTCTCCCTAATTGATCGCGGGGGCGCTCAAGGTGCCGGCGGCGGGATGACCGGCGATGGTGACGCGGTAGCGGCGGCCCTTTCCGGGCGGCGCGTAATCGGCGGCGATCGTCGATACCGCTTCCGACAATCGCGCCGCGAAAGCATCGAGGTCGGCGGGCCGGGCGAAGCCGACGTCGGCCTCGATCGTGAAGGTCAGGAGCCGGCTGCCCTCATCAGCGGCGGCGGCGCGCATCCGCGACACCTCGCGCACGATGCCCGCGGCGGTGCGCACGAGATGGTCGGCGGCGAAACGGTCCTGCTTGTCGACGGCGCCCGGGTCGGGCGGGGCGAGGAGCATCGGGTCGATGACGAGCGCGTCGCTCGCGCGTTCGAACAATATCTCGGTGAAGCCGCGGCGTTTGCGCGTTTCGGCTCTCGCGATCAGCCCCGCCTTTTCGAGGATGCGAAGGTGATAGCCGATCTTTTGCCGCGGCAGGCCGAGCGCCTCGCTGAGCGCCGCCGCCGAGGCGGGCTCATGCAGCCGCGCGAGCAGTTCGCGCCGCAGCGGCGACAGCGCCGCGCGCGCGGTGGCGGCGTCGTCGACGAGGGCGAGCGAGTCGGACATGCCGCGTGAGTACATTTGACAAATAAATTTGTCAATTTGGAGACGCCTGACGCTGTCCTGCGGAACCGGTCGGTGAGCGGGCGGCGGGCGCGCGGATGGGCCCGCGCGGAGGTCCGAACCGGTATCGGACGCCCGAGGCACCCCGATACCGGTCGCGGAGAGATCAGAATTTCAGCCGCGCGCCGACATAGAATATGCGGCCGTTGTCGTAGATCGCGCGCGGGCGGTCGCGCGTGCCCGAATATTGCTCGATCTTCTCGTTGGTCAGGTTCACCGCATCGGCGGTGAGCGCGATATTGTCGGTGATGTTGACGCTGACCGACGCGTCGAGCGACGACAATGCGGCCTGGTTGAGCGGCGCCGCGCGGTCGATGTCGATGAAGAATTTCGACCGGTAGTTATACGACAGCCGCGCGCTGACGAGGTCATTCTCATAATAGCCCGTGAGGTTGAGCGAATGCTTCGAATTGCCCGGGATCGGATCGCCATTGTCGGCCTTGGCGTCCGAATAGGTGTAGTTCACCACCGCGCCGAAGCCGCCCCAGATCGGGCGCGACACCTGGAATTCGAAACCCTGGTTGCGCCCGCCGTCGCCGTTGCTGCGCCGGTTGATCTGATAGGGGCAGTTGAACAGGTTCGGATTGCCGCCCGGCGCCGCGACGCAGCCCGCGGGCTCCGACCCCGGCACGAAGACGCTCGGCAGGATTTCGGTCGAGGTCGTGTTGACGATATAGGATTCGATATCCTTGTAGAAGGCGGCGAGCGCGACGATCGTCTCGCGGTCGGGATACCATTCGATCGACAGGTCATACTGGTTGGCGCGATAGGGATCGAGGTTCGGATCGCCGCCGCGGCCCGTCAGCAGCGTGCCATTGAGGTCGACGCCGGGGGTGATGTCGACGAAGTCGGGGCGCGTCACCGTCTTGCCCGCGGCGAAGCGCAACACGACCTGATCGGACAGGTCGACCGACAGGTTCGCGCTCGGCAAGATATCGGTATAGGAGCGTTTCGCGCGCGACGGGGTGAAGCCGCCGAACGGGTTGGTGAATTCGGGGTTCGCACCGCCGATAATGAAGCCGTCCGACGTCTGCTTGGTTTCGATCACCCGCACGCCGACATTGCCGCGCCAGCCGTCGCCGCCGAATTTGGCGAGGCCATAGCCGCCCCATGCCTTTTCGTTGATCGAATAGGCGTTGCCGGGGACGAGGAAGCGGTCGTTCGAGGGCGATGTTGACGCGCCGTAGATGGCGCGCAGCTTGGCGGGATCGACGCGCCAATAGTCGCGAAGCGTGCCGGGCGCGGCGATATTATCGAGGAAGTCGCCGGGCATGCCCGCGCCGGTCGCGAAATCGGCCGAGGTGCACGGCGCGCCGTTGCAGCGAAGCCCGGGCGTGAAGACGCCGCCGTTGGTTGCGAAGCGTTCGGCGACGCGGTCGTGATCGGTATATTTCAGCCCGAATTTGAGCGCGGTGAGCGGCCCCCATTCGACCTCTTTTTCAAGGTCGAGATAGACATATTTTTCTTCATCGTCGTTGGTGACCGACTGGATGCGCCCGAAATCGGGGCGTATGCCCGCCGGATTGAGCGGGTCGGGGTTCGCGTAGCTGACCTCGGGCCGGCCGCTGGTGAGGTCGTAGCTGAACGCGCCCGGGCCGGCGAATTCGATGAAATTCTCGTTACTCGTATCGCCGTTCGCCTTGGTCCAGCCCGCCTTGAAATGGACCGACAGGCTGTCGGTCGGACGGTAGGTCAGGTCGAAGTCGGCCGAGACGGTCTTGGCGACCGCCTGCCGGTCGATCGCGTCATAGACGACGCCGAAGCCCGTCGTGCCGCCGTTGGCCGAGGCGATATCGCCCGACACCGCGACACCATCCCGCACCACGGCGTTGCTGATCGTGCCGCCGCCGCCGAGCGCCTGTTCGCCCCACGCGATATAATTCTGGTTGAAGTTATCGGCGTTGAAGCGCGAGTAGAGCCCGGTGATGTTGATTTCGAGTGCGTCCGACGGGCGGAACTGGATGCCGATATTGGCGCCATAGCGTTCGCGGTCCTGTTCGAACATCGTCGAGCCGATCAGCGTCGGGACGAGCGCGTCGCCGCCGCCGACGGGGAAGGAGCGGTAGCCGAAGATTTCGAGCCCGTCGCGGCGCGTGCGGCGCTTCTGATAGATTGCGCCGACGAGGACGCCGAAGGTTTCATCGGCATTCTTCCAGCTGACGAGGCCCGAGACCTGCGGGTCGACCTTGCCCGACAGGTCCGAATAGGCGGCCTGCACCGACGCCGAGAGGGTGAGCGGGTCGAGGTCGAGCGGATTGCGCGTGATGACGTTGATCGTGCCGCCGACGCCGCCTTCCTCGACGTCGGCCTGCGGGCTCTTGTAAACCTCGAGGCGGCCGATGATCTCGGCGGGCAGGGTGAGATAGTTGAAGCTGCGCGTCGAGGCGACCTGGTCGAGGATGAACCAGTCGGCGGTCGCGACGCTGTGGCCGTTGAGCAAAGTCTTGGTGAGGTTCGGCGCGGTGCCGCGCAGCGAGACGCGCTCGCCCTCGCCGAACTCGCGGTTGACGACGATGCCGGGGACGCGCTGAAGCGCTTCGGCGACATTCTTGTCGGGGAATTTGCCGACATCCTCGGCGGTGACGACATCGGCGATCACCGACAGGTCGCGCTTCGCGTCGATCGCCTCGCGGAGCGAGCCGCGGATACCGGTGACGACGATTTCGCTTTCGGCTGCGGTGTCGGCGGCCGGGCTTTGGGCGTGGGCTGCGCTGGCAGCAAAAAGCAGCGTACCTGCGCTGGCGGATGCAAGCAGATATCTTGCATTGGTCATGTCGAGTCTCCCTCTTTTGGATCGTAGATCGAATATCTTTCCGATTTACGGGGAAACTTATACATACCAATCTAGACGTCAAGCCCCTTATGGCGCGAATACTCGTCGGTTCATGAGCATTTTTACGTGTTTTGGTATTTTATTGGTATCATTCTAATGCCTATTAGAATACTAACCAATTTTGTGCTGGGCGACTCGCAAATGCGCGCGCGGCGGTCAGAAATCGGGCAGCGACTGGCTGGCGAAACCCCAGCCCTTGAGGTCGGCGCCCGCAGCGCGTTCGAGCAGCGCGTCGGCATCCCTGATCGTCCACTGCCCCGCCTTTTCGACCTCGGCAAGCGCGTCCCAGCCGATCGGCACCGCGACGGGCGCCTGTTCGCGCGCCCGTGCCGAATAGGGCATGATCGCGGTGCTGCCGCGCTGGTTGCGGAGGTAATCTATGAAGATCTTGCCCTTGCGCTTCGCCTTGCTCATCGTCGCGACATAGCGGTCGGGCTCGGCGAGGCTCAGCGCCTCGGCGAAGCGTTTCGAAAAATCCTTGTGCGCGTCCCAGCCGTGGCCGGAATCGAGCGGGACGACGACATGCACCCCCTTGCCGCCCGACAGCATCGCGAAGCTGACGAGGCCGATGTCGGCGAGCTGGCCGCGGATGTCGCGCGCGGCTTTTTTGACGTCGGCGAAGGCGAGCCCCTCGTCGGGATCGAGGTCGAACACCATGCGGTCGGGCTTTTCGAGCGCATCGACATGGCTGTCCCAGCCGTGGAACTCGATCGTCCCCATCTGGACGCAGGCGAGGATGCCGTCGGCATCCTCGACATAGAGATAATCCTCGTGCCCCCCATCCTTCTCCCTGATCGGGACGTGATAAACATGATCGCCGAACGAGCCAGTATCATGCTTCTGGAAAAAGCATTTCTTCGCGCGCCCCTGCGGACAGCGGACAAGGCTGATCGGGCGCCGCGCCATGTGCGGGAGCATCAGCGGGGCGACCGCGGCATAATAGTCGGCAAGGTCGCCCTTGGTCGCTTTGGCTTCGGGAAAGATGACGCGGTCGCGGCTGCTGATCCTGACGTCGCTTTCCGCTTCGGGCGCGGGCTGTTTCGTTTCTGGGGTCACCTGCTTTGCCTCCTTGTCACTACGCAGGCCCAGAAAGCTCGCGTGGCGGACCGAACCGCTCGCGGTAAATTCGGCGAAGGCGATTTCGGCGACGAGTTCTGGCTTGAGCCAATGCGCTTTGCGCGCGGCGGCCGCATCGACGTCGAGCGGCGGCGTCTTGCGTTCGAGCCGCGCGAATGTCTTCGCGAGCCCGGCCATCGTATCGGCATCGAAGCCGGTTCCGACATTACCCTTGTAGACGAGCTCGCCCTTTTCATGCTGCGCGAGGAGGAGCGAGGCGAAGGCGCGCGCTTTCGCCGACGAGGGTTTCCAGCCGACGATGACGAACTCCTGCCGCCGCGTGCATTTGACCTTTACCCAGCTCTTGGTGCGGCGCCCGGCGTAAGCGGCGTCGGCGCGCTTCGAAATGATGCCTTCCTGCCCCGCGCCGCACATTGCGGCGTAAAGCTTTTCGCCCGCGCCGATGACATGGTCGGCGACCGCGACCGGCGTCTTGGCGTCGCGGAGCAAGGCTTCGAGCCTTTCCTTGCGTTCGAGATTGCCGAGTTTGGCGAGCGACGTGCCGCCTTCTTCGAGGAGATCGAAGGCGAAAAAGTGAAGGTCGGTGTCGTCGTCCTGCGCGCCGTGGCCGCGCTTGAGCACCGCCTGGAGCGAGGAGAAGTCGGGATTTCCGTCCTTGCCATAAGCGACGATTTCGCCGTCGATCAGGCACGGCGGCAGGTCGAGCACCGCGATATGGCGGACGAGCGGCGCGAACTTGTCGGTCCAGTCGAGGCCGTTTCTTGTGTAGACGCGCACCTCGCCGCCCGACGCGGCGATCTGGGCGCGGTAACCGTCATATTTGATCTCGTGAAACCAGCCATTGCCCGTCGGCACCGCGTCAACGAGCGTCGCGAGCTGGAGCGGGCGGAACTTCGGGGGCCTGCCCTTGGCGACCTTTTTGTTGTGCGCGGCGGCGGCCGCCATCTTCTTGGCGAACGCCGCGCCCTTCGTGCCCTTCAGCGATTGTTCGCCGCCTTCGTCGCCCGCGATCTCGGCCATGGTGCGGCCGGTGAGGACGCTCGTGAGCTGGCGCCCGACGAGGTCGTCGGTGCCGCCCGAATAAGCGTCGTCGACCTTGCGGAGCAGCCAGTTCTCGCGCTTTTCGCCGGGGCGCGGTTTCATGCGGACGAGCAGCCATTCGCCTTTCATGCGCTCGCCATCGAGGGTGAAATGGAGATGGCCTTTCTCGATATCCTTCGCGCTCTTGCCCGCGATCGGCGCCCAGGTGCCGCGATCCCACAGCATCACACTGCCGCCGCCATATTCGCCCTTTGGGATCACCCCTTCGAAATCGGCGTAGGACATCGGGTGATCTTCGGTGCGCACCGCGAGGCGCTTGTCGGCGGGATCGGCGCTCGGACCCTTGGTCACCGCCCAGCTTTTGAGCACGCCGTCGACTTCGAGGCGGAAGTCGTAATGGAGCCGCGTCGCATCATGCTTCTGGACGATGAAGCGGTTGCGCGCTTGACGTTTTTGGCCCTTTGCGACCTTGCCCGCGGGCTCGGGGGTCAGTTTGAAGTCGCGCTTGGCGTTATATTGGGCGAGCGGATCAGCGCGGGACATCCCCATTCTCCACTTTTGGCCCATTCTCCCTCGCTCCGTCTTCGTTGGGCCCGTCCTCCACCTCGGGCAGCCGGCGTTCGACGAAGCGCAGCAGGACGAGCAGCACCAGCGCCAGCCCGGCGGTGATGATCACCACCGCGAAATAGCCCGCGCCGCTCGCGATGCCGATCGCCGCGGTCAGCCAGATATGCGCCGCGGTGGTGAGGTTGCGCACCTCACCGCCCTTCACGATGATCAGCCCCGCAGCGATGATACCGATCGCCGCCGCCATGCCCTCGATCACACGGAGCGGGTCGATCGACGAATCGGCGCCGCCGAGCTGATGGTAGAGCGCGATCGCGACGACGGTCATCAGCGACGAACTGAGCGCGACCATCCCGTGCGTGCGCAGCCCCGCATCATAGCCCTTGAGCTCGCGGTCGAGCCCGAGCAGCAGCCCGACCAATGTCGCGACGCCGAGGCGCAGCAGCACCTGTATGTCGATCGTCTCCCACCAGAGCGCGTCGTTGAGCTCCATCAGGCGCGCTTACGCTCGGCGGTTTTTTTGGCCGGGGCCTTTTTCGCCGGGGTGTTTTTCGCGGGTGCCGTCTTCGCCCTGCCCGCCGCCGCCTTTTTCTTGCCGTCGACCGACGCCTTGAGCGCGGCCATCAGGTCAATGACGTTCGATCCGCCGCTCACCGGGCCGGGCTCCTCGACATCCTCGAGCACGCGTTTTCCTTTTGCCTTCGCCTTTTTGGCGATCACGCGCTTCAGCGCATCGACATAATGATTGTGATAGTCCGACGCGTCGAACTTGCCCGATTTCTTGTCGATCAGCGTCTCGGCGAGGTCGAGCAGATCGGCATCGGGCTTGCTGTTGCCGACATCGCGGAAATAATTGGCGGCCTTGTTCACCTCGTCGGAGTAGCGCAGCACTTCGAGCACGAGCCCCTTGCCGCACGGCCGCAGACCGACGAGCTGTTCCTGTCCGCGCACCGACAATTGGCCGAGCCCGACCTTTTTCGTGCGCTTCAGCGCCTCGCGCAGGACGATATAGGCCTCTTCGGCAAGCTCGTCGGCGGGGACGACATAATAGGGTTTGGCATAATAGAGGATGTCGATGTCGCCCGCGTCGACGAACTGGAGAAGTTCGAGGGTGCGCTTGCTGTCGAGCTTGACCGCCTCGATCTCCTCCTCGTCGAGCAGGACATAATTGCCTTTCGAGGTTTCATAGCCCTTGACGATATCATCGGTGTCGATCGGCCCGATGCCGGGCACGACCTTTTCATATTTGATGGGTTTACCGCTCGGTTCGTGAATCTGGCGAAAGCTGATCGCGGCGCCCGATTTGGTGGCGGCATAGATTTCGACGGGGATCGACACCAGCGCGAGCCGGATCTGTCCCTTCCAATAGGCGCGTGCGGCCATGGCGCTCCCTTTCGCTTTCCCCATTCGGAGTCGGAGTCCAAATGTTCGGCGCAGCGAGGGGTTCCGCCGATCGTGGCCTAGTAGAGATTGTCCTTGTAATCCTTGTCGAGCCCGCGCTGCATCAGCGCAGGATCGCGACCTGCGCCGTGCCGGGGATCAGCAGCGCCGCGGCGATGCGCGGGGCGAGCCAGCGCATCGCGCTTTCATCGACATGGTCGATCACCTTGAGGTTCACCGAGGGCGGCGTTTTCCCGAGGATCGCTTCGCGGCCCGCGACGCTGTCGATGTCGCTCATATATCCCCCCCCGTCAGAACTCCGCCGTGACCGAGGTCTTGAAGGTGCGCGGCAGACCCTGAACAAGATAACCGCCGAGCGACGACGACCAGTATCGCTTGTTGGCGACGTTATCGACGTTGAAACGGAAGGTGATCGGCGTGTCGCCCGCCGCGACGACATAGCGCGCGCCGAGATCGACGCGCGTCCATTCGGGCAGCTCGAGCGTGTTGGCCAGATCCACCGCTTGCCTGCCGGTCTGGATGACGCGACCGGTCAGCGTGAGACCGCCATAGACATCCCACTCGACATTGGCGTTGGCGGTATATTCGGGCACCCCGATCGCATCGAGCCCGTCGGTAGCCCCGCCGGCGGTACGGCGCTGCTTCGCATCGGTGACCGAGACGCCCGCGATGATGCGCAGGCCGTCGACGGGCTCGCCATCGACGCTGAGTTCGATGCCCTTGTTGCGCTGCTGACCGTTGAGCGTGAAGACCGTGCCGTCCGGAGTCACTTCGTTCAGCGTCTGCGGGCGATCGGTCTGGAACGCCGCGAGCGAGGCGTTGAAGCGGCCGAGCGCGAGTTTGCCGCCGATCTCATACTGCACCGCCTGATAGGGCGGGAACACCTGACCGACGTTGATCGTGCCGGCGCCGGCGACCGGCCCCTGGATCAGCGCTTCGATGCGATTGGCGTAGAGCGAGATTTTCTCGCTGGGACGAATGACGACGCCGACCACGGGGGTGGTCGTCCCCCGGTTGTATTCGGTGTTCTGCGCGCCCGTGGTGATATTATAGGTGCGAAAATGGATGTTCTGATGCCGCAGGCCGAGCGTCAGCTGAACCATGTCGTCGGCAAAGCCGAGCGTGTCGGATACGAAGATGCTGTCGAGGCGCGTGCGGTTCGCGGGGAGAGGGTCAGCGAGGTCGCCTGAAACAAAGGCGTCGAACGTCGGCAGCGCGACGGTGCGCGGCGTATAGAGGTTGTTGAGGTTGGTGCCGCCCACCGCATCGTCGTCGAACCGCCCGAATTCAAAGGCGTTCCGGTTGACGTAGCGGCTGTGCGAATAGCCGAGGTTGAGCCGATGGGTGATGCCCAGGCTTTCGCCGCTGAACCGCAGCCCCGCCTGAGCGGCTTCGTTATTGTCGTTGCGCGGGATGTTCGAGCCGGTCACGAACGCATCGCCGGTGGTCGAGTCGAGAAGCTGGAAGCCTTGATAAATACCGCGCTCGGCGGTGTCGCGTGCGCCCGCCGACGCATAGAGCATCAGATTCTCGGTCACGTCATATTCGAGCTTGAAGATGCCGAAGATGTCGCGGATCGTCTGATTATACCATGGCTGGCCATAGTTGAGGTCCGCGCTCGGCGGGCGCGGCACTGCGGTGACCGTGCCATATTTGTTATTGAGCTGAACCATCGGTCGCATGTGCCGCGCCTTGACGTTCTGATAGGCGAGATCGAGGCTGAGGCGCAGATTGTCGGTGCGCCAGTCGAAGCTGCCGCCGACCACGGCCGAACGGCGGAACTCGTCGTCGATCGCGATGTCGCCCGACCGAAATGCTCCGTTGATGCGTGCGCCGAACGCGCCGTCGGTCCCGAAGCGGCGGCCGAAATCGACCGCCCCGCCGAAATGCGCGTCGGAGAGATAGTTGAGCGTGACGCGACTGGTGTCCCGGTCCTTCGCGCGCTTGGGCGTCAGGTTGACGGTGCCGCCCAGCGCGGAACCGCCGGGCGCGGCGCCGAACAGGAAGGCGCTGGCGCCGTTCAGGATCTGAACATTGTCATAGAGTTCGGGCGAAACGAGCTGGCGCGGGGTGACGCCGAACAGGCCGTCGATCGCGATATCTTCGCCGAAGAGGTTGAAGCCGCGAACCACGAATTGCTCGGACATGTTGCCGAAGCCGAGCGTGGTGCGGACCGACGGGTCATTTTCAAGCACCGCGCCGAGCGTCAGCGGCTGTTGATTGAGGATCAACGCCTCGTTGTAGCTCTTGACCGCGAACGGCGTATTCATCGCGTCCTGCTCGCCAAGGGCACCGAGCGAGCCGCCGCGTATGATCTGGGTTTCGTTACTCCGCTGCGCGGTGACGACGATATCTTCGCCGGCGCTGGTCTCCTGCGCCATGACGGGCGCGGCGAGGATGAGCGCGGCGGTCGCGGCGGAGAGGCCGAGCGCGGTGTGGAAGGTCGAACTGGTCACTAATTTTCCCCTACGAACGCGGCCCTACCCCGCGCGAAATGTTCAGATTCGGCGCGCGCGCATCGCCCAGCCGACGGCCAAAACCGGTATGGCGAGCAACGCCCACGAGATCGCGTCGCGCCAGCCGTCGCCGGTCAGCGCGACGACGAGGCCGATGAGGCTGGCGATCGCGAGCAGCAGCGGGACGGCGAAGATCGTGCGGAGGCCGTTTCGCTTCTTCATTCGGCGGGCACCAAAGTGCCGCCGCTCTCGACCTCGCGCACCAGCGCGTCGGTGCCGAAGCGGCGCTTGCCGAGCCAGAGATAGAGGCCCGAGCCGAGGACGATCATCGTGAACAGGGTGAGGATCGCCCAAAGGATTTTGAGCGGCAGCGCACCATAATCGCCGAAGTGCAGCGGCTGCGACAGCGCGAGCGCCTTGGCATACCAAGGCATCCCGCGCGCGTCGGTGAATTCGCCCGTTTCGGCATCGATCAGCGCCGCGGTGAGCAGCCCTTCGGTGAGCGGCGTGTCGCCCTGAAAGAAGACGGCATAGTGATGCTTGCTGCTGAAAGCTCCGCCCGGGAAGGCGATGAACTGCGGATTGTTGCCGGGAATCTCCTTGCGCGCCGCCGCCATCGCCTTGTCGATCGAACCGTAAAGCTCGGGCGGCACCGCGCCCTTGCCGTCATAGGCCTTCGTCATTTCGGCGAGATCGGTCCGCTGCCAATATTCGAAGATCGGGGTCGCGAGCGCATTGATCACGCCGGTCAAGCCGACCACCGTCATCCACGCGAGCGCGACGATGCCGAGCAGGTTGTGATAGTCGAGCCATTTGACGCGGCGGCTGCGCGAGGTGCGCAAGGTGCCGAAGTCGAGCTTTTTCATGAAGGGGGCGTAGAGCACGACGCCCGAGACGATCGCGATCACGAAGAAAAGCCCCATCAGCCCGAGGAAAAGCATGCCGGGGAGGCCGAGGAACATGTCGGTGTGGAGCTGGAGCAGGAAGTGCATCACGCCGCTTTCGTCGACGGTCGAGGTCGCTGCGCCGGTCGACCGGTCGAGGATCTGGATCGTCATGTCGGCGGCGGGCGAGTCCGCGCGCGGCGCGGTAGTAACCGTCATCGACGGCTGCGCATTGTCGAACGCCATGAAGACGGGGACTTCATCCGGCCGCGCCGCGAGCGCCTTCGCCAGCATTTCGTCGAGGGGTTTGAGGCCGGGCGCTTCGCCCGACGAACCCACGCCGGGCAGGCCATAATGCGGCGTTTCCTCGGTCAGCGTGTCGATTTCGTCGTGAAAGATCAGCGGCAGGCCGGTGACGCACAGCATCAACAGAAAGGCGGTGCAGACGATGCTCGTCCATTTATGGATCAGGAACCAGGTCCGGATGGTGGCACGTTGCATGAGAGAGGCTGCCGCTATTGCGAGGAATAATCAATAGCGCCCTATGGCGTCCGTCGATGATTGACAACCGTGTTTGCGTTACGCGGCGCATCGTTCGGGCCAGCTATCCCATAATTCGGGCCATATGGGATCGAGTCCGCGCGATGGCCGGGAACCGGATGGCGCGTCGCGGGAAGCCGCGCGGCGATTATGAAAATTCAATTCACTTTCCTTTCATCCCGGATTGCCTATGATGACGGTCGAGGGACCGCTCGCATCGATGGAGCAATGATGCCCTTGAGCCGCGAGATGCAGCGACTGCGCGCCGAACATGCGGCGCTCGTCACCTTGTCGCGGATCATCCTCGGCATGACCGCCTCGCCCTCCGACCCCGATCCCGACGCTCTGGCCAGCGCGCGCGGCCAGTTGCGCGAAGCGCTGGTCCGGCACCTGAAGTGCGAAGACTGGATCCTGTACCCACGGCTGATGGCGACAGGCGATGCCGAACTGATGCGGATCACGCGCGAATTCGAAATCGAAATGGGCAGCCTAGCGGCGGATTTCGTCGCCTATGACGAGAAATGGACCCGCGACCGTGTTGCGGCCGACTGGGCGGGTTTCCGGCGTGAGACGAAGATCGTCTTCGACCTGCTCGCGATGCGCGTCGAGCGCGAGGAACGCGAACTCTATCCGCTCGCCGACACGCTGTACGCGACCGCAGCGCCGCTCCTGCCGGTCATGGACGGATCGACAATTTCCAGCTGAGCGCGACGCGCCAGTCCTGATCATAGCCGCGCACCGGCTGGTCCCAAGCATCAGCGACTTCCAGGCCGATGGTGGCATTCTCGGCATAGGAAAACCGCACGCCGCCGCCCCAGCTTCCGAGGGTGAAACCGGTGCGCGGAATCGCGGGGCGTTCGAGCAGGGTCACGTCGGCATAATCGACGAAGCCATAGAATTCGCTCTTCGCAAAACTGCCGCTGCGCAGCGGCCGCAGCGCGAGTTCGCCGAATGCCGCATAGCCGCGATCGCCATTGACGAGCCCGTCGTCGAACGCGCGGCCGAAGGTCGCGCCGCCGACGCTGAAGCGCTGCGCTGCGGGCAGGCGGTCGCGCGTCCAGCGGCCCGTCGCGGCGGTGCGGACGACGAAGGCCTTGCCGATCGCCTGGTTCGCCTCGACGCTGGCGTCGGCATAAGCAAAGTTGACTTCGCCGACCCCGGGGTCGACGCGTGCTCCGGCGAAATCGAGCCCCTTGGCGCCGCCGACGCGTGCGCCCAGGACGGTGCGGTCTTCGCTCAAACGAAAGGCGAGGCTGCCGCTGGCGGTCCACGTCTTTTCGGCGGCGATCGTCGAGCCGAAGAGCGCGTTCTTCGAATCGAGGTAATCGATCCGCGCCGATGCGATCAGGCCCCGCCGCGTCGCGCGGATCAGCGGATGGGTGATCGCGAAGCCCGCGCTCCACGCCTCGCCGTCGATCGCGATGCCCTTCGGCCGCGTGCGCAGCGCCGCGCCCGACAGTTCGGCGCGCGTGCCACCTGCGCCGAGCGGGGTCGAATGGCTCGCCGCAAGGTAGAGCAAAGATTTGAGGTTAAGCGCGGCGGCGCCGGTCAGCCGCGTCTCGTCGCCGCTGCGCAGCAGGCTGGAGCCGCGCGCGTTCGCCTCGACGATGCCGTCATTGACGAAGCGGCTGGTGCGCGTCGTGAAGCCGAGCCCGAGCGTCGGCTTCTTTGCATCGAGCGCGAGGTCGAGCGCGACCGCGCCCTGCTCGCTGCCGAGCGCGAGCGTCGGCGTCACGGTCACACCCGGAATGTCGGCGATATTGCCCAGCGCGCGTTCGAAGCGCGATCGCGGCAGCGGGCGCTGGCCGACAAGGCCCGAGGCCATCTTCGCGACGAGCGGCGCCGGGCCGCTCTCGCGCTCGCCGCTCAGCGTCACCGATCCGACATAGCCTTCCGCCGACGCGACGGTGACGACGCCCTCCGACAGATCCTGTTCGGGAATGACGAGCGTGAAAAGCGCGACGCTCGACCGATTATAGGCGCGCGTCATCGCGGCGGCGAGCTTCGCGAGATTTTCGGACGACGCGGGCCTGCCGACAAAACGTTGCGCCGCGCGCCCAACATTGGCGGGCACGCCCGCGCCGACGAAACGGATTTCTCGGATGGTGACGTCGGGCCGCGCGCCCAGTTCGACCTTGCCGAGCGAGAGCGGCTTCGTTTCCGGGTCGGGCAACGGGTCGCGGGTGCGGTCGGGGGCAAGGGGCGGGCGGCCGTCGAGCGGCGTCGCCGCCGGTTGGGCCGCGAGCACCGCGGCGGGGAGGAGCGAGGCTCCCGCCGCCGCCACGGCACAGGCGAAGCGCAGTCGGCGCATCGGGTGCAGCTTCAGTCGCCGCGCTTCTGTTTCAGGCCGCCGAGGACGCCCCCGACGGTATCGGTGACCCCGGTGACGAGGCCGGTTACGGCATTGCCGTCCCCGCTCGGCCCTCCGGTCGCGCCGCCGGTGACGCCGTTGGTCACCTGCGACAAGGCGCCGGTCGCCGTCGTGACGACATTGCCGACGAGCGCAACGGGCGTGCCCGCGGCGCCTCCGGGCGTACCACCGGTTAGCCCGCCGGTCGCCCCGCCGAGCAGATTGCCGCCGGTGCCGGGCTGGAGCGTGACGAGCTGGCCGCCCGAACCGACGCCGACGGTGAGCAGGCTGCCGTTCTGCTGTCCGGGCGACAGGATGCTCGCGCCGATCAGCGGCGACGCACCGGGGCTGCCGAGCGCGGTCGCCTTGCCGATCGTCGCGGTGACCAGCTGACCCGGCGCGGCGGTCAGGCCGTCGACCAGATATTGCTGACCGTTGCCCGTCTGGACGAGCGCGACGCCGGTGCTTTTGACCACCCCGACGACGGTACCGACCAGATTGGTATTGCCCGGCAGTTTGCTGTCGACCGCATCGGCGAGCAGCAGGCCCTTGTCAGCAATGACATTGACCAGACCGCCCGATTTGACGAGCACGCCGCCGATGACCGGGTTGACGTTGGCGGGATCTCCGGTGTTCGCGAGCAGGCCGGTGCCCGCGATCCCGCCGGGCCCGACGAGGCCGCCAACCGCGAGCGCGCCCGCATCGCCGAGGCCGAGACCGCTTCCTGCAGGGCCGGCCGGACCTGCGGGGCCCGTCGCGCCAGTGGGGCCGGCCGGACCCGCCGGTCCAGTTGCTCCGGTGGCGCCGGTCGCGCCGACGCTGCCGACACGATAGCTCCCCGACGATTCGCACGCCGCCAGCGCGAGGCACGCCGGGATCAGAATGAGATGGGCTGGGCGGAATTCAAGACAGGACAAAGACATGAGGCATCCCCTTGGTACATTATCTGGTCCCTGATCCTGAGATTCTTGAAATGTCGACAAAGTTCCTTCTATTGTTCAGATTCATTCGAACAAAGTTACTCTTTAACTATTATGTGAGGTTTTTTGCGGGGAACCTCTCTGAAGTTAACTAATTTATTTCGTCCAAGTAACGGGGCAAAATTATATGATATTTGCACATCTGTTTCGATAGGGGACAAATTTTTCTTAAATTGATTTGAATTATAAAGGTTCCCTGCTTCGCTGGCCGCTTCCGGGCGAAGCGATGCCGCAACGATGTTTTGCGAAGAGCGCGCAGGCGCGCCGCGGCGGTTCACCTCTCCATTGACGATGCGGCCGCGGTCCAGCTAGGGCCGCGCCATCATTTTTTGGGAAACAGTCAAATGACCGATACGCCACCCGACCGCCTGTCGACCAACCCCCGCTCGCCCCATTTCGACATGGAGGTGCTGCAGCGCGGTATCGGCATCCGCTTCAAGGGCGCGGAGCGCACCGACGTCGAAGAATATTCGATCTCCGAGGGCTGGATCCGCGTCGCCGCGGGCAAGTCGAAGGATCGGTTCGGCCAGCCGATGACGATCAAGCTGTCGGGCCCGGTCGAAGCCTGGTTCGAGGACGGCGCCGGCGAAGGCGACGCGCCCGCCGCCGACTGACGGCGGCCGCTCCAGAAGCGCCGCGCGGAGCATCGAGCCCCTTCAATCGGCATCATTCAAAAACCGTTCGTACCGAGCTTGTCGAAGCACCGTCCCTCTTTCGTCTCAAAGAAAGAACGGCCCCCTTCGACTGCCTGCCAAGGCAGGCGCTCCGGGCGAGCAGATTGGGAGCTGCCGATTTAACTCCTGCCCCAAAGGAGAAACCACCCGGAGCGGCGGGCCGCCCCGAGTGGCTTCATCGCTCGCCGAGCCCGAGGGTGGGGGGGGGAGGCTCAGTTACCGAGCGAGGCGGCAACGACTTCGAGGCCGTTGCCGGGTTTCCATTCATTTTGCGTCCAGACGGGCGCCTTGAAGCTGGGCGCCTCTTCGGGGGCGCCGTCGGCGTAGATGAAGCCCTGCACCGGGTTGGCGCGAAGGCCGAGATCGCCGATCGGGGCGTACCAGACGCGGACCATGCTCCAGTCGCCGGCGTCGCTGACGTCGACGACGCGAACATCGCGTTCGATCTGGCCGCGGCGGCCGTTGATCGGCGACCAGTTGGCATGGTCGATCAGGATTTCGCGGTCGCTGACGATCTTCTTGACCACAGCGACATGCCCCATCGGCATGCCGCGCGTTCCGGCGAAGGCCATGACAGCGCCCTTGCGGGGCTCTTCACCGCGCGCATAGGTGCCGGCGGCCTGCGACCACCAGGTCTTGGCATTGCCGCGGATTTCGACGCCCGATTCGGCGCGGGCGAAGGGGACGCATTGCAGATAGGCCTTCGCCGCGGCGGGAACGCTCGCGAACAGGCCGGTGACGGTCATCACGGACGCGATGGCGGCTGCCAGGTAACGACGATAGAGCATGGAATGCGACCCCCCGATGCTTGTCTTCAAGCGTTGGAGCGTCTTTGCCACGCCGCGCAGCATCCACCACCCGCCTAGCGACGAATCGCGCCGGGGATGCGGCAGGCCGGGGAACCTTTTGTTAAGGTGTTCAATTCGTCGTGCAGGCCGTTCGGCTGACCGCTGTCATGCCGCGGCGGTCGCCACATCGTCGGGACGGCGGAACAGGGTCAGCACGTCGGCGGCGGGCATCGGGCGCCCGTAATAATAACCCTGGATGTTGCTGCAGCCGAAACTGCGCAGCGTTTCGACCTCAAGCTCGGTTTCGGCGCCCTCGGCGGTGGTCGACATGCCGAGGCTGTCGGCAAGCGCGACGACGGCGCGGATGATCGCGATCGATTCGATGCTGCCCTTCGCCGCGCCGACGACGAAGCTGCGGTCGACCTTGATCGTCGAGAATTGCGTTTTGCGGAGGTAGCCGAGCGACGAATATCCAGTGCCGAAGTCGTCGAGCGACAGGCGAATCCCGAGCGCGATCAGCTGGTCGAGCAATTGCGCCGCGCCGCCGCCGTCGCGCAGGAAGACACTTTCGGTGACTTCGATCTCGAGCCTTTGCGGCGGAAGCCCGCTCTGCGCAAGCGCGGAGACGACGACCGAGGCGAAGCTGGGGTCGGTAAGCTGGTCGGCCGAGACGTTGATCGCGACCTTCAGGTTCGACGGCCACTTCATCGCTTCGTGGCACGCGGTGCGCAGCACCCATTCGCCGATCGGCGAAATCAGGCGCGCATCCTCGGCGAGCGGGATGAAGCGGCCCGGCGACACGTTGCCGAGCTTCTTGTTGTTCCAGCGGATCAGCGCTTCGAAGCCGTTCAACGTGCCGTCGGCGGCGGTCACCACCGGCTGGTAATAAAGTTCGAACTCGCCGCGTTCGAGCGCGCCGCGCAGTTCCTGCTCCATCACGCGCCGCTCCTCGGCTTGTGCGTGCAGGGAGGCGACATAGGCGGCGACGACATTGCCGCCCTTGTCCTTCGACTTGTAGAGCGCAAGGTCGGCGTTGCGCGTCAGCGTTTCGACGGTTGCGCCGTCGGTCGGGCCGATCGCGAAGCCGACGCTGGCGCCGACGAACAGCTGATGATTGTCGACGACATAGGGACGGCTGATCGCGGTGATGATTCGCTGCGCGAGATCCTCCGCGGCGTCGGCCGAGGGAACATTGTGGAGCACGACGGCGAATTCGTCGCCGCCGAGCCGGCCGCACGTCATCCCGCGTTCCATCAGCCCCTTGAGCCGTGCCGCGACCTGCGCGAGCAATTTGTCGCCAACGGGATGCCCCAGCGTATCGTTGACCGCCTTGAAGCGGTCGAGGTCGATCATCAGCAAGGCACAGCGCGACTTGGCTTCGACCGCATGGGTCAGCGCGCGGGCGAGATCTTCGTTGAGGCTGAGGCGATTGGGCAGGCCGGTGAGATTATCGAAGCGCGCCATCTTGGCGATCTGTTCGGCGGTCGCGCGCTTTTCGGTGACGTCCGAACCGACGCCGCGAAAGCCCAAAAACTTGCCCGCTTCGTCGAGGCGCGGCGAAGCGGAGAGTTCCCACCAGCGCGGCGCGCCGCCGATCGTCACCGGAACGATCAGGTTCGAGAAGCTCTCGCGCCGCTTCATCCGTTCGGCCATGTCGTGCAGGCTCTTGGGGAACAGGCCGGTTTCCCACGCATCGCCCGAAAGCGCCTGGAGGAGCGGCACGCCCTCGAGCCCATCGGCGGTGCCGCCGAGCGCATAGGCGAGGCGCGGCGAGACATGGATCAGGCGGCGGCTGTTGTCGGTCTGCCACAGCCAGTCGGCCGAGGTTTCCTCGAACTCGCGGAGCAAGAGGCTGACCGTCTCGGTCTTTTCGCGCAGCGTTTCTTCGGCGCGGCGGAAGCGGACGTGGCCCCGCGCGAAGCGCACGCAGAAAGCGCAGAGCAGGAAGCCTGCGACGAGCGCCACGCCCGCGAGCTGGGGCGCGCCAGCGCGGGTCAACGCCGCAGCCGCCGACAGCGAGACGGGGGCGATGAACAGCGCGCAGGCAAGCGGAACGCTGTGCGCGACGATCGACAGGGTGACCATCATCAGGACCGCGATCGTCCACATCGACAGGACGTGATCGAGCGTCGGAGCCAGCCCCTGCAACCAGAAGGGCGCGCTCCAGAGCAGCGCCGAACAGAGCGCGTGGCGATTGCACAGCCGATATTCGACGATTCCCGACGATTTGGGGTCGCCGAGCGGCAAACCGTTGAACCTGCTGTACGACCAGAGTGCGAAGACGAGAGCCCAGACCAGCCAGGCGCCCGCGACGGGCAGCTGCACGCTGTGAACCATCGTGAAGGCGGCGACGAACGCCATGCCGATGCCCATCAACAGGCGCAGCGAACCGCGGCCGCGAAGCGGCGCGAGCTGGAGCTGGCGGAGGTTGCCGATGTCCTGATTTCGCGGCCCCAGCCCCAACAGGGTCCGCACGGGTATCTCTTCGGCAGCAATCGGGTCGGTCAGCAGGCTTTTCACGCCTGCCGGTTTAGCGCGCGGGAGTTACCCGAAGGTAACCATCGCGCTGTTCGGCGACGAATTTCTGTACCGGGCGGGGACAGGGTGATGAGTTGCCGTTTCCCACTTTTCGTCACCCCGGACTTGATCCGGGGTGGCGATGAAAGAGAATGGCCGCAATCGACCGGAAGCGAACGCGTCCGCTTATGCCGCCATCGCGAAGGGCTGGATTTCGCCGGCGAGATATTGCGCGCGCGCCTTCGACCGGCTCAATTTGCCCGAGCTGGTGCGCGGCAGGGTGCGCGGCGGGATCAGCTCAATCAGGCAGTTCATGCCGGTGATCGCGCGGACGCGATCGCGGATCGTCTCGCGCAGCGCGAGGCGTTCGGCTTCGTCGCTGGTGCGGCACTGGACGAGCACCGCAGGGGTTTCCTCGCCGCCCGGCGTGGTGATCGCGAACGCTGCGATGTCGCCCGACTTGAATCCCGGCAATTGTTCGACCGCCCATTCGATGTCCTGCGGCCAGTGATTCTTGCCGTTGATGATGATCATGTCCTTGGCACGGCCGACGATATAGATGTAACCGTCTGACATATAACCCATATCGCCTGTGTCGAGCCAGCCGTCCGCCATGCAGGCGGCGGTCGATTCGGGGTCGCGGTAATAGCCGGTCATCAGCGACGGGCCGGTGCACCACACTTTGCCGACGGTCTGGTCGGGCAGCGGATTGCCCGCTTCGTCGCGGACCTCGATCACCATGTCCTTGACCGCCTTGCCGCAGTTGACGATCGCGCGGTAGCGCGTCGGACGTCCGGCGTCGTTCGCAGCGCCCGACAATTCGGTTTCCTCGACCAGTTCGACGACGATGCCCTCGCCCGGCGGCATGATGCTGACCGCGAGCGTCGCTTCGGCGAGGCCATAGCTCGGCAGGAAGGCGCTCGCCTTGAAGCCCGCGTCGGCAAAGGCGTCGACGAAGCTCTGCATCACGTCGGGGCGGATCATGTCGGCGCCATTGCCCGCAACGCGCCAGCGCGACAGGTCGAAACGGTCGGCGACATGGCTCTGGCTTGAGATGCGGCGCGCGCAAATGTCATAGCCGAAGGTCGGCGAATAGCTGAGCGTCGTGCCCTGGTTGCGGCTGATCAGGTCGAGCCAGGCGAGCGGGCGGCGGGCGAAATCCTCGGTCTTCAGATAATCGACCGATACCTGATTGGCGACGGGCGAGAGCAGGCAGCCGACGAGGCCCATGTCGTGATACCAGGGCAGCCACGAGATACAGCGGTCGCTGTCCTGCAACTCCATGCCGTGCGAATGCGCCGACAGATTGTTGAGCAGCGCGCCGTGCGTCACGGCGACGCCATGCGGGAAGCGCGTCGAGCCGCTGCTATACTGGAGATAGCAGGTCTCGTCGGTCTTTTGTTCGGGCAGGTCGACGACGGGGGCGGCGCGTTTTTCGAACTCGCTCCAGTCGATCGGCTGCACCCTCCGCTGCTCGGCCGCCTCGACCGCCATCGCGGCGATTTCGGGCGGGAAGAAGAGCATCGTCGGGTCGCAGCTGGTGAGCTGGACGACGAGCTGGCCGACATAGGAATCACGCCCGCCGAAGCTCGTCGGCAGCGGTAGCGGAACCGGCCAGGCGCCGGCATAGATGGTGCCGAAGAAGAGCGCGGCGAATTCGGCGCCGGTTTCGGCGATCAGCGCGATGCGGTCGTTCGGCTTCACCCCGGCGGCGATCAGGCGATATGCGGTGGCCAGCGCGTCGGCCTTGAGCTCGCTATAGGGATAGGGGCGCACGAGCTTCCCGCGCGGATCGTGGAAATTGAGCCCGCGCGAACCCGCGGCGGCATAGTCGAGCGCATCGCCCACGGTGGCAAAGTCGGAAAAACGGCGCGGCTGCGCACATTCGGTCGGCGTCGGCACGAGCGCATCGGCCGAAATCATATCGGTATCGGTCATAGGGGCTGCGACATCCCGCGATACGGGCCGCGCGGCAACAAGCATGTCATCTTTCTGTGCCATGTTTCGGTGCGCGAACCCTGTGTTGTTTGAACAAATCGCCCATTTCCGGGCTTTAGCACCCGATATGGCGGTGTTGATCGTTCTCAATCGGGCCCGACTGTGGCACAAACATGGCATATGGCCAATCGCCGCGCTCCATCCGACCGTTCCAGAAGGCCCTTGAGCGCGGCAAAGCTCGACGAACTGGCGCTCGCCTATGTCGCGCGATTCGCGACGAGTCGCGCCAAGCTGACGAGCTATCTGTCCAGAAAAGTCCGCGAATCCGAATGGATAGACGATAGTGACGCCATGGCGGCGTGTGAAGCGATCGCCGACCGGATGGAGCGTCTGCGTTATCTCGACGACCGCCAATATGCCGCGATGCGCGCGGGGGCGATGACGCGGCGCGGGCTGGGTGTGCGGCGCGTCAAGGCGCAGCTTTACGTCGATGGCATCGCCGAGAACGATAGCGGCGATGCCATCGCGGCGGCGGAGAATGCCGCGGTCGCGGCGGCGGTCGGTTTCGCGCGGCGGCGGCGGTTCGGCCCCTTTGCGACGCGCAACAGCGACGATCCCAAGCAACGCGAGCGGCAAATCGCCGCTTTTTTGCGCGCCGGGCACAGCATGACGATCGCGCGCCGTATCCTCGCCGTCCCGCCGGGGGACGAAGCGGGGCTGGCGGCGCTGGACGACGAAGCGGGGCTCGATTAGGCCGGGACACCCCCGATGGAGGAACTGCCGATGCGTGCCATATTGACCGCCCTCGCCCTGTCGTTCGCGCTGCCGATGGCGGCGTGCAGCCGCGATGCGAGCGAGGCGGAGAGCGCCGCGACGATCCCGGTGACGATCGCGATGGCGGGCCAGGCGCACCGGTTCGACGTCGAGGTCGCGCGCACCGACGCCGAACAGGACCGCGGGCTGATGTTCCGGACCAGCCTGCCCGAAAACGGCGGCATGCTCTTTCCGTTCGCAAAACCGCGAATCGGCAGCTTCTGGATGAAGAACACGCTGATCCCGCTCGACATGATCTTCGTCCGCGCCGACGGCAGCATCGACCGGATCGCCGAAAACACCATCCCCGAATCGCTCGAACCCGTGGTCAGCGGCGGCGAGGTTTCGGCGGTGCTCGAACTCGCGGGCGGCACCGCGGCCCGGCTTGGCATCGACGAAACGGCGAAGGTGACTTGGAAGGAATGACGGCCAGTTCCGCATCGTCGCCCCCGCGCAGGCGGGGGCCTCCGTCGTCCTGACCCTGCGCCGCTGCGTAAACCTCCTGCGGCCCCCGCCTGCACGGGGGCGACGAGTATGAGTAATGGCTTGCGAAGCATCGCTCCTTGCCTGTAAACGCCGCAGCCATGAGCATTTTGGGCAAGATTTTCACCTGGTGGGACGGCGCGACCGTCGGCACGCTGCTGAACAGCTGGAGCACCGGCGAGAAGGTTGGCGAGGACAGCCTCGGCAACCGCTATTTCCGCGCCAAGAAGGGCGGCCGCCGCTGGGTGATCTATAAGGGATCGAACGATGCGAGCCGCGTGCCGCCCGAATGGCATGGCTGGCTGCACGGCACCTTCGACGAACTGCCGACCGACGCCCTGCCCGCGCCGCGCGCGTGGGAAAAGGAGCCGAGCGCGAACCTGACCGGCAGCACCGGCGCCTATCGCCCCGCGGGCGCGCTCGAACGCGGCGGGCGCCGCGCCGCCGCGACCGGCGATTACGAGGCCTGGCGGCCCGGCGCCGACTGAGCTTCAGTGCGGCCGCACCCTCCCCGTATCGCGCTCCTGACGCTTGTCGCGGTGACCGCGCTGACCGCATGCGACCGGACGCCGTCGAAGACGGGCGGCAGCGCAACGGTTTCGACCGCCGCAAAATCCGAACGCGTGCAGCAGGAAGTCGGCGGCATCGAAGGCGCGACCCCGATGGCCGAGCGCGTCGCCGTGGTCGGCCTGCTCAACAAGCGCAACGGGCTGGTCCGCGAACTCGAGATGAAGCCTGGCGAATCGGTGCGCGTCGGCCGCGCGATCGTGCGGATGCGCGCGTGCGAAATGACCGCGCCGTGGGAAGACCCGCCCGAAACGGGGGCTTTCGTCCAGCTGACCGTGCAGGACCAGCGCGACGACAAATGGCGCCGCGTCTTTTCGGGCTGGATTTTCCGCGAGCGGCCCGACCGCAACGTGATCGAGCACCCGATCTATGACGTCTTCGTCAAAAGCTGCGCGATGACATATCCCGGCGGCGAGCCGGTCGAACGCTCGGCGCCCAAATCGGCGGCCGCGCCCAAGGCGTCGAGCGCGCCCCAGTCGCCCGCGACGAACGGCGGCGAGGGCACGGCGACTCCGGCGGCACCTCCCGCGCCCGCAGCGCCGGCTCCGGTGGCGCCGCCCAAGATCGTGCCGCCGTCGCCCCCCGCCAACACCGAATAGAGCCGCGCGAGATACTCGGCCTGGCGGATCTCGATCGCGCCGAGGCTCGCAAGGTGCGGGGTGAGGAACTGGCAGTCGAGCAATTTCCAGCCGCCGGCGATCAACCGCGCGACGAGATGCGCAAGCGCGACCTTCGACGCGTCGCGCACGCGGCTGACCATCGATTCGCCGAAAAAGGCGCGGCCGAGCGTTACGCCATAAAGCCCGCCGACGAGCTCGCCTTCCAGCCAGCATTCGACGCTGTGTGCATGGCCGAGCTGGAATAGTCGGTCGTAGCTCGCCTTGATCACCGGGTTGATCCATGTCGTCGGCCGATCGTCGGCGGGCTCGGCGCAAAGCGCGACCATATCGGCGAAGACGGCGTCGGTAGTGACGCGAAAGCGGTCGGAAACGATGACTTTTTTCAGGCTATGCGAAAGGTGGAAGCCGTCGAGCGGAAGAATCGCGCGCAGCCGCGGTTCGACCCAATGGACCGACGGGTCGTCCGCCCCGTCGGCCATCGGGAAAATGCCCTGCGCATAGGCGCTCAAAAGCAGCGCAGGGTCGATGGATTCGAAATGCTTCAGGACGCGGGCTTCACGAATTTGAGCGTCATGCGGTCCGATTCGCCGATCGCGACATATTTGGCGCGATCGGTCTCGCCCTCGGTCAGGTTCGGCGGCAACGTCCAGACGCCCTTGGGATAATCTTTGGTATCCTTCGGATTGGCGTTGATCTCGCTCTCGCCGGCGAGCTCGAAGCCCGCGGCCTCGGCAAAGGCGACGATCGAGCTTTTCTTCATATAGCCCGACTTTTCCTCCTTCGCGCTGTCGTCGCTCTCGTTCAGCCGATGCTCGACGACGCCCAGCGTGCCGCCGGGTTTGAGCATCGCGAAAATCTGCTTGAAGGCGTCGGCGGTCTTGTCGGCGCCGCCGAAGCGCCAGTTGTGGACGTTGCGGAAGGTCAGCACGACATCGACGCTGCCGTCGGCAACCTTCGTCCCCGCGCCGGTGGCAGGGAATTCGGCGAGCTTCAGCGCGCCATAGGTTGCGGCATCGGCCGCCTGCTTTTCCTTGATCCGGTTAAGGCCGCGTTCCCACGGCGCCGCGACATAAAGCGTGCCGCCGCCGGCCTTGGTCAACGGCGCAAGGATTTCGGTGTACCAGCCGCCGCCGGGCCACAGCTCGACCACCGTGTCGCCGGGCTTCACGCCGAAAAAGGCCAGGGTTTCGGCGGGGTGGCGATAGGGGTCGCGCGCGACGTTCGCGGCGGTGCGGGTGGGGGCGGCGACCGCGGCGGCGATCGCATCGCCGTTCGCGGGGGTCGCATGACCGGCGTGGCCGTCATGCTGCATCGCGGCAGCGGGGACGGCGATCAGGGCGGCGGCACTTGCAAGCAACGACAGGACACGCATATGGGCACCTCTCTCCAGGGGGATTTCGCCTCCTTGCGGAGACCGGGGAATACCCCTGTTTGCGAAGGGATGCGCGGCAATGCAAGTGTCGATGCTGTCGGTGGCAATTGCGGCCGCTGTGCTGTTCGGCGTTGCCGAGATCGCCAACTGGCGCCGCAACAACCGGCGCGACGTCGAGGAGGTCGGCTTCATGCCGTGGCGCGGGATCGCGCTGGCGGCGGCAGCGGTGGCGCTGTTCGCGACGGCATTCGCTTTGAAGCCGTAACCGTCGCCCCCGCGAAGGCGGGGGCCGCCGTCGGCCTTGCGCTATCTCGCCAGCGGCCCCCGCCTTCGCGGGGGCGACGAGCTGCTACAGGCACGCCTCGAGATAGGGCTGGTCGAAGCCGTACTGGCGCGCCTTTTCGAGCGTATAGGGGCGCAGGCCCATCGCGCGATATTCGCCGACGATCTTGCCGTCCTTGTCCTCGTCGAGATATTCGAACTTGAAGAGTTCCTGGGTGACGATGACGTCGCCTTCCATGCCGATCACCTCGGTCACATTGGTGACGCGGCGCGAACCGTCGCGCAGGCGCTTGATCTGGACGATCAGGTCGACCGAGTCGGCGATCTGTTTCGAGATCGCTTCCTTCGGGATCTTGATGTCGCCCATCAGCACCATATTCTCCATACGGCCGAGGCATTCGCGCGGGCTGTTCGAGTGGAGCGTACACATCGATCCGTCGTGACCCGTGTTCATCGCGGCGAGGAGGTCGAAACACTCGGCGCCGCGGACTTCGCCCATGATGATGCGGTCGGGGCGCATACGCAGCGCGTTCTTGACGAGGTCGCCCATGTGGATCGCGCCATTGCCCTCGAGGTTCGCGGGGCGCGTTTCGAGCGGAAGCCAGTGCGGCTGCTGCAGGCGAAGTTCGGCGGCGTCCTCGATCGTCAGCACGCGTTCGCCGGGGTCGATCATCTTCGACAGCGCGTTGAGCATGGTGGTTTTACCCGAACCGGTGCCGCCCGAGATAACGATGTTGAAGCGGCTGGCGCCCGCGATTTTCAGTGCGGTGCACATTTTCTGGCTCATCGCGCCCCATTGGCAGAGCATGTCGAGCGTGATCGGCTTGGCCGAGAATTTACGAATCGAGATCGCGGTACCGCGGAGGCTCAGCGGCGGGACGATCACGTTGACACGGCTGCCGTCCTTGAGGCGCGCGTCGGCAAGCGGCGTCGTCTGGTCGACGCGGCGGCCGACCATGTTGCAGATGCGCTGCGCGATCTGGAACAGATGCTGTTCGTCGCGAAACTGGATCGGCGCGATAACGAGCTGGCCCTTGCGCTCGACATAGGTCTGGTACGGGCCGTTGACCATGATATCGCTGATGTCGGGGTCGGCGAGCAATTCCTCGAGCGGGCCGAAGCCCAGGAGCTCGTCGACGAGCACCTTTTCGAGCGCGAATTGTTCGCGGCGATTGAGCGTGATTCGCAGCTCGGCGAGCACCTCGAGGATGATCGGGCGGAATTCCTCGGTCAGCTCGTCCTTGCTCAGCGTCGCGGCCGCTTCGGGATCGACGCGTTCGAGCAGGCGCGGCAGCACCTGTTCCTTGATCTTGTGGACGCTCGCCTCGAAACCCTGCGCCTTTTCGGGCTCCATCGCTTCGGCCGACGAGCGCTGGTTCAACCGCTCCATCGCCTCTTCTTCGGGCGTCAGGTTCGACGGGATCGGCGGCGGAGCTTCGGCAGGCGCGGTGTCGATCGCAGGGAATTGCGCGCCGCCGGGCACACCGGGGCCAGTTTGCATCGGCTTCGCCACGCCAAAGGCGGGGCGGCCAGCGGTTCCGGGGCGGCGTCCGAATGCACTCATCCGTTTTATCCTGCTTCGTATCTCATGCGGGAATGCCCCCGGTATTCCGGCGAAACCCCCATCCGACACGGTGAATAAATCGGAAACTTTGACATTGTCCTAATGCCGCGGGCGTTTGCCACGCGGACATGAAAAAGCCCGCATCGGCGAGGATGCGGGCTTTGGTCCGACCGTGAATGGCGGAAAATCTATCCGGCGATATGTTCAGCCAGCACGGTGAGGCCCGCTTCGTTGACCTCGGCGAAGCCGCCTTCGACCTCGATCACCTCGGGCGCGGCGCCCGCGGTGGCATAGATGGTCAGCGGGCCGTTGCGCAGCGTCGCCATGAAGGGCGCGTGGCCTTCGAGCACCGAGAAATCGCCCTCGGTCCCCGGGACGGTGACCATATGGACGTCGGCGGTCCGCTCGAGGCGGGCGGGAGTGACGAGTTCGAACTTCAGGGCCATCTTCAATCTCCCCCCTCCCGCTTGCGGGAGGGGTCGGGGGAGGGCTTGTTTCATTCCGGCGAAGCGCCCGTCCCCCGACAGACCCTCCCCTAACCCCTCCCGCAAGCGGGAGGGGAACTCGATTACGCCTCTTCGGCGAGCTTCGCGGCCTTGGCGACCGCTTCGTCGATGCCGCCGACCATGTAGAAGGCCGCTTCGGGCAGGTGGTCATATTCGCCGTCGACGACGGCCTTGAACGACTTCACCGTGTCCTCGATCGCCACGAACTTGCCGGGGATGCCGGTGAAGACTTCGGCGACGTGGAACGGTTGCGACAGGAAGCGCTGGATCTTGCGCGCGCGGGCGACGACCAGCTTGTCCTCTTCCGACAGCTCGTCCATGCCGAGGATCGCGATGATGTCCTGCAGCGACTTGTACTTCTGCAGCGTTTCCTGAACGCGGCGGGCGGTTTCGTAATGCTCCTGACCGACGGTCGCGGCGGTCAGCACGCGCGAGGTCGAGTCGAGCGGGTCGACTGCGGGGTAGATGCCGAGTTCCGAAATCGCGCGGCTCAGCGTCGTCGTCGCGTCCAAGTGAGCGAACGAGGTTGCCGGAGCCGGGTCGGTAAGATCGTCCGCAGGAACGTAAATGGCCTGAACCGAGGTGATCGAGCCCTTGGTGGTCGAGGTGATGCGTTCCTGCAGTGCACCCATGTCGGTCGACAGCGTCGGCTGGTAACCCACCGCCGAAGGAATACGGCCGAGCAGCGCCGACACTTCCGAGCCCGCCTGCGTGAAGCGGAAGATGTTGTCGACGAAGAACAGAACGTCCTGCCCTTCCTGGTCGCGGAAATATTCGGCCATCGTCAGGCCCGAGAGCGCAACGCGGGCGCGGGCGCCCGGGGGCTCGTTCATCTGGCCGAACACCAGCGCCACCTTCGACCCGTCGGGGGTCGGGTTGCCGTCGGCGTCCTTGGCGATAACGCCGGCGTCGAGGAATTCGTGGTAGAGATCGTTGCCTTCGCGGGTGCGTTCACCGACGCCCGCGAACACCGACACGCCGCCGTGGCCCTTGGCGATGTTGTTGATCAGTTCCTGGATGAGCACGGTCTTGCCGACGCCCGCGCCGCCGAACAGGCCGATCTTGCCGCCCTTCGCATAGGGCGCGATCAGGTCGATGACCTTGATGCCGGTGACGAGGATCGCGGCTTCGGTCGACTGATCGACGAATTCGGGGGCCTTGGCGTGGATCGGCGCGGTCATGCCGGCGTTCACCGGGCCGCGCTCGTCGATCGGGTCGCCGATGACGTTGAGGATGCGGCCGAGCGTCTGCGGGCCCACGGGGACCGAGATCTGCGCGCCGGTGTCGGTCACGGGCTGGCCGCGGGTCAGACCGTCGGTCGCGTCCATCGCGATCGTGCGGACGGTGTTTTCGCCGAGGTGCTGCGCGACTTCGAGGACGAGGCGGTTGCCATTGTTGTCGGTCTCGAGCGCGTTCAGAATCGCGGGCAGCGGGCCGGTGAACTGGACGTCGACGACGGCACCGATGACCTGTGCGACGCGGCCGGTCGCGGTGCCGGTGGCGACAGCCTTGGGCGCGGCGGCCTTCTTCGGCGCAGCAGCCTTGGGCGCGGCGGCCTTCTTGGCGGGAGCCTTCTTTTCAGCGGGAGCGGTAGCCATTACGTTCTTCCTTGCTTGGATAGCTTACAGCGCTTCGGCGCCGGCAATGATTTCGATGAGTTCGGTGGTGATCGCCGCCTGACGCGTGCGGTTGTAAACGATGGTCAGCTTGTTGATCAGGTCGCCCGCGTTGCGCGTCGCATTGTCCATCGCGGTCATCGACGCGCCCTGTTCGGATGCGGCGTTTTCAAGGAGGCCCTTGAAAATCTGGATCGTGACGTTGCGCGGCAAGAGGTCGGCGAGGATTTCCTCTTCGCCCGGCTCATATTCGACGGCGGCGCCGCTCGACGCGGGAACGTCGGCGGGCGGCGGAACCGGGATCATCTGCTGACCGGTCGCGATCTGAAGCAGCGCCGAACGGAATTTCGAATAGAAGAGATGCGCGACGTCGAAGACGCCGGCTTCGTACATCTCCATGACCTTCGCCGAGATTTCGCTCGCCTGGTCGAAGCCGATGTCGCGGATGCCGGTCGTCTCATACTGCTCGACGATCTGGCCCTGGAACAGGCGCGCGATCACCGGGCGGCCCTTGCGGCCGACGAGGTAGAAGAGGACCTTCTTGCCCTCGGCCTGCAGTTCGAGCGCCTTGTCGCGCGCGGCCTTGACGATGTTCGAGTTGAACGCGCCGGCAAGGCCGCGGTCGCTGTTGAGCACGACGAGCAGATGCGTGTCGCTCTTGCCGGTGCCCGACAGCAGCTTCGGCGCCGAATCCGACGCGCCGACCTTCGACGCGAGACTCGCGACGACGCCTTCGAGCCGCTCGGCGTATGGCCGCGCGGCTTCGGCCGCGGCCTGCGCCTTACGCAGCTTCGCGGCGGCGACCATCTTCTTGGCCTTGGTGATCTTCTGGGTCGATTTGACCGAGACGATGCGCCCTTTTAGTTCCTTAAGCGATGCCATTACGGCCCCTCTGGTTCGTCAGCCCGGCGCAGGTGGCCGGGCTCACGGTAACTTGGCTTACGCGAAAATCTTGGCGAAGGCGTCGAGCGCCGCGACCAGACCCTTTTTGGCGTCGTCGCCAAGATCCTTGGTGTCGCGGATCGTCTTCAGCACGTCGGCATGGTCGCTGCGCAGATAGGCGAGCATCGCCTGTTCGTAGCGCGACACGTCGGTCGTCGCGACATTGTCGAGATAGCCGTTGGTGCCGGCGAAGATCGATGCGGTCTGCTCTTCGAACGGCATCGGCTGGAACTGCGGCTGCTTCAGCAGCTGCGTCAGGCGCGCGCCGCGGTTGAGCAGCTTCTGCGTCGAGGCGTCGAGGTCCGAACCGAACTGCGCGAAGGCTTCCATTTCGCGATACTGCGCGAGCTCAAGCTTGATCGAGCCCGACACCTTCTTCATCGCCTTGGTCTGCGCCGCCGAGCCGACGCGGCTCACCGACAGACCGACGTTGATCGCAGGGCGGATACCGGCGTTGAAGAGGTTGGTTTCGAGGAAGATCTGACCGTCGGTGATCGAAATCACGTTGGTCGGGATGTAGGCCGACACGTCGCCCGCCTGCGTTTCGATGATCGGCAGCGCGGTGAGCGAGCCGGCGCCATTGTCGTCGTTCATCTTCGCCGCGCGCTCGAGCAGGCGGCTGTGGAGATAGAAAACGTCGCCGGGATAGGCTTCGCGGCCCGGCGGGCGGCGGAGCAGCAGCGACATCTGGCGATAGGCGACGGCCTGCTTCGACAGATCGTCGTACACGATGACGGCGTGCATGCCGTTGTCGCGGAAGAACTCGCCCATGGTGCAGCCCGTATAAGGAGCGAGGAACTGCAGCGGAGCGGGCTCCGATGCGGTCGCGGCGACGACGATCGAATATTCCATCGCGCCATTTTCTTCGAGTTGGCGCACGATCTGCGCGACGGTCGAGCGCTTCTGACCGACGGCGACATAGATGCAGTACAGCTTCTTCGACTCATCGTCGCCGGCGTTGGCCTGCTTCTGGTTGATGAAGGTGTCGATCGCGACGGCGGTCTTGCCGGTCTGGCGGTCGCCGATGATCAGTTCGCGCTGGCCGCGGCCGACGGGGACGAGCGCGTCGAGCGCCTTGAGACCAGTCTGGACGGGTTCGTGGACCGAGGTACGCGGGATGATGCCCGGCGCCTTGACTTCGACGCGCATGCGCTTGTCGGCCTTGATCGGGCCCTTGCCGTCGATCGGATTGCCGAGGCCATCGACGACGCGGCCGAGCAGGCCCTTGCCGACGGGAACGTCGACGATGGTGCCGGTGCGCTTGACGGTGTCGCCTTCCTTGATCTCGGCATCCGAGCCGAAGATCACGATGCCGACATTGTCGGCTTCGAGGTTGAGCGCCATGCCCTGCACGCCATTGGCGAATTCGACCATTTCACCGGCCTGGACGTTGTCGAGGCCGTGGACGCGGGCGATGCCGTCGCCGACCGAGAGCACCGAGCCGATTTCGCTGACCGTGGCGTCGGTCCCGAAATTGGCGATCTGGTCCTTGATGACCTTGCTGATTTCAGCGGCGCGGATTTCCATTATTCAGCCTTTCATCGGGCGTTTTGGCGTAGGGGGCGTTCAGCCCTTCATCGCCTGGGCGAAACTGTTGAGACGGGTACGGATGCTGCCGTCGATCAGCTGGCTGCCCAGCTGGACGACGAGGCCGCCGAGGATGGCGGGATCGACGGTCGCCGCGACGGTGACGTCGCGCCCGACACGGGATTTGAGGTTCGCGGTCAGCTCCTTGAGCTGCGCTGCCGAAAGCGGGTGCGCGCTGGTGACCTGTGCGGTCACTTCGCCGCGGTGGTCGGCGACGATCGCGTTGAAGGCGTCGATCATGCCGGGCAGGTCGGCGAGGCGGCGGTTCTCGGCGAGCACGCCGAGGAATTTGGCGGTCAGCGAATCGAGCTTCAGCGCCTTGGCGACCGCAGCGATGGCATTGGCGGCATCGGCGCGGCCGACGACGGGGCTCGCGATCAACGCCGACAGGTCGGCCGAATCGGCGAGACCGGTCTTCAGCGTTGCGAGGCTCTTCTGGACGGCGTCGATCGCGTTCGATTCGCGCGCCAGGTCGAACAGCGCGCTGGCATAGCGGCCCGCGAGGCCCGCCGTGATGTTGCCCTGAATGCCGCCGGAATTCTCCACGCGCGAAAGTCCTTTTCTTCGATCCCGAGGGGGATGGCTGCGCGGATTTGCCCGGCATCCGAAAATGCCCCCCGCTGCAAAGTCGGGGCGCGCGTAGCAACGATTTTGGCGCAATGCAAGGCGGGGGTTGGGAGTCTGAGCGCTGCCTTCCCAAACCCGTTCGCCCCGAGCTTGTCGAACGACGGTCCTTTCTTCAAAAGGGGAAGGAAGAACGGCCCTTCGACAAGCTCAGGGCGAACCGATGAGGGGTAAGGGCCATGGGCGAGATGATCCGGATGACGATGGACGACGGCGCCGAAATCGCGGTCTATCATGCAGAGGCAGCGGGCGAACGCCGGGGCGGGCTGGTGCTGGTGCAGGAGATTTTCGGGGTCACCGACCATATCCGCGAGCTGTGCGACGAATATGCCGCCGACGGCTATGAAGTGCTGTCGCCCGCGCTGTTCGACCGCGAACATCCGGGGTTCGAAAGCGACTATTCGGGCCCCGGGTTCGAACGCGCGGTTGAGCTGGCGCGGAAGCTGCACCCGTTCGAACAGAGCCTGAAGGATGCGCAGAGGTGCATCGACGCACTCACAGGCAAGGGTCCCGTCTTCATCACCGGCTATTGCTACGGCGGCTCGGTCGCGTGGCGGATGGCGCAGATCAGCCCCGACCTCGCGGCGTCCTCGGCCTATTATGGCAGCCTAGTGCCGACGCAGTTCAAGGACGATGCGCCGCAGTGCGCCGCGATCGCCCATTTCGGCCGCTATGACGACGGCATCCCGATGGCGGGCGTCGAGGCGCTGATCGCGAGGGATCATCCGACCGCGCAAATCTTCGTCTATGAGGCGGGACACGGCTTCAACAGCGACCGGCGCAAGGATTATCACGAGCCGTCGAGCGAACTGGCGCGCGAACGCACGCTGATGCTGTTCCGGGCGTGCGGGGGGTGAGGCTGGCGGTTCAGCTCCTTCTCGGGCTGTTCGCCTTTGCGCTCGTCGTCACGGCGCTGCTCTATACCCAGCAGCGGCGCCTCATCTTTCCCGCGCCACGCGATTATCCGCGCGAAGCCCTGCCCGGCTTCCGGCTTGTCCACACGCAAACCGGCGACGGCCTGCGGCTCTCGGCCTTCTATCGCCCGGCCGCACCGGGCAAGAAGGTGGTCCTCTTCTTTCACGGCAATGGCGACAATATGATCGGCGCGATCAAGGCGACGCGCGGGCCGGCCGCCGCAGGCCACGGGCTGGTGCTCGTCGAATATCGCGGCTATGGCGGCAACCCGGGCTCACCCGACGAGGCGGGCTTCTATCGCGACGGCGAAGCGGCGATGCGCTGGCTGGACGAAGCGGGGGTCGCGCCGCGCGATATCGTCGCCGTGGGCAATTCGATCGGATCGGGCCCCGCGACCGAAATCGCGCTGCGGCACGATGTCGCGGCGCTGATCCTCGTGTCGGGATTGTCCGACCTGCCCGCGGCGGTGCAGCGTCAGGTGCCGTTCGCGCCGCGCTGGCTGGTGCGCGACCGCTTCGACAATGCGGCGAAGCTGCGCCGCGTGAAGGCGCCGGTCTTTCTGATGCACGGCGACGCCGACACGCTCGTCACCCCCGACCATCTGGACCGGCTGGCGCGGGCGCGGCCCGATGCCACGATCGCGCGCGTCGCGGATGCGGGGCACGAACTCGCCTATACCGCGCCCGCGCAGGCGATCCTTGCCCGATGGGTCGACGGGCTGCGCTGACCGCGTCAGTCGCCGGAAGATTTCGCCGCCGCACCGTTCGCCGGCTGGCAGCGATAGACGAGCCGTTCGTTGGGGGTGCCGGGAAGCGCGCTGCGGATCGCGTCCTGCTGCGCGGCGAGCCCCGCGAGTTCGTCGGGGTCAGCCGTGCAGCTCTTGAGCGTGATCGTCGCACGCGTCTCACGCGCCTTCGCCATCGTTTCGGCGTCGAGCAGATAGCGTTCGACGCGATAGTCGCGCCCCGCCGCATCGATCGAAGCGACGGTGACGGTCGCCTCCTCATTGGGCACGAGGATGCGCTGCCAGCGGTCGTCGGGCCCCTTCGTATATTGGGTGCGGCCGTTGACGCAGCCGCCCTTGCCGATGCTGATCGGCACGTCGGTCGTCGCCGACACGGTGATGCGGCTGCGGTCGGGGCGGATCGTGCAGAGAAGGCTGCCCTGCGCGAGCTTCGGCGCGTCGGTGGCGGGCGTCTTCGCCGCTTCCTCGGCGATCTCCGCATGCGCATCGGGGCGCGTCGCGAACAGCACCGCCGCGATCAGGATCAGCGCGGCGCCGGCGCCGCCCGCGATCTTGGCATTGCGCATATTCTTCTGGCCATAGAACATCAGCCCGGCGCCCGCCGCGAGCGCGCCGATCACGAACAGCACGCCCGCGAGCGCGATGCGATTCTCGCGCGCCGCGAGCGCCTCGTCCTCGGCGCGCGCCTGTTTGAGTTCGCGGTCGAGCTTCGCGGCGGCATTTTTCGCGGCATTGGCCTCGGCATCGGCGCGCGCTTCGGCGTCGATCGCGGCACGGTTCCGCGCGTCGGCCTCGGCCATCGACAGGCAGGGGGTGCCGACGCTGGTATATTGCTGGTCCGCATCGGCGAGGAAGCGCATCAGCTCGCGTCCAGAAATGGCGAAGGCGAAGGGCGAATCGCCGTCGTCGGCGCGCGTGATCGCGGTGTTGATTCCCGCGATCCGTCCGCACTGATCGACGAGCGGACCGCCCGAATTGCCGCGCGAGATTTTCGCGGTGTGGATCAGCATCGCGACGCCGTCGACCGATTGCATGTTCGACATATTGCCTTCGCTGCGCGTCGGGGTGCGGGGGGTGATATAGTCGTTGGCGCTGCGCGCGGTCGCAAGGTCGACATTGCCCGGATAGCCCAGCGCGACGACGTCGGCGCCCGATTCGAGCGGCCCGGTGTAGATGGCGGCGGCGGGCAGCCGCCCCTCGGTGATCTCGACCAGCGCAAGGTCGCGCGCGGTGTCGATCGCGATCAGCTTCCCGGCATAGCTTTTCTGCCCCTCCGACGGGACGACGCCGAGCGCGACATTGCCGGGGTACCGCGCCGCCGATTCGACGACATGCGCGTTGGTGACGATGCGCGTCGGCGAGATCGCGATGCCGCTGCCATGGCCGAAACCGACGACCTCGCCATCCATCATCGCGACGGTGACGACGCGCACGACGCTGCGCGAAGCGGCGCTGATATCGTCGGCGGCGCGCGCAGGAAGGGACAGGGCAAGGAGGGCGAGCAGAAGCGTGAAAAAGCGGGTCATGGCGGCGCAGACTAGCCGCGCCAACTTTGAACGCAAGCATCGGGACGCGGCGCGAGCGGCGTGGCGGCATGATGATCGCGAACCAGAGAAAGGACAATGCGATGACTTACAAGATTACCGGGCTCGACCCCGCTCCTTTCGCGCCCTTGTTCGCGATGGACGACGCCGAGCTCGCCGCCAACAACGCGCGCCGGATCACCGCGACCGCCGATCGCGGCTGCCCGTGCCGGATCAGTCTCGACGATGCGAAAGCGGGTGAGGCGGTGATCCTGCTTCACCATGTCAGTCACGATGTCGAAACGCCGTTCCGCAGCGCCTATGCGATCTATGTCCGGGATCGCGTCGAAACGGCGACCTATTGCGACGCGCTGCCCCCTGCCTTCGCCGGACGGACGATGGCGTTCCGCGGCTTCGACGATGCGGGTATGCTGGCGGCGGCGCGGCTGGGGCCGGGCGAGGATGGCGATGCAGCGATCCGCGACCTGTTCGCCGACCCGCGCATTGCCTATATTCACGCGCAATATGCCACCAACGGCTGCTTCGCCGCGCGCATCGAGAGGAATTGATCATGGCTTTCTCCACGATGACCGACAACGAGTGCTGGCAGGCGGTGCAGGCGCGCGACAAGGCGTTCGACGGACGCTTCGTCACCGGCGTGCTCACCACCGGCATCTATTGCCGGCCGAGCTGCGCCGCGCGGCACCCGCTGCGCGAAAATGTTCGTTTCTTCGTCGATGGCGCCGCGGCGCGCGCGACGGGGCTGCGCCCGTGCAAGCGCTGCCTGCCCGACGATGTCGCGCGCGACGAACGCGCGGTGATCAAGGCGATCGCCGCGATCAAGCAAAGCGAGGAACCGCTCGCGCTCGCCGATCTCGCGACGCGCACCGGCTATTCGCCGACGCATTTCCAGCGCGTCTTCACCCGCCATACCGGGCTGTCGCCCGCCGCCTATGCCCGCGCACTGCGCGACGAGCGCGCGCGCGCCGCGCTGAGCGAGGGCACAAGGGTGACCGACGCGATTTACGACGCGGGCTTTTCGGGGCCGTCGCGCTTTTACGAGAATATGGAAGGACGCATGGGTATGACGGCTTCGGCGTGGGTGAACGGCGGCAAGGGCGCGACGATCCACTGGGCAGTGGTGCCGACCAGCCTCGGCGACATGCTCGTCGCCGCGACCGACAAGGGCGTGTGCCGTTTGAGTTTCGCCGAGGGACGCGAGGCGTTGGAGGAACGTTTTCCCGCGGCCGATCTGGTCGAGGGCGGCGATGACTTTGCCGCGCTGCTGGGGCAGGTCGTCGACGCGGTCGAGGCGCCGGTGAACGGCTTCGACCATATCCCGATCGACGTGAAGGGCACCGCCTTTCAGGAAGCGGTGTGGCGCGAGCTTCGCAAGATTCCGGCGGGCGAGACGCGCAGCTATTCGGACATCGCCGCCGCGGTCGGCAAGCCCGCGGCGGTGCGCGCGGCGGGGAGCGCCAACGGCGCGAATAACGTGGCGGTGCTGATCCCGTGCCACCGCGTCGTGCGCAGCGACGGGTCCTTGGGCGGCTATGCCTATGGCTTGCCGATCAAGGAAGAATTGCTGAAGCGCGAAGGGCGCTGAGCGACAGTGGCGCCGGGCAGTGCGACATACGGCCCGGCGCCACTGGTTGACGCGGTCTGCTTAGCTGTCTTCCTTTTCCCGATCGGCGAAAATGCTCGCGATGGTGGTGCGCGCCGCGTCGATCTGGCCGGCGTCGATCTCGTCAACCACTTTGGCGACCTTATTTGCCTTTTCCTGCTTGTGGCTGGAAAAGGCGAGGGGTGCGAGGACCGATCGCGCGAGCTTGCCCTTGTTTTCGTTGAGCAGCTGGCGCGCAAGGACCATGCGGTAGCCATCGTCGTAGGACGAATAGTCGAACACGCTTTCCAGCGCGATGATCGCGGGTTCGGGGATCGGCTCCTTCGCTTCATAAAAGGACATATAATAGCCGATCGCCGCGCGCGGATCCTTGGGATCGAGCCGGTATGCCTCGGCGAACCAGGTACGCGCCGTCGCGTAGAGCGCGGGATTCTTTTCCTCATCGGCGCGTGTCATGAACAGGCCGCCCATCAAAACCTGCGCATCTTGCGATTGCGGATCGAGCACGAGTGCCCGTTTCAGCGCTGCCTCCGCCTTCGTGAATTCCTGGGCATCGGTATAAGCCTCGCCCGCGATCAACTGTACGGGCAGGCTGTCCGGATATTTTTTGTCCATGCCGTCGACCTCGTCCGCGACGGCGCGCGCCTGGCGCTCGTTGACGCCCCGCTCGCTGCGAATATGTGCTTGAATTACGGCTTCCTCGCCCGGCGTCAGGCGTCGGATATCGACTTTCGGGGCGACATAGTCCGCCGGCTTGACGTTGAGCGTGGGGAACGGACCGCCCTTGTACCGGCGCAGTTCGTTCTGCAACGTGTCGAGGTCGCCGAACACGCGCTGCGCCGCGGTCAGGCTGTCTTCCCCCGCGTTCAGCGCCTTCAGATATTGAGCGAGCTGCCCCTGCCTCGCCTTGTTGAAGTTCAGATAGTGGGCGATCATCCAGCCGAACGAGTAGGACTGATAATATTCCTGTCCGTCGAGCCGCTTGTTGTGATCGAACAATCGAGTGAGCCGGATGCCGGGCAGTTCGAACAGGTCGTCTCCGCGGTGCTGCGGGACGTCGCCGACGCGGAAGGCGCCGCCGTCGAGCAGCTCGAGCGTGCCGTAAAGCTCGGCGAAGCCCTCGACATACCAGTGCGGATAGGCGGTGCTGAATTTCTGCAGCATGAAGTGGTGAACATATTCGTGGAACAATATGCCTTCGGCGGTCAGCGCCGTTTTCTGGTTGAGTTCGCGCTGGTCGAGATGGCGGCTGAAGCGGTCGCGCTGGCTTTCGATCGCCGGGACGAAGGATACGGCGGCGCCGGCGCGGGGAATATAAAAGCCCGCGACGCCGGAAGTGCCTGCAAGGCGGCCGATGTCGTCGGTGTCGCCGAAGCGATAGACGCGGACCTTGTTCGACTCGCCGATGTCGGGGCCGGGTATCGGAAGCCCCTGCATATATCGCAGCGCATTGTCGAAACGCTCGAGCCGCGTCGCGAAGCGTTCGGTATCCGCCTTGCTGCTTTCGGAAACGATGATGAAGTGCGCAGTTTCGGCTTCCCACCATTCGGCGTGAGCCACGCTGCCGAAAGCAAGCAGCGCAACGGCGAAACCACCGCGCAGGGCGGCGTTCAGATATGCGATCACTTTGTTTCCCCCGGTAAATATTCCGCGCCTATCTATATCAAGCCGGACAAATGCTTCAACCGGGGCGCCAAACACCGAAGCCGCCAAGCGAAAAATCAAAGGAGAAGACATGATGATCGACAAGATTGCTGAATTTCGCGCACTGCACGTCCCCGGTGACCCGCTGATCCTCGTCAACATCTGGGATGCGGGGAGCGCGAAGGCGGTGACGGGTGCCGGCGCGAAGGCGATCGCGACGGGCAGCTTCGGCGTCGCGGGCGCGCAGGGCCGCGCCGACGGCGAGGATTTCCCGATCGAGGATGTGTTCGAAAATCTCGGCCGCATCCTCGCGGTCACCGACCTGCCGGTCACGATCGACATGGAATCGGGCTATGGCGCCGATCCGGCGGCGGTCGGCGTCTCGGTCGGCCGCGCGAAGGATGCGGGCGCGGCGGGAATCAATATGGAAGACCGGCTGCCCGGGGCTGACGATCTGCTGCCGGTCGCCGAAGCGGTGGCGCGCTACCGCGCGGCGGCGGACACCGGCATCTTCGTCAACGCGCGCTGCGACACGTTTCGCGGGGCCGATGCGGCGAAGGACGGCGACGCGCTCGTCGCCGCGACGCTCGAACGTGCGCGCGCCTATGCCGATGCCGGGGCGGGGTCGCTGTTCGTTCCCTTCCTGCTCGATCCCAAGTGCATCGGTGCGATCTGCGACGCGTCGCCGCTGCCGGTCAACATATTGCGCGGCAAAGGCGGCCCGACGCACCAGGAACTCGCCGCATTGGGCGTCGCGCGGATCAGCCACGGGCACCAGCCTTGGGCGGCCGCCATGGCCTGGCTCGCGGCGCAGGCCAGACAGGTGATGGGCGGCGCCGAACCCGATTATTGAGCGGCCCTATTCGCCCGCTGTCGTTTCGGCGGGGGCGGCACCGGCGCGCGCTCCGCCTCGCCCGCGCATGGCTTCGAGCTGGGCGAGCAGATGCTCGCCTTGACCGCCGTCGTGCGGGTCGAACGCGACCGCCTTCGCCAATGTCAGCGCGTCGTCATACCGGCCGTCGTTGGCAAGCGCGAAGGCGTAGCTGACGCGGACGCCGATATTTTCCGGCGCGAGCTGAAAAGCGCGGTGGAGACCCTCGATCGCGATTGGCGGCGGCCAGCGGCCCTGATCGACGAAGCTTTTGAAATAGGCGTAGAGCGGTAGCGGGTCGTCGGGATTGGTGCGGTTGGCGAGTGCGATGGGTTTGCGCACCGCATTCCAGTCTTCCGGCCGGGGATCATCCTTCGCCTCGACCTCGGCGGTCAGGATGCGGCCGAGCAAGACATTCGCGCGGACATGTTTGGGATCGATGGCCAGCGCCTTGTCGACCGCGGCCCGCGCCGCCGCCTTGTCGCGCTTGTCATCATCGATCGCCCATTCGGCCCGCGCCAGTTCGAACCACACCCCGGCGTCGCTGCCATGCACGAGGCTCAATGCCTTCAGCTCGTCGCGCACCTTTGCGATCCGTTCCGCATCGTTCTGGCCGCTGATCCGTTCGAGGCGGAGCGGCAACAGCGCATCTTCGGCGGGCGACAGTGGGGCGATGCCGATTTTGCCGGGAACCGCGACCGGTTCGGCCGAGGTGCGGTAGGTCATCGGCTTGTTCATGTATCGGTTGAGGTCCTTGTCGAGCTCGGCGAGATCGCCGAACGCGTCGATTGCCGCCTTCTTGCCATCCTCGCCGTGGTTGATCGCCTCGATATATTTGGTGAGCTGGCCCGCGCGTGCGGGGTCGTTGTAAAGCATGTGCGTCAAGAGCCATGATCGGCCGTAATAGACGTCGGTCTGCCCCGAATTGCGCATCTCGCCCGGCCGCTGGAGCAGTATCTTCTCGGCCGGGACCTTGGGCATCGCGAGCAGGCCATAGGCGCGCGCATAAACGGGCTTGCCGATCTCGGCGCGCCCTTCCTTGGTGAAATCGGCCGTCGAATGATATTCGGCAAAGCCTTCGATGAACCACGCCGGAAAGGCGGCGGCGGCATAACGCTTCATGAAGTGATGACTATATTCGTGAAACAGCGTCTGCTGCGATTGCGGCGTCCCCTTGATCACGACGTCCTCGCGGTGCGAGCTTGCAAAGCTTCCCTCGGGGTCGGGCTTGTACCAACCCGCGATAAAGGATCCGCTCTTGCCGGTGACCAGCCGGCCGGCATCGACACCGCGCGGGACCAGATAGATGGTCAGCCGATTGGGTTCGGGGGCTTGTTTCAACCCGAACCGCGCGCGGAGCGTCGCGTCGAACCGTTGGAGATTCTCGGCAAAGGTGCGCAGCGATTTCTCCTTGCCCTCGCTGTAAATGATGAAATTGTCAGTGTCGGCGCGCAGCCAGTTCGCCTGCGCCGGCGTCGCCAGCGCGGCAAGCGCCGCCAATATCGTTATGCGAAGCCCGTGCATCCCCGCTGCTCCCCCCGGATGGCGATACGCATTCTGCTGCCAGCCTGCGACGAGGCTGTAAAGCCCTCTATCGGCTAGACAAAACTGTAGGGGTCGATGTCGATCGCGAGCCGCGCCTTCGAAGACCATTCGACGCTGCTCACCCACTCGCGGATCGTCCCCTGCAGGTCGAAGCTGCGCGGCGCGTGGAGGAGGAGGCGAAAGCGGTGGCGGCCGCGCAGCATCGCGAGCGGCGCCGGCGCGGGGCCATAGACGGCGAGCCCGTCGGCGACGGGCGCCTTTTGCCCCAGCCGCTGCGCCTGTCCGCGCGCGACTTCGATATCCTCCGACGAGATGACGAGCGCGGCAAAGCGGCCATAGGGCGGCGCGCCCGCGAATTTGCGCGCCGCGGCCTCGGCGGCATAGAAACCGTCGCGGTCGTTCGCGACGAGCGCCGCCATCACCGGCGCCTCCGGCACGCGCGTCTGGATTAGCACTTCGCCGGGCTTCACCCCGCGCCCCGCGCGCCCCGCGACCTGCGCGATCTGCTGAAAGGTGCGCTCGGCGGCGCGGAGGTCGCCGCCGTCGAGCCCGAGGTCGGCGTCGACCACCCCGACGAGTGTGAGGTTGGGAAAATGATAGCCCTTGGTGACGAGCTGCGTCCCGATGATGATGTCGACCAGCCCGCCCTCGACATTGTCGACGAACTCGGCGGCCTTGGCGGGCGACCACAAGGTGTCGCTGGTGACGATGGCGGTTCTGGCTTCGGGAAAGCGCAGGGCGACCTCGTCGGCGACGCGTTCGACGCCGGGGCCGCAGGCGACGAGGCTGTCCTCATCCTCGCATTCGGGGCAGAGCCGCGGCGGCGGCATGACATGGCCGCAATGGTGGCAGGCGAGGCGGTGGACGAGGCGGTGTTCGACCATCCACGCAGTGCAATTGGGGCACTGGATGCGGTGGCCGCAGGTGCGGCAGAGCGTCAGCGGAGCGAAGCCGCGCCGGTTGAGGAAGAGCAGGCTCTGCTCGCCCTTTTGCAAGCGGTCGGCGAGCGCGTCGACGAGCGGCGGCGCGAGCCAGCGGCCGCGGTCGGGCGGGTCTTGCCGCATGTCGATCGCCGCCAAATCGGGCAGGGTCGCGCCGCCGAAGCGCGCGGGGAGCTTGATGTGGCGATAACGCCCCGCCTCGACCATCGCGAGGCTTTCGAGCGCGGGGGTCGCGCTCGCGAGCACCACCGGCAGCCCCTCGAAATGTCCGCGCATCACCGCGACGTCGCGCGCGTGATAATGGACGCCGTCCTCCTGCTTGAAGCTCGTCTCATGCGCTTCGTCGACGACGATCACGCCGAGCCTGGCGTAGGGCAGGAACAAGGCCGAGCGCGCGCCGACGATAATCTTCGCCTCGCCCGCCGCGATGCTGTGCCAGGCGCGGCGGCGCTCGGTGGAACGCAGCCCCGAGTGCCACGCGACGGGCTCGCAGCCGAAGCGCGCGGCGAAGCGCGTCAGCATCGGTTCGGTGAGCGCGATTTCGGGGAGGAGGACGAGCGCCTGCCTGCCCGCGGCGATCGCGGCGGCGATCGCTTCCATATAGACTTCGGTCTTGCCCGATCCGGTGACACCGTCGAGCAGCAACGTCTCGAACTTCGCGGCGGCGACCGCGTCGCGAAGCTGCCCCGCGGCGGCGGCCTGCTCGCCCGACAGATCGGGCGGCGCAAAGGCGGGATCGGGTTCGGGATAGGGCTGGTCGGCCGACATGCTGACGGCTTCGAGCGCGCCGGTATTGACGAGCCCGCGGATCACCGCCTCGCTGACCTCCGCGAGCGCCGCGAGTTCGCGCACCAGCCCTTGGCGCGTCCCGATCTTTTCGAGCGCGACGGTCCGCTGCGGCGTCATCCGGCCGGGCAGCTCGCCGGTCGCGCGATATTCGACGATCGGGCGGCGCGCGTCGGCGAAGGCGGCGCCGGGCAGCACCATGCGCAGCACCGACCCCGGGGGGCTGAGATAATAGTCGCTCGTCCATTCGATCAGGCGGCGGAGCGGAGCGGCGATCGGCGGCACGGGCACGATCTCGTAAAGATTGCGCAGGCGATTGTCGCCGACGGGTTCGGGAGCGCCGAAGCTTTCGTCCTCCCACACCACGCCGCCCATCCGCCGCGGCCCGAGCGGCGCGACGACGACGCTGCCCAAAGGCGCCTCGCTTCCCTGCGGGACGCGATAGTCGAGCGGGCCGAGAGCGGCGGTCAAAAGGAGGACGCGAGCGCGGGTCATGGGTCGGGCAGGATATAGGCGCGCGGGGAAAATAGGAAAGCGCCGAGGGCGACCAGCGAAGGAGACGGCGCTTCCGCGCCCGCCTCCGCTCAAAACCGCTGGCTCATCCCCTTCAACATTTCGCGCCAATATTCCCCTAGCCGCCGCTGGAACAGCATCAGCTCGAACCCGTGCCGCGCGACGTGGCTTTGCGGGACGGCATCCCAGCCGCGATGCTCGACGGTCACGCGCGTCTCGCTGCCTATCGCCTCGAAGCGCACATCGACCTCGGTCGCCTGACCCTCCCGAAAACTCGGCAGGCGCCATGCAAATGCCAGCCTTTCGCCCGGCAGCCAATGGCGCACCGCACCGATCTCCCATTCTTCGCCATTGTCGAAGCGCGTAACGAGCCGTCCGTCCGGCCCCGCCGGATCGAAGCGCAGTGCGCCGTCGCCGTGCCGCGATAGCTGGAACAGCGGATGGCTCCGCCACCATTTGCCGATATCGCGCGTGAAGGCGGTGAACGCCGCGTCCGGCGTCGCCGCGACGCGCAGCGCGACGATCACCGCCGCGCCGCTCATGGCCCTCGCTCCACATGCGCCTTGAACGCGGCAAGCTGGCGCGACCACAGCGCCTCGGTCTCGGCGAGCCATTGCTTGAGCTCGCTGGTGGCGCCGTCCTTCAATCGATAGATTCGCACACGCGCGTCGAAGGTCGGATGCCCGTCCTCGACCAGCCCGCCTTCCTTCAGCGCGCGCAAATGCCGGCTCATCGCGGGTGGCGCGAGGCCGAGTTCGCCCGCCAGCTCGCCCGCGCTGCGCGGCCGTTCACCCAGCAGTTCGATCGCGCGCCGCCGCGTGGGATCGGCGAGCGCGCCCAGCATCCGGTCGAGCGCGACGCTCAATCGTCGAGCCGCGTCTTGGTCTTGAAGCCGCCCGCGGCGTCCCATTCGTCCGACGTCTTTTCCGCAACCGTCACGCCAAAGGTCCAGATATGCCCCTCGGGGTCCTTCGCGCGGTAGGTGCGGTCGCCATAGAATTGCGTTTCGGGTTCGGCGATGATGTCCGCCCCCGCCGCGCGCGCCTTTTCGCAATGCGCGTCGATATCCTCGCCTTGGCCCAGCTGGACATGCACCGTCTGGGTGTTCTTGCCGCCGAGATTCGCGGGGCTGCGATGGTCGTCGGACCATTCATTGCCGATCATGATCGACGAATTTCCATATTCCATCTCGCTGTGCGCAAGATTGCCCTGATCGTCGAGCAGCACGAACGCCGGCTCGAACCCGAACGCCTCTTCCAGCCAGCGGAACGCCGCCTTCGCATCCTTGTAACAGACGGCGCTCGCAAGCCCCTTGGGTCGCGGTTGATCGGCCATGTCGTGTCTCCCGAGTCGCTATTTGATTTCCTATTTATAGAATATTTTCACGAAAATGAAAATACTCGCCGATGTGCATCAAGATGATAAAGCAGCGCCATGACCGACGACCTCCGCCACCATATCGACGAAGCGATGAAGCTCGCCGCCGCACAGCTCGGCAGGGGCCGCGTCGCCAACTATATTCCCGCGCTCGCCAACGTCGATCCGAACAAGCTCGGCTTTGCGGTCGCGCTCCCCGATGGGACTGTCCACAGCTCGGGCGACGCCGACGAGCCCTTCTCGATCCAGTCGGTGTCGAAGGTCTTCACATTGGCGCTCGCGCTGCGCCGCGTCGGCAGTTCGCTATGGGACAGCGTCGGACGCGAGCCGTCGGGCAGCGCGTTCAACTCGATCGTCCAGCTCGAAAGCGAACAGGGCATCCCGCGTAATCCGCTGATCAACGCGGGCGCGATCGCGACCACCGACCGGCTGATCGACGGGCGCAGCGGCGATGCGACCATCGATGAGATCGTCGACTTCATGCGCGCGCGGGCCGGAGACGACAGCGTCGCAATCGACTTCGACGTCGCATCGTCCGAATCCGAAACCGGCGCGCGCAACCGCAGCCTCGCGCATTTCATGGACGCCTTCGGCAATCTGGCGCATCGGGTCGAGACGGTGGTCGGCGTCTATTTCCGCCAGTGCGCGATCGCTATGTCGTGCCGCCAGCTCGCGCGCGCCGGGCTGTTCCTCGCGATGGAGGGGCGCGACCCGGTGACCGGCGAGCAGCTCGTCGAACCGCACCGCGCGCGGCGGATCAACGCGATCATGATGCTCTGCGGCCATTACGACAATTCGGGCGAATTCGCCTTCCGCGTCGGCCTTCCCGGCAAGAGCGGGGTCGGCGGCGGCATCCTCTGCATCGCGCCGGGGCAGGGATCGATCGCGGTCTGGTCGCCCGCGCTCAACGAAGCGGGAACGTCGCTGGCCGGGGCGATCGCGCTCGAACATTTCGCTTATGCCGCCGGCTGGTCGGTGTTCGATTAGCACATGGCTGCCGAAATCGATCTGGATCTGGCCGATCTTCGCGAGGTCGTCGCCTATGCGGTCGGTAACGCGGAGCAGGTGTTGCCCATCTTCGAACGAGGCCACGCGTCGGACGGTCGCCCGGGCGAGGCCATCGCAGCGGCGTCGACATTTGCGTGCGGAGGTCCGCGCGTCAAAACGCTCCGCGATACCGCCTGGGCGGCGCACAAGGCCGCGCAGGAAACGGACGACCGGGCGGCGAGCGAGGCAGCGCGGGCTGCGATGTGCGCTCCGGCGGCTGCCTTCCTGCATCCCTTGGCACGTCCGGCGCAGGTCCGCCATATTCTCGGTGCCGCCGCGCACGCCGCCCGCGCGTCGGAACTGGCGGCAGGCGACGATCAGGTCGCGGGATGCGATTTTGTCGAACGGCTAGCTCGCGCGACAAATTCCAAGGTCATCGAGATATTATGCCGCTATCCAGAGCCGCCACGCGGCGGAGGGCGAACGGGCGAATTGCTGAGGATGCTCGATCGAAAGCTTCGGGAGCGGGAAAGCGGCGCGGCTTAATCGTCGTTCAGCAAAGCCAGCTTGACCCGCGCGGTACCGCTGCGCTGCATGCCGATTTCGCGCGCAGCGGCGTGGCTGACGTCGATCACGCGGCCGTGAGCGAAGGGGCCGCGGTCGTTGATGCGGACGATCACACTATCGCCGGTGGTCATGTTGGTGACGCGCACCTTGCTGCCGAAGGGCAGCGTGCGGTGCGCCGCGGTCAGTTGGCCGGGATCGAAGCGTTCGCCGCTCGCGGTGCGGTTGCCGGCAAGCTCGTTGCCGTAATAGCTCGCCATGCCGCCGTCGATTTCGGTTTCCATGTCGGCGGCGTCGGCAAGCGGAATCGCGCTGGCCGCGACGGCGGGAATGGCAGCGGCGTCACTGTCCTGTGCGGCGGCCGATGCAACGAGCATCAGCGGCATCACCATGGTTACAAGAGCCCGCATGGCATCCTCCCTTTTCGGTGAGAGCGCCAAAAGCAGCGGCCGCCTGCCGAAACAAGCCGCCGCGCGTTAAACTGAATATATTTCGCGTTCGAAAGTGCGTTCCGGTGGGTTTTTAAGGAACCAAACCGAAATCAGACGTCGAGATTCGCCACCGAAAGCGCGTTCGTCTGAATGAAGTCGCGCCGCGGTTCGACCTCGTCGCCCATCAGCCGTTCGAAGATTTCATGCGCGACATCGGCTTGTTCGGCCTCGACACGCAGCAGCGAACGGTTGGCGGGATCGAGCGTCGTTTCCCAAAGCTGCTCGGCATTCATTTCGCCCAGCCCTTTATAGCGGCTGATCGCGAGGCCCTTGCGGCTGTGCGCGAAAATCGCCTCGAGCAGTTCGGACGGGCGCGTGACCGGATTGGCCTTTGCGTTCGTCGCGGCGGGGACATCGCCCTCTTCGCCGTCGGCAATCTCGGTTTCGACTTCGGCGGCGGCGCCGCTCGCCTTCACCAGCCGGCCGGGGCGTGCATAGCTTTCAGCCTGTTCGGCGGCGAGCTTGTGCATCCGGCGCGCTTCCTGGCTGGCGAGGAAACCCGCGTCGATCGCATGATGATCGCTGACCCCGCGCCAGCGGCGCTCGAGCGTATAGCCGCCGCCCTCGACCGCTTCGACGGTCCAGACCGCTTCGGCCCCGCCGGTCAGCGCGCGCTCGGCGGCGTTGAGCCAGGTCGCAGCGGTCGCGGCGGCGCTGTGGCGCCCCGCAGTGTCGAGATCGGGATCGAGCGCGCCAGTGAGCGCGAGCGCCTCGACCAGCCCGTGATTGAGGGTGCGCGGCACATAGCGCATCAGCGCGCGCAACCGCCGGCCGTGCTCGATCAGCGAGCGAAGGTCGGCGCCCGATCGCGCGCCGCCCGCGGTTTCAAGCAGCAGCGCATCGATCCCCGCGTCGACGAGATAATTCTCCAGCGCGTTATCGTCCTTGAGATAAACCTCGCTCCGCCCCTTCGCGACCTTATAGAGCGGCGGCTGGGCGATGTAGAGATGGCCGCCCTCGATGATCTCGGGCATCTGGCGATAGAAGAAGGTGAGCAAAAGCGTGCGGATATGCGCGCCGTCGACGTCGGCGTCGGTCATGATCACGATCTTGTGATAGCGCAGTTTTTCGAGGTTGAACTCGTCGCGGATTCCCGTCCCGAGCGCCTGGATCAGCGTGCCCACTTCCTTCGACGAGATGATGCGGTCGAAGCGCGCGCGCTCGACGTTCAAAATCTTGCCCTTCAGCGGCAGGATCGCCTGCACATGGCGGTCGCGGCCCTGTTTCGCCGATCCGCCCGCCGAGTCACCCTCGACGAGGAAGAGTTCACATTTGCTGGGGTCGCGTTCCTGACAGTCGGCGAGCTTGCCGGGCAGGCTCGCGATGTCCATCGCGCCCTTGCGCCGCGTCAGTTCGCGCGCCTTTTTCGCGGCCTCGCGCGCCGCGGCGGCGTCGATCACCTTCTGGATCACCGCCTTGGCGTAGGCGGGATTTTCCTCGAGCCATTCGGTCATCCGGTCGGCCATCAGGCTTTCGAGCGGCTGGCGGACTTCGGACGAAACCAGCTTGTCCTTGGTCTGCGAGGAGAATTTGGGATCGGGCAGCTTGACCGAGACGATCGCGGTCAGGCCTTCACGCATATCCTCGCCGGTGAGCGACACTTTTTCCTTCTTCAGCATCCCCGACTTTTCGCCATAGCCATTGAGCGTGCGCGTCAGCGCGGCGCGGAAGGCGGCGAGGTGCGTGCCGCCGTCGCGCTGCGGGATGTTGTTCGTGAAGCAGAGGACATTTTCATAATAGCTGTCGTTCCACTCGAGCGCGACGTCGATGCCGATGCCGTCGCGTTCACTGCTGATCGCGATCGGATCGGGCAGCAGCGCATTCTTGTTGCGGTCGAGATACTGGACGAACGCCGCGATCCCGCCTTCGTAGAAAAGGTCGTGCGTCTCATGCTCGGCATGGCGCGCGTCGACGAGCTTGATGCGCACGCCCGAGTTCAGGAAGGCAAGCTCGCGATAGCGATGCTCGAGCTTCTCGAAATCAAATTCGGTGACGTTCTTGAACGTGTCGGTCGAGGCGCAGAAGGTGACACGCGTGCCCTTCTTGCCCGCGGGGGCGGGACCGGTGACCTTCAGCGGCGCGACCGAATCGCCATGTTCGAAGCGCATCCAATGTTCTTCGCCGTCGCGCCAGATCGTGAGTTCGAGCCATTCGCTGAGCGCATTGACGACCGAAACGCCGACGCCGTGCAGACCACCCGACACCTTGTAGGCGTTGTCGTCGCTGGTATTCTCGAACTTCCCGCCCGCGTGGAGCTGGGTCATGATGACCTCGGCCGCCGAAATGCCTTCCTCGGCGTGGATACCCGTGGGAATGCCGCGGCCATTGTCTTCGACGCTGACCGATCCGTCGCTGTTGAGCGTGATCAGCACGAGATCGCAATGTCCCGCGAGCGCTTCGTCGATCGCATTGTCCGAAACCTCGAACACCATGTGATGCAGGCCCGAGCCGTCGTCAGTATCGCCGATATACATGCCGGGGCGCTTGCGCACCGCATCGAGGCCCTTCAGAACCTTGATCGAATCGGCGCCATAGGCGTTGGCATTGGGCTGGTTGGAAGCTGCGCTCGGCGCTTCATTTTCAGGCGTGTCCGTCATATCGATTATATAGGGTCGAAGGCGCAAAAACCCAAGCGAAAATGCGGCTCTTGGCCATATCGCGACGAACATTGCGCGCCCGCGCCGCGACGGCTAGTTTCGGCGCATGAAACAAGGTCTCGTTTTCCCCCTCGCCTCGATCCTCCTCACCTCGCTCGCCGCGTGCAGCCAGCCCGCGCCACCCGCCGACAATGCCCCGGAGCTTCCGGGTGAACCGATCGCGACGCGCGCGGTGATGATCGGCACCGAGGGGCCGAGCCTGCCCGCCTGTTCGAGCATCAGCCGCGTCAAATCGGGCGGCACCGACGTCTATTGGGCACCGAACGAGACGCGCGCGGTGAAGGCGAAGCTTGCCGGCGGCGCGAATGTGTCGCTGTGCGAAGCGGCCGAGAATGACGCCTGGTTCGGCGTCGTCTTCGCCGCGCCCGGCACCGACCCCGACATGTGCGGCGTCGGCAAGTCGGTTTCCAACGCCCGTGAATATCAGGGCCCGTGCCGCTGGGGCTGGATCAAGGGCGGGACCGTCCAGCTGGGCGGCTGATTCCAGCCATCTAGCGGCAATCCTCGATCACGCGGCCGATTTCGGACTGCACCGGCAGCGTCAACGCGCCGCCGCCCGGGGCTTCGAGCGCGAAGCGGCCGCGGCTGAACGCGATGCGGTCGAGCCGCGGGTCGCGGCTCGGCAGGTTCGCGCTGCCGTCGTCGAAGCGGATCGCATCGGTGCCGGCGCTGGTGCGCAGGCTGACATTGCCATCGAGCGCCGAGGTCATGCGGATGCCCCCGCCGCTGCACGCCATCGTCAGCAAGGCGTTGGCGCTACCCGTCGGCACGAAAGCGGCGGTGCGGCTGGCGGTGTCGTAACGCCACGCGCCGCGATCGATCGCGCGATCCTCCCAGCCCGCGGTCGGCGTCGGCAGCGGGGCCGGCACCGGTGCGGGCGCGACCGGCCTCGGCGCAGGCGGCGGAGCCTCAGGCTGGGGGATCGCGGCGCAGCTCGCGATGACCAGCGTCAGCGTCGCTGCCGCCGCATAACGGAACCCGGACATTTGCATCCTCAAAACCCCTGCCAGTCGATCACTTCATCCAGCGGCGCGCGCGGCACCGGCCACTGGTTCACCGCCGCTTCGGTGTCGGCATAGCCGATCGCTAGCCCGGTGAACAAAATCTGTTCGTCACCCAACCCGAGCATGCGGCGGATCGTTGCGCCATACATCGCCCAGCATTCCTGCGGGCAGCTTGCGAGGCCATGTTCGACGAGCAGCAGCATCACCGATTGCAGCCACATCCCCATGTCCGACCATTGCGGCGGCCCCATGATGCGCGAGCAATGGAGAAAAAGCATCACCGGTGCGCCGAACCCCCGGTAATTGTCCATGAACCGAGCGAGTCGTCCCGCCTTGTCCTCGCGCGGGATGCCGAGCGACGCATAAAGCGCCTCGCCGACCCCGAAGCGGCGGTCGGTCCAGGGTTCGGTCAGCGCGCGGGGATAGATATCATATTCGGGCTCATGTCCCTCGCGCCCCATCGCGATCCGGCTCGCGACGGCATCCTTCACCGCCTGCCAGGGTTCGCCGGTGAGTAGCGTCACCTGCCACGGCTGCAGATTGCCGCCCGAGGGCGCGCGCTGCGCCGCCACGAAAATCTCCTCAAGCAGCGCCGGATCGACCGGCCGATCGGTAAAGGCGCGCACCGAACGACGCACGTGGAGGGCCTCGGTAACGCTTATGTCAGTCGCTGGCATATTTATCCTCTCGCCTTTTGCCGAACAGCAGCTTGCGTTCGAGCCGGGCTTTCAATTGCCGGTAATAGGAAAGCAGGAAGACGTCATCCTCTTCGGCGACAGGGCGCCCGATCTTGGCGCGGATCGTATCGGCGACCTCGCGCATCGCGCGCGCATCGCGGCCGCGCAGCACGCGTTCAAGCTCCTGCAGTTCGAAAATGCCATAGACCGCGAGCTCGGCCTCGGTGAACGTCATCGCGCCCCCTGCCGCATCGGTCGCGATATCGGCGTCGAGCTTGACGCGCTGCGCCATCACCACCCACGTGCCCGCGATCAGATCGCCCATCCGCATCCGATCGCGGTTGAAGAACAGGAAGAGACTCAAAGTCAGCGACCAGAGCACGCCCGCGAGAATGATCCACCCCGACACCATATCCTCCGCGGCGCCCGCCCCGAGCATCATAAGCGGCAGGAACAGCTCGAGCTCGCGGATTAGGTTGCGCGCCACAACCGCGTCGGCGGTCAGGCGGCCGCCGTCGCGCGCGACGACGCGGATGCCCATCAGGCGCTTGCCCGGCGTCGCCGCGCGCGAGCCGAGTTCGAACCCGATGAACCAGAAGGTACGCAGCAGGAAGGAACCGAGCAGCCAGATCGCCACCGCGACGTCCGATTGCGAGGCGAGGCCTGCCCACAACACCAGAAGAAAGAAAAGAAGGAGCGCGATCTGGATCAGTATCAGGTCGACAAGCAACGCGCCGAAGCGCAGCCCCGCGCTCGCGATCCTGAGTTCGAGATCGACGCCTTCGGGGGTCACGAATTGGCGAATCTTCTTCGCGCTGGCGGCGCGCTGTTTCGCGTTGGCGAGGGCGGTCATGTCACATCCTCGCGCCGCGGAATGTAATAATAGGCGAGCCAGAAGAGCAGCATCAGCGTGCCCGTCGCATAGCGCAGCATCGTGTCGGTGATCAGCTGACGCCCGAAACCTTCGAGCAGCCCGGCCGCGAACAGCATCAGGATGACGCCGACCATCACCTTGCCCGCGGTGCGCCCCGCCTGCGACGCCGCCTGCAACCGCCCGCGCGCGCCGGGAAAGACGACCGCCGTCCCGATCCGCAGGCCCGCGGCGCCCGACAAGGCGGCGGCGAATAGTTCGGTGGTGCCGTGGATGAAAAGCCAGCCGCCGAAATCGAAGCCAAGCCCCTTGGCGGAAAAGACCGCCATCATCGCGCCGAGCCCGATCCCCTGATAATATTCGAGCATCAGCGTCGGAATGCCGAAGGCGAAGCCGAGCGCGAAGGAGAGGATCGATACCTGGCTGTTATGCGTGAACAAATAGGTCGCGAAGACGTGCAGCCCGCTTTCGCCCTTCTCCGCCGCCTTGCCGTGCCCGAGCGTTGTCTGGAGATATTCGGCGGTCGCGCGCGGGTCGCGCCCGCCCGACATTTCCTCTGGAACGAAGTTGAAATACCATTCGGGATTGCTCGACACGAGCGAGTAGCTGGTCAGCGCGCCGAGCAGGATGACGAGCGCGATGATCAGCGTCTCCTTCCATACCGAGCGCACCGCGGCGGGCCAGTCGTAGAGGAAGAAGCGGCGAAGGCGGTTCCAGCGGCTTTCGCGCACGCCATAGACGAGGAAATAGCCGCGGATCGACAGTGCCTCGAGATGATCGAGCAACGCCCTGTCGAGGCTCGTCGCGCGCGCGATCGACAAGGACGACAGCGTCGCGCGATAGAAGATCGGGAGCTGGAGCAGCTCGTCGCTGGTCAGTGCCTTCGCACCCTTCTTCTCGAGCTTGGTGAGCAGAAGGTCGAAGGCGATCCAGTCGGCCTCGCGCTCGGCGCGGAAACGGCTCGTCGAGAAGCTCGGCGCATCGATGGTCCTTGCGGGGGCGGCGGGCGGGATCACAGGCTGCCCTGTCTTTTGATGCCGAGATAGGCCTCGACCGCGCTCGCCCCCATCGCGTCCGCGGGAACTTCGATGACATCGGCACCGAGGCGCTGGAGCCGCGCGATCACCAGCTGCCGGTCGCGCAGCATCGCTGCAGCGACGTTCGACCGCGTGACGTCGGCGCCGGTCTCGGGCCGCCGCCGCTCCTCGCTCTCGACCTCTTCGTCGCGGATCACGACGAACAGCAGCCGGTGTTTCTGAACGAGCCGCCCCGCTGCGCGAATCATCAGGTCGGCGCTCGTCGCGTCGGTGAATTCGGTGAAGAGAATGATCAGCGAGCGGCGGTTGAGCTGCGCGCTCAGCGTGGTCAGCGCGAGGGTGAAATTGCTCTCGACATGCGCATAGTCGATCAGGCTCGCGGCGCGCTGCAACGCAGGGAAGTCCTGCGTGTGCATATAAGCGGGAGTCAGCGCCTGCGGCTTGGCAGCAAAGGAGAAGAAGCTGATCCGGTCATTCAGCTTGAGCCCCACATAGGCGAGCAGCAGCGCCGCCGACGCCGCGCGGTCGACGCGCGGCATGCCGCCGACGGGCTCGGCCATCGTCCGCCCGCTGTCGATCGCGAGGACGACGCGATTGTCGCGCTCTACGCGATACTCCTTGGCGAGCAGCTTGACGTGGCGCGCCGAGGCGTTCCAGTCGATCGCGCGCCGGTCCATTCCCGGCTGATATTCGGCGAGCGCTTCGAACTCGGTGCCTTCGCCGCGGAAGCGTTGCTGGCGGAGGCCGAACCAGCTGTTGCGCTGGAACAGCCGGCTGCCCTCGTCGGTCACCGCGCGCAAGCTGGGCACGACGTTGATTGCACCGCCGATCTCGAATTTGCGTTGTTTCCAGACGAGCCCGAGCGGCCCCGTCCAGCGGAGCCACAGCGCCTCGACCAGAGCCTGCCCACGCCGAGAGGCGGTGAGCGAGAGTGTGCGGACGAGCACGTCACCCCTGCTCGCGCGGCGCATATCGCCCGCGAGGCGCCCGCCTTCGGCGAGCCTTCCATCGAGCGCGAGCGCGAGTTCTGCGCGCGGCGGGACACCGCGACCGCTCGCGGCCAACGACAGGTCGAAGGGATCGCCGACCCCGATCTGATGCGGGAAACGCGCGTCGAGCGTCAGGTGGCGCGGATTCGCGCCGGCGACGGTGTCGAGGATCAGGCAAGCAAGGATCACGCCGATCCAGCCGGCCGCGACGAGCCAAAGCTCGGGCCGGATCAGCCCGAGCGCGAGCGCCATCGGGGCGCCTGCGAGCAGCATGTAGATCGCGCGGCGGGTGGGGTAGATCACCGCGGGACTTCCTCGCGTTCGAGCAAGGCCGCGACGACCTGCTCGATGCCCCGGCCCTCGATCTCAGCCGCCGCCGACAGGATGACCCGGTGGCGAAGCACGCCCGCGGCGAGGCGCTGGACGTCGTCAGGGATCACATAGTCACGCCCGTCGAGCGCCGCCGCCGCGCACGCCGCGCGCGCGAGCAGGGTCGCGGCGCGCGGGGACGCGCCGCATTCGAGGTCGGCACTCTCGCGCGTCGCGCGGACGAGGCGGACGATATAATCGACGATCTCTTCGGCGAGGCGCACCGCCGCGATCGTATCGATCGCCTCGCCGATCGCCTTCGCATCGGCGACCTGCGTCACCCCGAAATCGCCGACCGCCGGGCTCTTGAAGCGCCCACCATGGTCGGCGACGATGCGACGTTCCTCGTCGGCGTCGGGATAATCGACGACGAGCTTGAACAGGAAGCGGTCGAGCTGCGCTTCGGGCAACGGATAGACGCCCTGCTGTTCGATCGGATTCTGCGTCGCGAGCACGGTGAAGCGCGGGCTCATCGCGTGCGGCTCGCCATTGATCGTCACATGCCGCTCCTGCATCGCCTCGAGCAGCGCGGCCTGCGTTTTCGGCGGCGTGCGGTTGATTTCGTCGGCGAGGAGGAGTTCGGTGAAAATCGGCCCCTTGGTCAGCGTAAAACTCGACGTCTGGAAGTTGAACAGGTTCGACCCCAAAATGTCGCCCGGCATCAGGTCGGGGGTGAACTGGATGCGGCCGAAATCGAGCCCCGTCGCGCGCGCGAACGCCTGCGCGAGCAGCGTCTTCGCGGTTCCTGGCGGACCTTCGAGCAGCACGTGTCCGCCCGCGAGCAGCGCGATCGTCACCATGCGGGTGAGCGGCCCCTGCCCGAAAACGGCCTTGGCGACCTCGCCCTCGATCGCGGCACCGAGCGCCTGAACGCTTTCGACGGGATTAGCTGTCACGGAGTAGGTCCTTCCTGATGTCGTGCAGCGCCTGTGCGTCTGCAAGGAATTCATGCGTGTTGCGCGAAAGCGGCAGCCGCCGCGCGAGCGACGAGAAAAGGTCGCTGCCTTTCCTCAAATGCCGGTCGATCCACGCGTCGGTTTCGGCGTCGTCGAGCCCGGTGGGGGCGTGCAGGCGCCGTGCGATTGCTATGCGCTGGCTCTTCACATAAGCATCGGCGCCGTCGAGTTCACGGCGTGCCTGCTTGATGAGGTCTGCGCTGTTCGCGATCAGCGCCGCCTTCGACACCGGGATCGCGCGGCCGGGCTTCAACGCCGGACCGAAGCGCATCCACGCCTGCCACAGCGCGAGCAGCCCGGCCGCGATCAGGCACAAGGTGATTCCGATGAACGGCGGAACGAAGGCGAAACGCAGCAGCGAACGCTGCCCGCCGAAGCCGTTGAGCGTCAGATCGAAGGCAAGGCCGTCGGCATCGGCATAGTCGGCGATGGCGTCGATCAGCATCGCGCCGCCGACCGCCCGATCGCGCGAGGCGAAGGCGAGATTGTTGATGAGGTCGGGGTCGGCAAGAATGTAGAGATCGCGGTCGCCGACCTGCGCCAGCACCGCCCCGCCGCCCGGCGCGGCGATCAGCTTTTCGAGATTGTCGCCCGAAATCGTCTGCACATTGGTCGGCAGCCAGGCAGTGAAGCTGTGGCCCGCAAGATGCGCGGGCATTTCCTGCGCCTTGCCCGGCGCGGCCTTGATCGCAATCTTGCCGAAATGCCCGGGCGGAAGCATGGCGTCGCGCGGCTTGACCGGAAAGCCGACGCTGACCCAGCCGGGCTTCTCCGTCTGGCCGGGCACCGCCATCGTTTGCCATTTGGGCAGTATGATCAGCGCTGGCGCGCCGATCTGCGCGTCGAGCAGCTCGGCGATCTCGGTCGCGCGGGTGCGATGCGTCGGCGTGATGATCAGCAGCGGCTCATATTCTTCGTAGCGCGTCGTCTCGACCCTCCGCCGCAGTTCGACCTCGGCGCCGGCGCGCTCGGCGAGGTCGACGATCGCGGCATAACCCGGCGCAGCCTTCGACAGCGCGTGGCCGCCGCCGTCATTGCCGCTGCTGAGCTGCGGCCCCAGCGCGATCAGCGCCCAGAGCGCGATGAAGGCGACCACACCGATCGCGACGACGCCCGCAATCAGGCGGGGGTTGAAGCCATGGTCGCTGGCGACGGCCGCGTCGCTCATGCGCGCGCCCAGTTCTTCGGCACCGTCAGCTCGGCATAGGCGACGCGGCATTGCTCCCACGCCGCGGCGTCGATCGATCGTCCGCCGAACAGGCTGATCTCGACCGCACGCGCGATGCGGCTGAACGCGCCGCGCGCGACCGACGGCAGGTCGTGTGCATCGGCAAGGTCGCGCGAGGTCATCGCGGGTTTGACGAGCCCGGGGCGGCGCCCTTCGATATCCTCGACGCTGCGATGGAGGAGCAGATGCACCGCTTCGGCGAAGCGCCCCTCGGCGGCGAGCGCATCGGCCTCGGCGAGCAGCGCGCGCGCGGCGCCGGCCTCCGCCTGCCCGATGGGATCGTCGGCATCCGCGTCGCCGCGCCTGCGGCCAAAGCGCAGATTGTCGACCCACCGCGCAAAGGCGGGGACGAAATGGTAAAGGAGGAACAGCAGGATCAGCGCGATCCCGATCCACATCAGCGGCTTCGCCGCGGGGGCGCTCCACTCGAAAAAATCGCCGATCGCACGCAGCAGCGACTTCAGCCACTCGGGCGTCGGCGGCGGCGGGGGCGGCGGCGGGGGAAAGGCGGTCTGAATCTCGCCGCCCGCGATCGTCTGGCTATAACCCGGATCGACGAGTTCGGGGTCGAGCAGCCACCCCTGAGCCGAGGTGTCGGCCGCAGCCGACGTCTGGGCGATCCACATGGATATCATGTTGAAAAGATGATCTCGCCCCGCTCGCTCATTGCCGATCTTGGTAGCGCGAGCGTGCTCTGCAAGGCAAGAGATGCTTGCGCGCCGAACTGCCCCGTTCTAGCGCGCGGAAAAATCGGCCGGTTCGTTACAATGGAAACTGCCGGCCGCGCGACAGGAGAGACAAGTGGACGCGGCGCAGGCGGTACATGAAAAATTCCTTGGCGCGCTGGCGGGCGGCAGACTGCCCGGCCGCGCCGATGCACCCGACCCCGCCGCGGCCGGCCTGTCGCGCGGCGAGGCCACCGACATTTTCCTGTCGCAGCTGACAAGCCGCCAGATGGACCGACTCTCGCGCCACCTACAGGCGCGCGGCGAAGGTTTCTACACGATCGGCTCGTCGGGGCACGAGGGCAATGCGGCGGTCGCGGCGGCGCTACGCGTCACCGACATGGCGTTCCTCCACTATCGCTCGAACGCGTTTCAGCTCCACCGCGCACGCCAGCTTCCAGGGGGGACGCCGACGTGGGACATGCTGCTGAGCTTCGCGGCGTCGTCGGAGGATCCGATTTCCGGCGGTCGGCACAAGGTGATCGGGTCGAAGCCGCTCGCCATCCCGCCGCAAACCTCGACGATCGCCTCGCATTTGCCGAAAGCGGTCGGCGCCGCCTTCTCGATCGGCATCGCGCGCCGCCTCGGCATGACGGGGCTGCCGCTCCCCGACGATGCGGTCGTGCTCACCAGCTTCGGCGATGCGTCGGCGAACCATTCGACCGCGCAGGGCGCGTTCAATACCGCGGGCTGGGCGGCGTTTCAGGGGTCGCCGATGCCGCTGATCTTCCTTTGCGAGGATAATGGCATCGGCATTTCGACGCGCACGCCGACCGGCTGGATCGAGGCGCAGTTCCGCCATCGCGCGGGGCTCCACTACATCAAATGCGACGGCACCGACCTCGTATCGGCCTATGCTGGCGCCGCCGAGGCGGCCGATTATGCGCGGCGCACCCGCAAGCCCGTGTTCCTCCACATGGGCACCGTCCGCCTCTATGGCCACGCCGGTTCGGACGTGCAGGGCGCCTATCTTCCCAAGGCGCTGATCGAGGCCGACGAGGCGCGCGACCCGCTGCTCGCGGGCGCCGCGCTGATGGCCGAACATGGCTGGATGAGCGCGGCCGAGATCGCCGAAGCCTATGAAGAGATCGGCGCCACGCTCGCGCGGCAGGCCGAAGCGGCGATCCTGCGTCCGAAGATCACGACCACCGCGCATGTGATGGACAGCCTGATCCCGCCGAAGCGCGAAGTCGCGCCGCGCAACACGCCGTCGGACGAGGACCGGGGGGCGATGTTCGGCAGCGATGCGCAGGCGATGGACAAGCCGATGCACATGGCGCGGCTTTTGAGTTGGGCGCTCGCCGACCTGATGCTCGCGCACAAGGAAATCGCCGTGATGGGCGAGGATGTCGGACCGAAAGGCGGTGTCTACAACGTCACCGCGAAGCTCCACCAGCGTTTCGGATCGGCGCGAGTGATCAATACGCTACTCGACGAACAGGCAATCCTCGGGCTGGCGATCGGCATGGCGCACAATGGCTTTATCCCGATGCCCGAGATCCAGTTCCTCGCCTATGTCCACAATGCCGAAGACCAGATACGCGGCGAGGCGGCGACATTGAGCTTCTTCTCGAACGGTCAGTACACCAATCCGATGGTCATCCGCATCGCGGGGCTGGGTTACCAGAAAGGCTTCGGCGGCCATTTCCACAACGACAACAGCCTCGCGGTCTTCCGCGACATCCCCGGCGTCATCCTTGCGGTGCCGTCGAACGGCCGCGACGCGGTCCACATGCTGCGCGAGTGCGTGCGGCTGGCGCGCGAGGAGCAGCGCGTGATCGTCTTCGTCGAACCGATCGCGCTCTACATGACGCGCGACCTCCATGAAGAAGGCGACGGCCTGTGGACCAGCATATACGAGGCGCCGGGCGAAGGTGCGCCGATCCACCTCGGCGACGTCGGCGTCCACGGCGACGGCAGCGACCTCGCGATCGTCACTTACGGCAATGGCTATTATCTCTCGCGGCAGGCCGAGAAACTGCTCGCCGAAGAAGGCGTCAAGGCGCGCGTGATCGACCTCCGCTGGCTCGGACCGGTCGACGAGGCGAAGCTGGTGGCGGCCGTCGGCGCCGCGGAACTCATCCTGATCGTCGACGAATGCCGCATCACCGGCTCGCAGAGCGAGGCGCTGATGGCGACCTTCGTCGAGCGGACTCCCGACAAGAAGCTGGCGCGCATCGCCGCCGACGACAGCTTCATCCCCTTGGGCAAGGCGGCGACGCTAACCTTGCCGAGCCGCGATTCCATCTATGCCGCCGCGAAGGAGCTGCTCGCATGACCGCGCGCAAGACCGCGATCGTCGTCGCCCCCGGCCGCGGTACCTATGGCAAGGGCGAACTCGGCAGCATCGCGCGGTTGCACGGCGCGCCTTTCGGCGCGCTGATCGCGAACTTCGACGCACAGCGCCACGACCGCGGCCAGCCAACGGTAACCGAACTAGACGGCGCCGACCGCTTCAGCGTCGGGGTACATATGCGCGGCGACGTCGCAGCGCCGCTGATCTACACCGCAACCGCGCTCGATTATCTGAGCATCGACCGCGACAAATATGACATCGTCGCGGCGCTCGGCAATTCGATGGGCTGGTACAGCGCGCTCGCGCTCGGCGGTGCGGTGTCGATCGAGGACGGCTTCCGCATATCGAACGCGATGGGGCTCAACAGCCAGACGCACGGTCCCGGAGGGCAGATTTTACTGCAAGTGGCCGACGAGGACTGGCACCCCCTCCCCGGCCTGCGCGACCGTCTGCTCGACCTTGTCGCGGCCATCGCGGCGCGCCCCGGCCACGACCTCGCGCTCTCGATCGACCTCGCAGGCATGCTCGTCCTCGCGGGCAATGAGGAAGGTCTCGCTGCGCTGCTCGCCGAGGCGCCGCCGACCCCCGGCCGCGATCCCTTGCGCCTCGCGGGCCACGGCCCCTTCCACACCCCGCTGATGTTCGGCAGTTCGGAGAAGGCGAAGGCCGAGCTGCCCGTCGCGCTTTTCGGCCGCCCCGACATTCCGATGGTCGACGGCCGCGGCCACATCTGGCGCCGCTTCTCCAGCGACCCCGCCGAGACTTGGGACTATAGTTTCGGCCACCAGATCCTCGCGCCTTATGATTTCGCACGGTCGGTGCAGGTCGCGGTCAAGGAGTATGCGCCCGACGCGATCATCCTGCCCGGCCCCGGCGACACGCTCGGCGGCGCGATCGCGCAATCGCTGATCGGCATCGGCTGGCAGGGCATGACAAGCAAGACTGATTTCATGGCCCGGCAGGCGTCGGACCCGATCCTGCTCTCGATGGGCCGCGCCGAGCAGCGGGGGCTGATTACCGGATAGCGATAGGGCCGGCAGAGAGGAACGTCCCTGCCGGCCCTGTTGTTTGCCCGGGGTCAGGTGGGGTTGACCCCGGGCGGATGAACGGCAGCGCCAATGGGGACCAACTCAAGGGCGGTACACCGTTCATTTTCCTTATAGGCGTTACGCCCGGCACCTGGCCGGGTTCCCGTGCGATCCTGCACCGAAATGGACCCGATCGCCCGGCGCGGCGCGCGCAGATTCGGCGGTGAATTGCAATCGCAGCAGTTCGGCGACATTGCCCGCGCCCGCGCGGCGCATGATATTCGCGCGATGCACTTCGACGGTGCGCGGGCTGAGGTCGAGCCGCCGCGCGATCGCCTTGTTGCCGAGCCCGGCGGCGATCGCATCCAAAATGTCGCGCTCGCGCGGGGTCAGCGCCGCCAGCCGCGCTTCGGCCTCGCGATGCCGCGCTAGCGCGCCTTGGGCCGCGCGCCAGTCGGCAAGCGCCGCGTCGATCGTGCGCCGGACGAGGCAGGGGTCGAGCGGCGCTGGCAACAGATCCCGCGCGCCGCCGCGCAGGATCGTGCGCGATTCGGCGATGCTGAGCCGATCGGCGGCAACGAAGGCGAGGATCGCGGGACGCCCTGCGATCCGTTCGAGCAGCGCGGCGCCGTCGGTTCGCCCCGGCTGGCGCCAGCGAAAAAGCAGCACGCCGGCCAGATCGTCGCCCTCGGCCTCAACCCAGGCGTCCGCGCTGGCAAAGCTGCGAACCACCCGCGCGTGACCTGTTGCAAGCGTGCGAAAACAGGCCGCCCGTTCGATAGGGTCGGGCAGGATCAGATGGATATGGCCCCCGCTTTCGGTCACCGGGCGATGTTGCGCCCCAAGCCACCGGACCGACAGCGTGAAAAAGTCGGCCATGGCGCCATTTCGGCGCGTTTCTATCCGTTTCAAGGATCGCGCCCGCAGGCGGATTTGGTGACCCCTACGGGAATCGAACCCGTGTTTCAGCCGTGAGAGGGCCGCGTCCTGACCGCTAGACGAAGGGGCCTTGGGTCGGAAGTCTTGCCGGAGAAAGGAGCCGACCGCTCCTGAAACCGATGGTGACCCCTACGGGACTCGAACCCGTGTTTTCGCCGTGAAAGGGCGACGTCCTAGACCGCTAGACGAAGGGGCCGTCTGATCGGTGAGCGGGCGCCTTAGACGGGCGTTTGGACGCGGTCAAGCATGGCGACGCCGCCCCCGCGCAAAAATATTGCGCTGCACCGAAGCGGCCCGCCCCTAGTCGGCCCAGGCCGCGTCCTCGAGATGCAATTCGGCGGCGGGGCGGCTGCCCCAGTCGTCCCGTTTTGCGCGGCCCGCGAGCCATAATTTGCGCCCGCGCGCGCGGAGCAAAGCCTGTCCCAGCTCGGTCTCGGCACTACGAAAAGCGATCGCCTTGAAGCGCGCGCCATCGTCGCCCGACACGATCAGGCGGACATGATCGGTGCCGACGATCCCCGATTCGACGATTCGCACCGGGCCGGTCGCGACGCGCGGCGCGGGCCAGCCGGCGCCATAGGGGCCCGCGCTTTCAATCGCATCACACCAGAGCGGCGAAACGCCGCGTGGCGCAAGCACCGCGTCGATCAGTAGCGCCTTGTCGCCGCTCGCGCGCTCGACGTCGGCGGCGAGGCGGTCATTGAGGAACGCGCCAAGCGCATCGACCTTGCCCTTTTCGACGGTCAGCCCCGCCGCCATCGCATGGCCGCCACCCGCAACGAGCAGGCCCGTTTCCTTCGCGGCGAGGATCGCGGCGCCAAGGTCGACGCCCGAAATCGAGCGCCCCGATCCCTTGCCGACGCCCTCCTCGTCGACCGCGATCACGATCGCGGGCCGATGCAATCTTTCCTTGAGGCGCCCGGCTACGATGCCGATGACGCCCGGATGCCAACCCTCGCCCGCGACGATCGCGACGGGTGCGTTGCCGCAAGCGGCGCTCGCTTCGATTGCCTGTTCGAGCACCGCCGCCTCGATCGCGCGGCGTTCTTCGTTCAGCCGGTTGAGCTCGGCTGCGATCTCCGCCGCTTCCTGCGGGTCGCTCGTCGTGAGCAGCCGCACGCCGAGGTCGGACTTGCCGACGCGCCCGCCGGCGTTGATCCGCGGGCCGAGCGCAAAGCCCATGTCGCTTGCGCTCGGCGGCTTGGTGAGCCGCGCCGCGTCCATCAGCGCCGCAAGGCCCGTGTTGCCGCGCCGTGCCATCACCTTCAGCCCCTGCGTCACGAGCGCCCGGTTGAATCCGGTGAGGCGCGCGACGTCGGCGACGGTCCCGAGCGCGACGAGGTCGAGCAGTTCGATCAGCGCGGGCTCGTCACGGTCCACAAAAAAGCCGCGTGCGCGAAGCGTGCGGAGCAGCGCGGCGCCGAGCAGGAAGGCGACCCCGACCGCGGCGAGATTGCCGTGGATCGCCGCATCGGCTTCCTCATCGAGCCGGTTGGGGTTCACGAGGGCAAGGGCATCGGGCAGCGTCGTCGCGCACTGGTGATGGTCGACGACGATCACCTCGACTCCCGCCGCCTTGGCCTCGGCGATCGCATCGAACGCCTGCGCGCCGCAATCGACCGTAACGACCAGCCTCGATCCCGCCTCGCCGATCTTGACGAGCGCGGCGCCCGACGGGCCATAGCCTTCCATCAGGCGGTCGGGGATATAGGCGCCGACGGGGAGGCCGAGCCCGCGCAGCAGCCGCACGAGCAGCGCCGCCGAGGTTGCGCCGTCGACGTCGTAATCGCCGAAGATCGTAACGGCCTCGCGCTTTTCGACCGCGTCGGCGAGCCGTGCCGCGGCGGCATCCATGTCCCGGAAAAGCGAGGGATCGGGCATGAAGCCGCGCAGCGTCGGTACGCGCTGCCGGTCGAGATCGTCGCGCGCAACGCCGCGCGCGAGCAGCAATTGCGTGACGAGATCATCGGGCGCGAGATTTTCGCTGCCCATATCGGCACTCGCCCGCCGCCAATGCCAAGGCTGCCCTGCAATCGAGCGCGTGATTCCGAGCGCCGCATCACTCATCGCCGCGCCCTCGCGGCAAGGATGCGCGTGCGCAACGCCTGTGCCGTCGCAACGGGAATCGCAGGAATCTCGTGTGCCGCGAGCGAGCTGCCGCCCGGCACGCCGAACACCAAGGTCGCGAGGCCCAGCGGGCGCAGGATAAAATCGCTCTTGAGGTCGATGCTCTGCACCGACGCATGCGGGAGCAGCGTCGTCTTGGGCTTCCACATGCCGCGCCGGATCGCCACTTGCTCGCCGAGGTCGGTCCAGCGGTGGAAACGCGCGCCAAACAGCGATCCCGCGCCAAACAGCAGCCCGGCAAGCGGACCGAGCCAGCCGAGCGGCTGGCCGAACGACACCGCGACAAGACCGACCGCCGCTGCGCACACCGCCCCGACTAGACCGCCGAGCGCGACGATGTGATGGCTGCGCTGCCATGCCGCCTCCGCGCCCGGCCGCGCGATCGCGATCTCGTCCAGCACCGGATCGATTTCGGCCAGCTTGCCGAAGGGAACCACTTGATGATCGCGTTCCTTCTCGCCATCGCTCGCAAGGCTTTGCAGACGGAGTTCGTGCCAACCGAAACGTCGGCGCAACCAGCCGGTGACGAGGATCGCCGCTTGCACGCGCTTGACCGGCACCGCGACGTCGGTGCGCGTCGTCAGCCCGCGGGTCCGGCGCAGCGCGCGCGGTTCGCGCGTCAGGCGGAAATCCCAGTTGGCGAAAACCATCATCGCGATCCCGCTCGCGAAACCGATCAGCAAGAGCGACAGCGCCGCGCCGATCCCGGCGACCCAACGATGCGCGAGCAGCCACTGATCGAGGCCATAGCTTTCGGCGATGTCGATCCAGTCCATCGGATTGAAAATGTTGAAATCGAACGGCAGCAGGCCGTCGAAAAACTGCATCGCGGCGCCGACCACTGCGAGCGCGGCGAGCGAGAAGTTGAAAAGCCCAGCGGTCAGCAGCCGCCCCGAATTCATTGCGAAGAGCAGCCGGTCCTCGGGGCCCGGCGCCGCATCGGGCGCGTCGGGCGCGTCGGCCGCGACGACCGCCGCCTCGCCGCTGCGATGCGCGCGGATCGTCGTGCGCAGCGCCTGCGCGGCCTCGAGCGCGATCGCGTTGAGGCTCGCATCATTTTCCTTGCCGCCCGCGCCGGTCTCGAATCCGACCTTGGCGATACCGAGCGCGCGCGCGACCAGTCCCTGCTCGATACTGACGTCCTGAATGCGGTCGAAAGGAATCGTGCGGTGCTGGCGCGCGAAGACGCCGCTTTCGATCACCACCTCGTCGTCGCCGACGAGGAAACGGAAACATAGCCACTGGAACCAGGCGGCGAGCAGCGAGATCAGCAGGAACGCACCGATCGCCGGCACGATCCAGATCCAGTTGCCCGTAAAGCCGAGCGCAGCCACCGCGGGCAGGAAGTTGAGCGATTTCGGCCCGAGCGCGACGACCGCGAGCGCCAACGTCGCGGGGTGCAGCCGCTGCCATCGCGACTCGTCGTCCGGCGCGGCGAGGGCGGCGGTACCGGTCATGCGAAGTCGGTCTGGATATGGCGGCGGATCGTCTCGCGCATCGCCGCCGCGAGATCGCTGGGTAGTCCCGGCAACGTCACCGTGCTGTTGTGCGTGCCCGAGGTGTGGACAATCAGATGCGACAGACCGAACCAGCGTTCGATCGGCCCCTGCCCGACGTCGATATGCTGGACCCGCACGAAGGGCACGATCGTATCGGTGCGGAACAGCCAGCCGCGCGCGACGCGAAGCTGCCCCTCGCCGATCTTGTAGCCCCAGCGCGCCACGCGGCGCGACGGGAAACTGACGATGGTTACGATCGCGATCAGCCACGCCAGCGCGGTGATCAGCCCGTATGGCCCCTCGATATGCCGGATCAGCAGCGCGTCGAAGACGCTCGCGGCGATCGCGAGCGGGATCAGGTTGAGCGCCGTCGCGATACGTAGCACTTTGGCATAGGCCGGATCGACCGGGTGAAGCCCCTCGATGGCGCCCAGCGCCTCGGCGTCAAAAGGGTCGGTCGGATGCGCGGCGGGCGTGTCGGTCATGATCCTCCGTTAGCGTCTTATATGACTATGGCACAACCACATTGAAGCGCGGGTCGGCGGGCGGGTGAAGCCCGAACCACGACAGAAACGCTTGCCGGTCGCCATCGACCTTGATCGCGCCCGACTGGATTAACGCGGGGAATTGCGCGCGGCCCATCATCGCCTCGTCGAGGATCTTGCGGTCGATCGTGATTGTCGCGGTGGGGGCCGGGTCGGTCACGCCGTAGCGCGGGAATTCGACCCCGCCGCCGACGACGACGGCGACGCTTTCCTTGCTGTCGGGCAGGATGAACTGGAAGGTCCCCTTGAGCGCGCTGCCCTTCGCGGCGTCGAAGCGCGTCGCGAGCGCATCGAAGAAAACAGCGGTCGGGATCGCGCTGACGAAACTGCGGCTCTGCCCATTGCTCGTCGCCGCCTCGGCCGCGTTCCCGCGCAGGCTCGCCGCGCCGGCGAGATAGTAATTCCGCCACGCCCCCGATTCGGCCTGATAGCCAAGCTGGTCATAGGCCGAAGCAAGCGTCGCGCGCGCTTCCTTGTTGCCGGGCTCGGCGAAGACGAGCTTGTTCAAAAGCTCGGCCGCCCAGCGGTAATCGCCTGCCTTCAGCGCCGCCCGCCCCGCTGCAAGCAGCTTGTCGGCCCCGCCCGCGAGCGCGACATATTTGGGCGCCGATTGCTCGGGCGGTAGCGGGTTGAAGTTCGCGGGATTGCCATCCCACCAGCCGAAATAGCGTTGATAGGTCGCCTTCATGTCGTGGTTGAGCGTGCCATAATAGCCGCGCGTCGAAAAATCGGCCGCCTGCACCGGCGCCTCGGCGGTCTGGTCTGCGAGTTCGTGCAGCGTCGCGCCGCGGTTCGCGAGAAAGAGCGTGCGGTCGTGGACATAACGATACGCATCGCGCTGGTTCGCGAGCATCGACGACACCTCGCCCGCACCCCATGTCGGCCAATGGTGCGACGCCAGCGCGACCTCAGCCGTTCCGCCCCATTTGAGCAGCATCGCGTCGATCACCTTCGACCAGCGCAGCGCGTCGCGCACCTGCGCGCCGCGCAGGGTCAGGATATTGTGGAGATTGTGGGTCACCACCTCGGTCGTGTGCAGCGCTTTATAGGCGGGGATGTAGAAGGTGAACTCCGACGGCGCCTCGGTGCCGCCCGCGTCGAGGAAGTCGAACGCCAGCCCGTCGATCGTCAGCGTGCCGCCCTGTTCGCCCACTGTCTCGGTCGGTTCCATATAGCCGATCGTTCCCGACGACAGCTTCGGCCCCAGCCCGGTGTCGACTTGGCCCATCGGCCCCGGCGGCACGATCGCGCCGAACATATAAAGCGCGCGTCGCCCCATCGCCCCGCCCGCGAGGACATTTTCGGACGTCGCTTCTTCCGAAAAGCCGTGCGGCGCGATGATGCGGATATTCTCCGCTTTCGTCTGTTCGGCGGTCACGATCCCGCCGACGCCACCGAAATGGTCGCTGTGGCTGTGCGAAAAGATGACCGCCTTGATCGGCCGCTTGCCCGATTTCGCTTCAACCGTATCCGCAAACAATTTCCATCCAGCGGCCGCCGTCTCTTCGGACAAGAGCGGATCGACGACGATCCAGCCGGTCTTGCCGCGGATGATCGTCATCACGGACAGATCATAGCCGCGGATTTGCCAGATGCTGCCCGGCACCACCTCGAACAATCCATGCACCGCATTGAGCCGCGCCTGCCGCCATAGCGACGGGTTGACCGTATCGGGCGCCTGCTTGGCATCGAGGAAGGCATAAGGCCGGCGGTCCCAGACAATCCTGCTGTCGGCGGTCTGGATCAGTCCGCCCGGAATCTCGGCGATCTTGCCGCGCGTCGCATTGGCCTCGTCGCGCGGGTCATCGATCGGCAGCCGCTTTGCAAGGTCGGCTTGAGCGGCGCGGGTCGCCTCGCTCGCGGGGTCCTGCGCGGCAACGGCAAAGGGCAGACCCATGACAAGCAGCAGGGCGGTCAATCGGCGCATCGTCTCTCTCCCCCATATTTCGGGGTAGCTTGCGCCGCGCCCCTCGGCTTGGCAAGCATCGTCGCATGACCGCCACGCCGCACCTCCTGATCGTCTGGCACAGCCGCACCGGCGGAAGCAAGGCGCTCGCCGAAGCCGCGGCCGAAGGTGCCGCTACGGCAGCACAGCTCGTCATCGCGCACGACGTCACACCGGCCCGGTTGGAAGAAGCGGGCGGCTACCTCTTCGTCGGCCCCGAAAATCTCGCCGCGCTGTCGGGCGCGATGAAGGAGATGTTCGATCGCTGCTATTACCCCTGCCTCGGCAAGCTCGAAGGGCGTCCCTATGCGACGATAATCTGCGCGGGGTCCGACGGCGAGAATGCCCAGCGCCAGCTCGACCGCATCGCGACCGGCTGGCGGCTGAAACGCGTCGCCGAGCCGGTGATCGTCAATACGGCGGCGCAAACCCCCGAAGCCATCCTCGCGCCGAAGACCATCGCGCCGGACCGCCTTACCGAAGCGCGCGACATGGGCACCGCGCTTGCGGAAGGGATCGCCGCCGGGATTTTTTGACCCCGGGGCCCCGCAACCGGTCGCGGCATCTTCGGCGCGGGGCGGAGGCCCTTGTCCCCGCCCGTACGCTGCGCCACATCTCGTCCATGCCGCTTCCCGCCCCTTTCACCGACTGGTTCGCCGCGCGCGGGTGGCGGCTCCGGCGGCATCAGGCCGATATGCTCGGCGCGGGAACGCGCGGCGAACATGCGCTGCTCGTCGCGGCGACGGGCGCGGGCAAGACTTTGGCGGGGCTTTTGCCGAGCCTCGTCGATCTCGCGCAAAACCCGTCGGACCGGCTCCACACGCTCTATGTGTCGCCGCTTAAGGCACTCGCGGCCGATGTCGAACGCAACCTCCTCGGCCCGATTGCCGAGATGGAGCTCGACATCAGCGTCGAAAGCCGCAGCGGCGACACAAGTTCGGACAAGAAGGCGCGGCAGCGCAGCCGCCCGCCGAACATATTGCTGACGACGCCCGAATCCCTGTCGCTGCTGCTGTCCTATCCCGACAGCTTCACGATGTTCGCGCACGTAAAGACATTGGTGATCGACGAGATCCACGCCTTTGCACCGGGCAAGCGCGGCGATCTGCTCGGCCTCGCGATGGCGCGGCTGCAGGCGATCGCACCGGGGCTGCGCCGTGTCGGGCTGTCGGCGACGATCGCCGATCCGGTGCAATATGCCGGCTGGCTCGCCCCCGACGCCGACGCCGGCACGGTCACGATCGTCGAAGGCGAAGCGGGCGCCGACCCCGACATCGAGATATTGCTGCCCGAGGGCGCCGTGCCGTGGGCGGGACACTCGGGGCGCTGGGCGGTGCATCAGGTGATGGAGGCGATCGCAAGGAATCGCACGACGATCATCTTCTGCAACACGCGCGGGCTCGCCGAACTGATCTTTCAGGAGCTGTGGAAGGTCAACGACCTGTCGCTCCCGATCGCGATCCACCACGGCAGCCTCGACCGCGAAGCGCGCGAGCGCGCGGAGGCCGCGATGGCCGAGGGACGGCTGCGCGCGCTCGTCGCGACCGCGAGCCTCGACCTCGGGCTCGACTGGGGCGATGTCGACTGCGTGATCCAGATGGGGGCGCCCAAGGGGTCGTCGCGGCTGCTCCAGCGCATCGGCCGCGCCAACCACCGGCTCGACGAACCGAGCCGCGCGCTGATCGTGCCGGGCAACCGCTTCGAATATCTCGAAGCGCAGGCGGCTCTCGATGCCGTCGAAGCGGGCGAGCGCGACGCCGACCGCTTCCGCCCCGGCGCGCTCGACGTGCTCGCGCAGCATGTGATGGCGCTCGCCTGCGCGGCGCCGTTCCGCGAGGACGAACTGCTCGCCGAAATCCGAAGCGCGGCGCCCTATCGGTGGATCGATGCGGAGGTTTTCGCACGGCTGCTCGGTTTCGTGCGCGATGGCGGCTATGCGCTCAAAAGCTATGACCGCTTCCGCCGCCTCGCCCCCGATGGGCCGGGACGCTGGCGGATCGCGCATCCCCGGCTCGCCGCGCAGCACCGGCTCAATGCCGGGATCATCGTCGAGGCGCCGATGGCCGACGTCCGCTTCAAGAACGGCCGGCGGCTCGGCAAGGTCGAGGAATATTTCGCCAGCACGCTGTCGCCGGGCGATACCTTTGCCTTTGCCGGTTTGAGCCTCGAGGTCGAGGCGATCCGCGACACCGACCTGATCGTCCGCGCGACGACGCGCCCCGCGCGCATCCCGAGCTATATGGGGGCGCGGCTCGCGATTTCGACGCGGCTCGCCGACCGGGTGCGCGGCTTCCTTGCCGATCCTGCGAGCTGGCAGCGCTTTCCCGAGGATGTGCGCTTCTGGCTGGAGATGCAGGCGCTGCGCTCGGCGCTGCCGCGGCCGGGCGAACTGCTCGTCGAGACCTTCCCGCACGAAGGGCATCATTATCTCGTCTGCTATCCGTTCGAAGGCTGGAACGCGCACCAGTCGCTCGGCATGCTGATTACCAAGCGGATGGAGCGCGCCGGGCTGCAACCCTTGGGCTTCGTCGCCTCCGACTATGCGATCGCGATCTGGTCGCTGCGGCCCGTGGCACACCCCCAAAATCTGTTCGATGCCGAGATTTTGTCCGACGAATTCGTCGAATGGGTCGAACGGTCGCATCTGCTGAAGCGCGCGTTCCGCGAGGTCGCGGTGATCGGCGGGCTGATCGAGCGCCAGCATCCGGGCAAGCGCAAGACGGGCAAGCAGGTGACCTTTTCGACCGACCTGATCTTCGACGTGCTGCGCAAATACGAACCCGACCATCTGCTGCTCGAGGCCGCGTGGGCCGACGCGCGCGAGCGGCTGACCGACGTCGCGCGGCTGGGCGACCTGCTCGACCGCGCGGCGGGGACGATGCTGCACCGAACGCTCGACCGGATCAGCCCGCTCGCCATCCCCGTGCTGGTGCTGATCGGGCGCGAAAATGTCGCCGCGTCCGATCTCGACGACATGCTGCTCGGCGAACTCGCCGATGCGCTGGCCGAGGAGGCGATGCGCGTTAACCCGCAGGAATGAGACGTCCGGCGCCGCATCGCTTGCCGCAAGGGCTGCACAGGCGTAGACTGGCGCAAAGACAGTTGAGGATGCCAGCGATGACCCGTGCAATCAGGTGGTCCGTCCCATTGGCGCTGCTGCTCGCCGCCCCCGGGCTCACCGCCCCCCCGCTCTCTGGCGCGATGCCGGCGCCAGCCAATCCCGCGCCCGCCCCCGCCGCGGCCCCGACACCGCCCGCCGAACTGGTCGCGCCGCCAGTCACCGTCGTCCCCTTCATCCAGCCCTTCGACCTCGACGCGACGCGGCGCATGGCGGTGCAAGTCATGGTCGGCGGCGAAGGCCCCTTCTCCTTCCTTGTCGATACCGGCGCCGAGCGCACGGTGATCGCACGCGAACTCGCCGCGCGCCTCGAACTCGCCGAAGGAGCGAAACTCAAACTCGCGACGATCGGCGGGTCGGCGGTGGTGCCGAGCTTCCGCGTCGCGGCGCTGCGGATGTCCGACCTGCACCTCGCCACGGTCGATGCCCCCGCCTTTTTCGGCCGCCACATCGGCGCCGCGGGGCTGATCGGGGTTGACATGCTCGAGGAGCGGCGCGTGCTGATCGATTTCCGCAAGGAAACGATGGAGATATTGGAGACGCGCAGGCGCGCGCGCCCGATCATCCGCGACAATGATGCGATCGTCGTCACAGCGCGCAATTCGGCGGGGCGACTGATCCTTTCCGACGCGCGGCTCGACGGCAAACGCATCGACGTCATCGTCGATACCGGCGCGCAGACCAGCGTCGGCAATATCGCGCTGCAAAAGCTGGTCGCGGCGAAGCGCGCGAACCGCTTGCCCTTTCTGCCGACGACGCTGGGCGCGGTGACCGGCGAGGCGGTGCCGGCGGTGCGCACCGCGATCCGCCGCATCGTGATCAACGGCATGGACGTCAATGACCTGCCCGTCAGCTTCGCCGACAGCCAGGCGTTCCGCGCGCTGGGCCTCGTCGAGCGGCCGGCGCTGCTGCTCGGCATGGACAGCCTGTCGCTGTTCGATCGCGTCGAGATCGATTTTCCGAACAAGCGCGTCGTGTTCGACCTGCCCGAACGGGCGAACCGCGACATTGGGCGGCGCTTTGCCGCCAACGGAATCCGCATCGGCGGTTAGGCTTGCGGCGGATCGGCGCCGCCGCCATAGCGATGCCATGTCCGCCACGCCGACCTTTACCTTTGCGGGCCAGCAGTTCGAGATGCTGGCCGACCGGGCGCTGTTCTGGCCGCGCCACGGCGCGCTGATCGTCGCCGACCTGCATCTGGAAAAGGCGAGCTGGTATGCGGCGCTGGGCCAGCCGCTGCCGCCCTATGACAGCCACGACACGCTCGACCGGCTTGCCGCGCTCGCCGCCGAGACCGGCGCGCGTGCGATCTGGTGCCTGGGCGACAGTTTTCACGACCGTCACGCCGCGGCGCGCATCGTGCCGGCGGTGGCCGAGCGATTGGCGCGGCAGGCGGCATCGGCGCGGCTGCTGTGGATCGCGGGCAATCACGACGGCCTCTCCGGGGGCGCGTGGGGCGGCGAAGTCGCCGACGAACTGACCGTCGACGGCATCGTCTTTCGCCATCAAAGCCTGGCGCACGAGACGCGGCCCGAAATCTCGGGACATTTTCACCCCAAATTGCGAATCAACGTTCGCGGCCGGCCGATTTCACGCCCCTGTTTCGCGGGCGACGCGCGGCGGATGATTCTGCCCGCTTTCGGTAGCCTGACCGGCGGCCTGACCGCCGAGGACCCGATCATCGCCGAAAATTTCGATGGCCCCTATGAAGCGATGCTCGTCGCACGTGGTCGCCGCCTCTGCTTCCCCTGCGCCGGCCGGGCGCGCGATGACGCTACGGCAAGCCGCC